>DASXOK010000263.1:0-4798 GCA_036494425.1 Pseudolabrys sp.
GGGGCCTTGTCGGAGAATTGTCGTAAATAGCAGGTAGCACGACGTTAATTATACTATATCGCGTCCCGCCTATTAATGGTTAAACTGCAACTAACTTGACTTAAGTGCGCGGAAAAATTGAGAAGTAGCGGATCAAAGGGCGCGTCATGCTGGTCCAATCGATCCAAGGGTCTCCTCAATCCGCGCATGTTGTGGTGCTCGGCAATGAGAAGGGCGGCTCGGGCAAATCCACCACCGCCTTGCACATCGCGGTCGCCTTGCTCAAGGCCGGCCAGCGGGTTGCCACGATCGATCTCGACTCGCGCCAGAAGAGCTTCACCCACTACATCGAGAACCGCCGTGACTGGGCCGAGCGTGCGCGGATCAAGCTCGAATTGCCGACGCATTACTGCGTCGAGCGCGCCGACGGTCCCTCGGTCGAGGCTAACGAGGCTCGCGAGTTCGACAGCTTCGCCAAGGCCATCAGCACCATCGAGCACACGCACGACGTGGTGGTGGTCGACACGCCCGGCAACGACACCTACCTGATGCGGCTCGCCCACTCGATGGCCGACACACTGGTCACGCCGCTCAATGACTCGTTCGTCGACTTCGATGTGCTCGCGACGCTCGACCCGACCAACTTCGCCGTCACCGGCGAGAGCCACTATGCCGAGATGGTCCGCGAGGCGCGCCGCCAGCGGCGGCTGGTCGACGGCAAGCTCACTGACTGGATCGTCGTGCGCAACCGGCTTTCGCATCTCGGTTCGCGCAACAAGCGGCTGGTCGGCGAGGGCATCAACGAGCTCTCCAAGCGCATGGCCTTCCGCTGCGTCGACGGCTTCGCCGAGCGCGTGGTCTATCGCGAGTTCTTTCCGCGCGGGCTGACCGCGCTCGACGATCTCGACGAGGCGACGCTCGGCACGCGGCCGAATATGTCGCACCTCACCGCGCGCGAGGAAGTCATTGGACTGCTCAACGCGCTGCATCTGCCATTGTCGGAGAACGGCCGCCGCCGCGCCGCCGCGCGGGCAGAATGGTATTCAGTCATGGATCAGCCGCTCCAGGTCCACGACCTGCTGGCCTGACCGACCCAACTTCTTGCATCGCACCTTGTCCGAGGCCACCTAAACCCGTGGTGTCGCGCGCCCGCGCGGCGTCGTGCGAAAGGGTGTAGACTCTGTGGCCATGACCAAGGACCGATCCCAGACGCCGGCGCCCGCTTCCTCGAAGCCGGAAATCACGGAATTCCTCGAGCGCGTCCGCGCCTTGGGGCCGGCGGTGAAGGCTGGTCCGCGCGGACGATTAATCTTCGCGCTGGACGCCACGATGAGCCGCCAGCCTACCTGGGACACCGCCTGCGCGCTCCAGGCCGATATGTTCCGCGAAGCGGACTCGATCGGCGGCCTTGACATCCAGCTCGTCTACTTCCGCGGACTGAGCGAGTGCGGCGCCTCCGGCTGGGTCGCCGGCAGCGACAAGCTTGCGGCGCTGATGTCGCGCATCGACTGCCGCGGCGGACACACCCAGATCGGCAAGGTGCTCGGCCACGCCCGCAAGGAATATCGGCGCCAGCCCGTGCAGGCGCTGGTCTTCGTCGGCGATGCGATGGAGGAGAACCTCGACGATCTCTGTGCCGCGGCCGGCGAACTCGGCCTGCTCGGCGTGCCGGCATTCATGTTTGAGGAGGGCCACGACCCCGTCGCCGAAAAGGCCTACCGCGAGATCGCGCGGCTGTCGCGCGGCGCCTATTGCCGCTTCGACGCCGGCGCGGCGCATGAGCTGCGCGAACTGCTGCGCGCGGTCGCGGCCTATGCTGCCGGCGGCCGCAAGGCGCTGGCCGACATGGCGGCACGCCGCTCAGGCAGCGCGCAGAATCTCCTGGCGCAATTGAGCTGATATCCCGATGTTGTTATTTGGCCTGCTGGCGCTGGTGCTCGCCCTTTGGGCGCTCAACGTCATTTCCAAAGTCGATCCGAAGGTCGGCGCGCGCGTGCTCAAGGCCAGCGGCGGCTTGCTGTCGCTTGGCTTCGCCGTGTTCTTGGGTCTGCGCGGCGAGATCGGCGTCGCGGTTACGCTCGGTGCTTTCGGTTTGGGGCTTTTAGGCTGGCTGCCCTTCGGCCCGGCCGGCTTCTCCCAGCGCACCACCAAGCGCCGCGGACAGGCCTCGCGCGTGCGTGCGCGCTACGTTGAGATGGAGCTCGACCACGACAGCGGCAACATGACTGGCCGCATCATCGCGGGGCATTACAAGGGAGTACCACTGGAACAACTCGGCGTAAGGACCCTTGTCAGCCTGCTCGGTGACATGGACGATGAAAGCCGTGCGCTATTGATGGCGTATCTTGACCGCCGGGATCCCCGCTGGCGTGAACACGCGAATGGTGACGCGGCAACGGGGCGGCCGGCGGCGAGCAGCGGCAAAATGACCGAACAGGAAGCCTATCAGATCCTTGGCCTGCAGCCCGGCGCGAACGCCGACGCGATCAGCCGCGCGCATCGCACGCTGATGAAGAAACTGCACCCCGACCAGGGTGGGTCGACTTATCTCGCGGCCCGGGTCAATGAAGCCAAGGACATCCTTCTTCGCCGCCATCGCTGAGGTACTCCTGACGCAACACCATCAGCAGCTCCTGGTTCGGCGCATCGCTGTTATTGGTAGTCTTCTTGTCGCATGATCGTTTCCGAAGAGCCGTACGCGCCCTAAGGGATCGTGCGTTCGATCCTCAGTTCTTCAGCAACATGCATGGAATGTCGCTGCGCTTGAGGTGTTTGCAGGCGGCTTCCGCCTGGTCTTTCTCGAGCCCGGCGAAACGCGCCCGGAACATCGACTTCTCGCCTTTGGCCACGCGTTCGGTAAACGGATCGGCCTTGCCGAGCTGATCCTTGGCCTTGCTCTGGCAGGTGTTCAGCCGCTGCTTGGCGTCGCTCTCGTCGTCGAAAGCGCCAACCTGGATCATCCAGCCGCCGTTGCGCTTAGCCGAGGCTTCAGCCGTCGAGGCGGTCACCGGCACGCTGTCGCCGGCGGAGGCGACCTTGTTGGCGGGCAGCACGCCGAGCACGCCCGGCCTTGCGCCGGGTGGCGGCGGCAGCGGCGTGGACTCGGCTTTCACGGTCGAGACCGTGGTGACGTTTGTGAGGCTGGCGGCCGCCGGCGACGGCGCGAGCTTGCGGCTGTCCGGAGCCGGAGCCGACAGCGACGCTGTACGTGTGCCGGCCGCCCGCACGGTGAAGGTCTTTACCGGGTTCGGCTTGATCGGATCGGTCGAGCCCGGCTCCGGCTGTTGCACCTCGGCGGAGCGCGAAGGGGCTGGAGCCAACGGCGGCGCAGCTACGGCTGGCGGCGTCTCGACAGGCGCGGGGGCTACAGCGGCGACTTTTGTTTCCCTGGTCTCTTTGACCTCGGGAACGTCAGCATCGGCGTCGGCGGTCTCGACGCCTTCGGCCAGCGGCGGGGCGGTACGCTTGATCGACGCGACATTGATGTTGCCGTCGATCAGGCTGACGACGCGGGCGTCGCGCGCGCTCGCGGAGCTGCCGCCGAACACGACCGCGATGATGTGGCGGCCGCCGCGGCGCACCGACGTCACGATGTTGAAGCCGGAGGCGCGGATGTAGCCCGTCTTCATGCCGTCGAGGCCGGGGACGCGACCGAGCAGGTGGTTGTGGTTACGGATCACGTTGCCGCGGAATACGAAGCTCGGCGTCGAGAAGTAGTGATAATACTGCGGGAAGCGGTCCTGGATCGCGCGCGCAAGGATCGACTGGTCGCGCGCGGTGGTGATCTGCTGGTCGTCCGGCAGGCCCGAGGCGTTGTGGTAGAATGTATGGTTCATGCCGAGCGAGCGCGCCTTCGCGGTCATCATGCGCCCGAAGTTCGTCTCGTCGCCGCCGATTGCCTCGCCGATGACGACGGCGACGTCGTTTGCGGATCGGGTCACGATGCCGCGAATGGCGGATTCAACTTTGATGCTGTCGCCAGGCTTGAGACCCAGCTTTGATGGCGCCTGCGCGGCAGCGTGGGCGGAGACGGGAAGCTCAGTGTTGAGTGTCATCTTGCCCGACGCCAAACGCTCGAACAGCATGTAGAGCGTCATGATCTTGGTGATCGACGCGGGGTGGCGCGGGCTGTCCGCGTTCGTCTCCTGCATGATCGTGCCGGTGTTGGCGTCGACGACGATCGAGGCATAAGACGGTTGGTAAGTATCGGAGGAACTGGCGGCCGGGCGGTGATGATGACGCCGGTGGGCGCGGGCATTCGCCTCGGTCGTCGCCGCGGTTGCGACAATGAGGGTAGCCAAACTCAGGGCGCCCCAACGAAGACCGCGTTGGTAATAAGCTCCCCCTCGCAACATTCGCTCTCCCCGACCCCGGTTTCTGATCTGATAATTAGCCAGCCATCATGGCCATTTTATAGCGCCGCCGCGGCGCCACAATTGATAACGGTAGGAGACCGTGGTTTATAAAAGCTTAAGCGATGTCTCGGATTTTACAGACTTTTTCGCGCCGCAGTAAATTTGCCTTGACTTTTTTGTGCAGTGCAATATATGGTGTGCTTAACCCGGACTGGGCCGGGTTACATTGAGCACATTGGACCGCGCGCGACGCGGGCCGGGAAGGGATCACAATGGTCAAGAACTTTGAGGACCTGCAGCAGGTCGGCAAAGAGAATGTCGATCTCGCTCTGAAATCGATGGGAGCCGTGTCCAAGGGCGCCCAGGCTATCGCAGTGGAAGTTGCTGACTATTCGAAGAAGGCGTTCGAGGACGGTACCGCGGCGCTGGAAAAGCTCTTCGGCGTGAAGTCGTTCGAAGGCGCA
>DASXOK010000264.1:0-4962 GCA_036494425.1 Pseudolabrys sp.
TTCCCGAGATCGTCACGTACGGCAAAGACGAGAGCGAGGCCTTGGCGATGGCGCAAGACGCCATCCGATTGGTGATCGAGGATAGCGTGGCGCGTGGCGAACCGCTGCCGAGCGACGAGCCGCCGCGTATCCGCGAAGTTAGCGTTACGCTCGCGGCATGAACCAGCGGCTGCCGGCACTGACGGCGCGCGATGTGATCCGCGCGCTTGTGCGCGCCGGTTTCAAAGAGCCTGTGAATCCCTGGTTTCGCTGCGCTTATCTCGGTTGCGCTCGCTGAATTCTCGGTCGATCAGCCAGACCAAACCCTCGCTTTCCCTCGCCCCCAAAATTCCGTAGAACGCCTCTAAGAAGTTGCGGAAAGCCCAGAGAACGCTCATGAACGCCCCCACCAAGAACCCCCTCCCGCCCTATCACCACTCGCCCCTGTTCCCGCTGGGGCCGGACAAGACTAAGTACCGCAAGATCACGTCCGAGGGCGTGAAGGTCGAGACGGTCATGGGCAAGGAGGCCGTGGTGGTCGCGCCGGAGGCGATCCGCGCGCTCGCCGAGGCCGCCTTCACCGACATCAATCATCTCCTGCGGCCTGCGCACCTGAAGCAGTTGCGCGCCATCCTCGACGATCCGGAGGCGACGTCGAACGACAAGTTCGTCGCTTATGACCTCCTGAAAAACGCCAACATCGCCGCCGGCGGCGTGCTGCCAATGTGCCAGGACACCGGCACGGCGATCATCATGGGCAAGAAGGGCCGCATGATCTTCACCGACGGCTCGGACGAGGGCGCGCTCGCCGAGGGCGCGCGCGACGCCTATCTGAAAAAGAACCTGCGCTATTCGCAGCTCGCGCCCGTCTCCATGTTCGAGGAGAGGAACACCAAGTCGAACATGCCGGCGCAGGTGGAGATCTACGCCGAGGGTGAGGACGCGTACAAGTTTCTGTTCATCGCCAAAGGCGGCGGCTCGGCCAACAAGACGTTCCTGTTCCAGGCGACGCCGGCGATCCTCACGCGTGACCGCATGATCGCGTTCCTCAAGGAGAAGATCCTGACGCTCGGCACCGCGGCGTGCCCGCCGTATCACTTGGCGATCGTCATCGGCGGCACATCGGCGGAATTGACGCTGAAGACGGTGAAGCTCGCCTCGACCAAATATCTCGACGAGCTGCCGACGCAAGGCGGCGACGACGGACACGCATTCCGCGATCTCGATATGGAAAACGAAGTGCACAAGCTCACGCAATCTCTGGGCGTGGGCGCGCAGTTCGGCGGCAAGTATTTTTGCCACGACGTGCGCGTGATCCGCCTGCCGCGCCACGGCGCGTCGCTTCCCATCGGTCTTGGCGTGTCGTGCTCGGCCGACCGCCAGGCGCTCGGCAAGATCACGCGCGACGGCGTCTATCTCGAGGAACTCGAGGCGCACCCGGCGCAGTATCTCCCCGAGGTCGGCGAGGGCACGCTCGGCGGCGAGGTGGTGAAGGTCGATCTCACCAAGCCGATGAAGGAGATCCTGGCGCAGCTTTCGAAGTATCCGGTGAAGACGCGGCTCTCGTTGACGGGGACGCTGATCGTCGCGCGCGATCTCGCGCACGCCAAGCTGCGCGAGCGGCTGGAGAGCGGGCAGGGGATGCCCGACTATTTCAAGAACCATCCGATCTATTACGCGGGTCCGGCGAAAACGCCGGAGGGCTATGCGTCGGGCTCGTTCGGCCCGACCACGGCGGGGCGGATGGATAGTTTCGTCGATGCGTTCCAGGCGGCCGGCGGCTCGATGGTGATGCTCGCCAAGGGCAACCGCTCGACGGCGGTGCGCGACGCCTGCAAGAAGTACGGCGGCTTCTATCTCGGCTCGATCGGCGGCAGCGCGGCGAATTTGGCAGAGCACTGCATCAAGAAGGTGGAGGTGCAGGAATATCCCGAACTCGGCATGGAGGCGATTTGGAAGATCGAGGTCGAGGACTTCCCGGCCTTCATCATCATGGACGACAAGGGCAACGACTTCTTCAAGGAGTTGAATTTGGGGTGAGAGCGACGATGATCAGTCGCCGCAGCCTTCTTGCCGCGGTGGGCGCAAGCGCTGTCGCGCCCGGCGTGCGCGCGCAGGTGGACTTCCCCACGCACGCGATCACGCTGATCGTGCCCTTCGCGGCAGGCGGCTCGACCGACGTCATCGCGCGTGTCGTTGCTGAGGCGATGCACGCCGCGCTCGACGTGCCGGTGATCGTCGAGAACCGCGCCGGCGCCGGCGGATCGATCGGCACCGGCGTAGTCGCGCGTGCCGATCCCGAGGGCTACACCATCGGCATGGGCACCGCCTCGACGCTGGCGATCAATCCGGCCGCCTATCGCGTGTTGCCTTACGACGTTCTCACCGATCTCCTGCCGATCGGCGAGATCGCCGTCGTGCCGAACATCATGTCGGTCAATCCCGGCCTGCCGGTCACCGATATGGCCTCGTTCATCGCCTATGCGAAAGCGGGGCCGGGCCGCATCACCTATGGCTCTTCGGGCAATGGCTCGGTGAGCCATCTCATGGGCGAGCAGTTCAAGCTCGCGACCGGCACCGATCTCGTGCACGTGCCGTATCGCGGCGTCGGGCCGGCGCTCACCGATGTGGTGAGCGGGCAGATCATGGTGATGTTCGACAATCTGCCGACCTCGCTGCCGCTGGTGCAGGCGGGCCGGCTGCGCGCGCTCGCGGTGTCGTCGCCGCAGCGGCTGCCGGCGCTGCCCGACGTGCCGACCTTCGCCGAGCTCAAGCTCGCAGAGCTCGACTGGATGGCCTTCTTCGGTCTCGTTGCGCCGGCGAAAACGCCGGAGCCGGTGATGACGCGGCTCAACACGGCGCTCAACGATGCGCTCGCCGATCCGGGCGTGCGCAAGCAACTCGCCGCGCAGCAGGCGATCGTGATGCCAGGTACGCCCGCGGAATTCGGTGCGCTGATCGGCCGCGAAGTCGCGCGCATGCGCCGCGCCGCACAGGCTGCGAACATCCATATCGATTAAAGTTCGACCGACCGCGGCAAGCATCGCGGCGAGGCTTTGTTCGCGCGCGAGACAACCGACGCGCGCTTGCCGTCTCGCAGTCGGCGATGCAGCATTTCACGCGCATGTATCTGTCGCCAAGAAGCACAAGAAATGCGCGTGTAAAGGGGGCGTTCCAGTGGCCATTTTAACCATCGACTTCGATGCGCCCGATCTCGCGAAGCGCATCGAAGCGCTCAGCCAATACGAACTCGACCGGCTGGCTTTCGGCGTCATCCTGCTGGACCGCGAAGGGGTCGTGCAGTTCTACAGCCAGACCGAGGCGCGGCAGTCGGGTTATACCGGCGCGCCGATGGGGCGGAACTTCTTCGCCATCTCGCGCTGCTTCGGCGGTGACGATTTCCGCGGCCGCATCATGCGCGCGATGGAAGAGGGCGCCGTCAATCTCGAATTCGGCTGGCCCGGCGACTTTGCCGATCGCAAGCGCGAGCTGCGCATCCGTGTGCAGTCGGCGCGCTCAGGCGGCGTGTGGATCTTCATATCGCGGGAGTGAATACCGCAGCGCTCAGAATCCCGTGCCGAAGCGGGCCATGACGACGATGATGGCGACCTGCATCGTGCCTTGCACGGGGCGGCCGTTACATCGGCCGCAGATCGGCCGTCCACGCGTGGCTGCTTCGGCCGAGTTCGGCATTGGCCTGTTCGCGCACATGCCGGAGCACGAAGACGCGGATGGCCGACGACAGGTTGGTGTTCTGCCGCTCGTGGTCGATCCGGCGCAGCAACGTCGACACCGTCACCCGCTGGGCCTCCGCGATCGCGCGCACCTCGTTCCAGAATGGCTCTTCGAGGCTGATGCTGGTCTTGTGTCCACCGATTACGACCGAGCGTTTGGCGACGGCTGATTTGGCCTCGGATCTCATGGCATCCCCGAAATGATGTGCGACATCGAGGACGTAAGCCCCTCGACCGGCACACCAATTCGGATGCCGATGTTTTGTTCCGCCCCGTTTGGCTATTTGCCTGGGGAAAACAACGGCCTAGCCGATGTCAGCCGGCGGAACTCGTCTCCGCCGGCCAGGCCGGATCGCGCCGTTCGGCATGATCGGCCTGCTGGGCACTCTCGGGCTGGTTGCCACGGAAATGGCTGAGCACGAAAACGCGGATGGCCGACGACAGATTGCCGTTGGACCGCTCCTGGTCCACCTGGCGGACCAGTTCGGAAAGCTTCGCGCTCTTCGCGTCGCCGATGTCGCGCAGGCCTTCCCAGAATTCGTTCTCGAGCGAGACGCTCGTCTTGTGGCCGTTGAGAACGACCGACCGTTTCACGATTGCAGACTTCATGTTGCTCTCCTTGCGTCGGCCAAAATGGCCAAATGAATTACGGACCGGCGCAATGATTTATTTAACAACATTGAAGTGCGTTTTATTGCGCGAGATCAAAATGGACATCAATAAACATCGCATTGGTGGTCGGGCCGCGCCGGCTCTGTCGCTTGAGACTGTCAGATTTCGGTGGGTTCCCCGCGGCCGGCGGACGCCAGTTGGGACGGTGTCTCGCGGATCGCCGCGTTGCAGTTCATGCACCGGAAGGTGTCGAACGTCGCCAAGCTTTCGTGCGATTTGCTCGCCTGCATGGCGATGCCGCAGAGCGGGCAATGGCGGATCTGGGATGAAGAACGCTGTATCATCACCACACCATCTGCCCATTCGGCGGACCGGATATTGATGCAGATCAAGTCCTCGCCGTCCGAACGCCGGCCCGGAGGCGCTGTGCGAAACAAAAGCGAAATGACCTAGGTCAATGCCGCCACCGCCCGCCCGGGCAAACTCAATCAATGTGGAACAGCATCTCCACAGCACCTTTCGACCGTGATCTCCAGTTGGCGGTGATCGACGCCGACGGCGCGCATGCGCTGGTGTTTGCCTGCCGGCGTGTCCTCGGCGGATGGATGAACACGCGGACGCGCGAGCCCGTCGATGT
>DASXOK010000265.1:0-4546 GCA_036494425.1 Pseudolabrys sp.
GGCACCTGGCTCGAGCTCAAGCGTTACGGCAACGGTCCGACCTCCCGCGAGGAGGTGTCGCGCTTCGTGCGCTGGGTGCAGGAATCCTCGCTGCGCTTCGACGGCTCGGCTTACCGCACCATGCTGCGCAATGACGCCTACTGGTTTTCGCGCCTCGGCGTCTATGTCGAGCGCGCCGACAACACCGCGCGCATCCTCGACGTCAAATATCATTTGCTGCTGCCGGAGAACGAGCGCGTCGGCGGCCCGCTCGACTATTTCCAGTGGGCGGCGATCCTGCGTTCGGTCTCGGCGCTGACCTCCTATCACTGGGTCTATCGCGAGAGTCTCAAGCCCTGGCTGGTTGCCGACCTGCTGATCCTGCGCGAGGAGATGCCGCGCTCGCTCGCCTCCTGTTACGAAGCCATCGTGCGCAATCTCGACGCCATCGCCAGCGCCTACGGGCGGCAGGGCGCCGCCCAGCGGCAGGCGCGCGGCATCCGCACGCGGCTCCAGAACAGTCGCATGGACGGCATTTTCCAGCGCGGTTTGCACGAATTCATCAACGAATTCATCACCGAGAACAATCGTTTGGGCGCCAACATCACTGAGCAGTTCCTGGTGTGAGCGAGGCGCCGCCATTTGGCCTTGGTCTGTGCTAGAACGTGGCTCGATGTAACCACCCACGCCCTTCATGCGCATCCGCCTCTCCCACGCCACGACCTATCACTACGACACGCCGCCGACCGGCGTGACGCAGACGTTGCGGCTGACCCCGCGCAACCACGACGGCCAATATGTGGCCGCCTGGCGCATCGACCTGTCGGCGGATTGCCTGCTGCACCAGCATGAGGACGCCTTCGGCAATATCACGCACTCGTTCACCGCCGAGGGGCCCTTCAGCGACCTGTCGGTGGCGGTCGAAGGCGAGATCGACACGCAGGATACCCACGGCGTCGTGAACGGCACGGTCGAGCGCTTTCCGCCGAGCTTCTATCTGCGCGAGACCCAGCTCACCCTGCCCGACTCTGCGATCACCGATTTCGCCGAGACCATCCGCGTGGGCGCAGGCAACGACACGCTGACGCAACTGCACGGACTGCTCAGCGCGCTCAATGAGAGGATGGCCTTCGACACCGACCCGACCAGCGTCGCGACCACCGCGGCGGAAGCGTTCACGCTCGGGCGCGGGGTCTGTCAGGACCTCACCCATGTCTTCATCGCCGCCGCGCGCCAGATCGGCATCCCCGCGCGCTATGTCGGCGGACATTTCTTCCGCGGCTACGACGTCGTGCTCCAGGACGCCGGCCACGCCTGGGCCGAAGCTTATGTGGAGAAGCTGGGCTGGGTCGGCTTCGATCCGGCCAATGGCATCTCGCCGACCGATGCCCATGTGCGCATCGCGGTCGGGCTCGATTACCTCGGCGCGGCCCCGGTGCGCGGGACGCGCTATGGCGGCACCGGCGAGACACTAAAAGTCGCTGTCCGGGTCGATCAGGCGCGGCAGCAGTCCCAGCAACAGTCGCAGACTTAGCGTTGCCGGACGGGGGCCTCCGTCGCTATAAGTCGGGGCTCTGGGGCCAGATAAAAAAGACGAACGAACCCAATGACCTATTGCTGCGGAATTCTCGTGCGCGACGGGCTGGTGATGATCGCCGATACCCGCACCAATGCCGGCGTCGACAACGTCTCGACGTTCCGCAAGCTACACATCTACACGCAGCCGGGCGAACGGCTGATGGCGCTCGCCTCCTCAGGCAATCTGTCGCTGAGCCAGTCGGTGCGCGCGACGCTGACCGAAGGTTTGGAGAATCCGGAGACCGGCGAAGTCGAAACGCTGATGAACGCGCCGACCATGTTCCAGGCGGCACAGCGTATCGGCCGCGCCATCCGCTCGGTGCAGAACATCGAAGGCAAGGCCTTGGCCGCGGCCGAGATCGACCACGAGGTGGCCTTCCTCTTCGGCGGCCAGATGCATGGCGAGCGGCTGCGCCTCTACATGATCTATTCAGCGGGCAATTTCATCGAGTGCACCATCGACACGCCCTACCTCCAGATCGGCGAGCACAAATACGGCAAGCCGGTGCTCGACCGCGCCATCAGTTACGACACCGACATCTATGACGCCCTCAAGATCGGGCTGATCTCGATGGATTCCACCATGCGCTCCAATCTTGGGGTGGGGCTGCCGATCGACATCATGCTCGCCCGCCGCGACGCCTGCCAGTTCGAGGTCAACTACCGCATCGAGCCGGGGGAACCCTACTTCCAGGACCTGCGCGAGCGCTGGTCGGGGGCGTTGCGCGCCGCCCACATGGGTATCCCACGGCCGCCCTACGGCGCCCCGACCTGAAATCGGCCGGCGTTTCTGGAAAACACGGCACCTTTTTTACCACCGATTAACGGCACCGGACGAATTGCGGGCCGCCGGCGCAGGAACATGCGCTCGCGCCAAAAAGGAAAGCCAATAGAAAGCTTTGATCCCTAGCGTCAGTGTGAAAAGCCTTGTGGATGAGACGCGTCAAGGGACAGAAGTCTTGCCGGCAAAAGGACGCCCCCGCCGCTCGGACGAGCGGACGTATTCGAGTTGGGACCGCGCGCGCCTGAGCGTGGTGGTGCCCATCGGCGTCATCGTTGCCGTCGCCATCGTCTGCATCGTCGTCGCGGTCCTCTCCTCCGCCCAACGCGCTGACGAAGTGGCGGTCGAACATGAGCGGCAATTGCTGTCGCACGCGATCAGCAATTACGGCGAGCGCGTGTTGCGCGAGGTGGAGAGCGTCGCCACCTCGGACGGTGCGATCCGCAACATCCGCGTCGCCTTCGATCCGAACTGGGCCAATGAGCGAGCGGGCCTGTGGCTACAGACGTTCTTCGACCACGATGACGTCTTCATCTTCAATGGCGAGGACAAGCCGATCTATTCGCTGCTCGGTCCCGGCAATTCGTTGCCGAGCCTGCTGGACGCCGCACGGCCCAGCATGGTCTCGGTGCTCAATTTCATGCGCGGGCATGACCCGACGCTGCGCAATGCGATCCGCATCGACCAGTTGAACCTCACCGATGGCGGCGCGCACCCGCAGGCCGCGGTGATCCTCAATCTGCTTGGCCGGCCGGCGATCATCGCGTCAGTCGCCGTGGGCCCGATCGAGGGCATTCCGCCGGCGCTCGACGACAGGGCGCCCGTCCTGATGTCGGTGAAGTTCATCGACCGCGACGTGCTCGCAAGCGTCGCCAGCCAATTGCGGCTGGAGAACCTACGCAAAGTCGATCAGGGCGCGGTGCCCGACGGCGATTTCATCTACGCGATGCGCAGCCCCACCGGCAGCGAGATTGCTCGCTTCGCCTGGACGCCGAAGCAGCCCGGCGCCGAGATCGTGCACAGCGTCATTCCCTTCATCGCCGTCGCGCTCGCCGGCTTCGCGCTCTTGGCCGCCTTCGTGCTGCGCTACATGCGCCGCACCGCCGCTGCGATCGCAGCCGGTGAATCGCGGCTGCGGCACCTCGCCATGCACGATCCGCTGTGCGGCCTGCCCAACCGCATTTTCTTCGGCGAACGGCTGGAGGCCGTGATCGACGAGGTGCGCGCCGGCAGCGCCGCCGCCGCGGTGTTCTATATCGACCTCGACCACTTCAAGGACGTCAACGACACGCTCGGCCACCACATCGGTGACGAACTGATTCGCAATGTGACGCTGCGCCTGTCGCACACGCTGCACGGCGGCGACCTGGTGGCGCGGCTCGGCGGCGACGAATTCGCGGTGATTTCCTCCATCGGCGGCGAGGCCGGCAAGATGATGGCGGTGGCGCAGCGCATCATCTCGGCGATCTGCGCCCCCTACTCCATCAACGGACAGAACATCATCATCGGCGCCTCCATCGGTATCGCCGTGGTGGACAAGTCCTGCGGCGGCGCCGCCGACACCATGCGCTATGCCGACATGGCGCTGTACCGCGCCAAGAACGAAGGCCGCAATCGCGCCTGCATCTACGACGAGGCGATGGACGCCGATCTCTCCAGCCGCAAGCTCCTGGAAGGCGATCTGCGCGAGGCGATCGACAACAATGGCCTGCGCCTCCTGTATCAGCCGATCGTCAACAAGAGCGGCGAGGTCGTGATCGGCGTCGAAGCGCTCTGCCGCTGGACCCATCCGACGCGCGGCGAGACCTCGCCAGCCGAGTTCATCGCCATCGCCGAACACAGCGGGCTGATCATCGAGCTCGGTGCCTGGGTGCTGCGCCGCGCCTGCCTCGACGGCAAGGCCTGGCCGGACCTGACCATGGCGGTGAACGTGTCGCCGCTGCAGTTTCGCCGCGCCGACTTCGTCGATCTGGTGGAGCGCACGCTGGCGGAGACGCAGTTCGATCCCACGCGGCTTGAACTCGAACTCACCGAAAGCGTGCTGCTGGGCAACGTCGACACGGCGGAGGCCGCGATGCTGCGGCTGAAGGCGCTGGGCGTGCGGCTGGCGCTCGACGATTTCGGCACCGGCTATTCGAGCCTGCTGTATCTGCGCCGTTATCCGTTCGACAAGCTCAAGATCGACCGCAGCTTCGTGCGCTCGATCGA
>DASXOK010000266.1:0-2776 GCA_036494425.1 Pseudolabrys sp.
GACGTCGACGGCTGACAGACCGATGAGGAAGTAGCCGTTGGTCACCTTCACCGCGAGGCCGGCGAGCGGCACGCCGCGCGCCTGCTCGTTCTGCTTCATCAGCACGCCGGGCACGTTGCCGATGCCGCCCTGATCGAAGTCCGCCGGCAGCGTGAACATGATCTCTATGGTGTGGCTTGCCGGCAGCGCCTTGTCGGTGTTGCGGCGGAGCGACCAGGTCATGCGCATGCGCCGCTCGGGGATCTCCACGTCGGCACGCACGGCGAGCTCGGGCGCGAGGCCCGGGCCGGGAGACACGGTCTCCGTGCGCCAGATGGCCGAGCCGACGTAACGCTTGCCCTGCGGATCGTTCGGATCCTCGTCGTAGAGCACGACCTTCTGCGCCACCTGCGCGGCCGGCGCATTGGCGGTCGCGGGCGCGCCGCCATCGCTGGAGGGGCCGATACGATCGGCGATCTTCGGCGTGGTGGCCGGCTGCTGCGCCTGCTGCTGCGGCGCCGGCGCCGGAGTGCTGCTGCGCATGCTCGCGACCATGTGCATGATTGCGCCACGCTGCCAGTAGCCCGCGCCAGCGATGCCGAGGAGCGCCAGGACTATGACGGCGATGGTGATGATACGGCCGTAATAGCGCGGCGGGCGCGCATAGGCCTCCTCTTCGTCCTCGAAATTATCGGGCGGCGGCCAGGACGAAGGAAGCGGCGGCGGCTGGTCGACTGGCTTTTGCGGCTTCTGCTGCTTCGGCGGCGGCTTCGGTGCGGCGCGTGGTGCCGGCTTGTCACGAAGGAACGGCGGCGGTTCGGCGTCCGGTTCTTGCCCCGGCGGCTCGAAGGATTGCGGCGGTGGTTCGTGATTCTTCTCCGGCGGGCGCGGCGGCGGCGGCGGGCGATCACCGGGCACCTGCTCATAGGTGCTACGCGCAGAGCGGTTGGCCTCGGCGGCAGCATCGCCCAGCCCTTCGACTTCGGCCATCACGCCGCGGAAATCACGCAGAGCCTGATCGCGCATCGAAGGCCGCGTATCGCCGGGCGTGTCCTGTTCTGGCGGCGGCGCGCTTTCGGCATGCTCGCGCTTGACCGCATCCGCCTCGATCTGGCGGATTGACTCTTCGAGCGCCAGGCGCTCGCGGGTGATCTCGGATTCATCGAGCGGCGGATCGACGGTGCGGAGCTGATTGACCAGCGCGGTGCGCGCACGCTCGTACAGCGCGCGGCGGATCTCACCGGTGCTGTTCTCGAGGCCTTCGACGGCGCGCGCGATCAGAGGGTAATAGTCAGCCATTGAGCGTCATTATGCCTGAGATTCCCGATTCTCGGGACGATCCCATCGGTGGTGGCCCCCGTTGATGTCTTTTTTCCGCAATCAGGTCTCGAACGGGTTCTTCATGAGGATGGTGTCCTCACGCTCCGGACTAGTCGACAGCAAGGCCACCGGGCAGCCGATCAGTTCTTCGATGCGGCGCACATATTTGATGGCCTGCGCCGGAAGCTGCGCCCAGGAGCGCGCTCGCGCCGTGGGCTCCCTCCAGCCGCCGATGGTCTCGTAGATGGGCTCGACCCGCGCCTGCGCCTGCTCGCCGGCGGGAAGGTAATCGATGTCGCGGCCGTCGAGCCGGTAGCCGACACAGACTTTGATCTCGTCGAAGCCGTCGAGGATGTCGAGCTTGGTGAGCGCGATACCGCCAATGCCGGACGTGCGCACGGTCTGCCGCACCAGCACGGCGTCGAACCAGCCGCAGCGGCGCGGGCGGCCGGTGACGACGCCGAATTCGCGGCCGCGTTCGCCCAGCGTCTTGCCGATATCGTTGTGCATCTGGTCGGTCGGGAATGGCCCCTCGCCGACCCGCGTGGTGTAAGCTTTGGTGATGCCGAGCACGTAGTCGATCGCGGTCGGACCGAGGCCGGAGCCGGTTGCGGCCTGCGCGGCGACGGTGTTGGACGAGGTCACGTAAGGATAAGTGCCGTGGTCAATGTCGAGTAGCGCACCTTGCGCGCCCTCGAAAAGGATGCGCTTGCCTTCGCGCCGGCGCGCATCGAGCAGCGACCAGACCGAGTCCATGTACGGCAGCACCTTCGGGGCGATGCCGGCGAGATGGTCGTAGAGCGTCTGCGGCGCGATCTCGGCCAGGCCATAGCCGCGGCGCAGCGCATTGTGGTGCGTCAGCAGCCGCTCGATCTTGCCGGAGAGCGCCGGCAGGTCCGCCAAATCCATGAAGCGGATGGCGCGGCGGCCGACTTTGTCCTCATAAGCCGGGCCGATGCCGCGCTTGGTGGTGCCGATGCGGCTCGACGAGTTCTCGCGGATCGCTTCCAGGTCGCGGTGCAGCGGCAGGATCAGCGTCGCGTTCTCGGCGATGCGCAGGTTCTCCGGAGTCACGGCGACGCCCTGTTTGCCGAGCGCGACGATCTCGTCGATGAGCGCCTGCGGGTCGATCACCACACCGTTGCCGATGACGGACAGCTTGCCCCCGCGCACGACGCCGGACGGCAAGAGCGACAACTTGTAGGTGGCGCCGTCGATGACCAGGGTGTGGCCGGCATTGTGGCCGCCCTGGAAACGCACGACGATATCGGCCTGCTCAGACAGCCAGTCGACGATCTTGCCTTTGCCCTCGTCGCCCCACTGAGACCCCACCACCACAACGTTCGCCATCAGGATCCCTTCCCCGGCCGTTAGCCCCCGAAACGCACGGACCGGGTGCCTCCGGCCAAGTGCACCTTCGGATAAAGGAAGCGGGCGGCGGAGGCAAGGCGCAGGGCGCTCTGGGGGCCGTTCCGGC
>DASXOK010000267.1:0-4529 GCA_036494425.1 Pseudolabrys sp.
ACGGGCGCGGTCGATCAGCGCACGGCCGCGCTCCGAGATGGTTTGCAGCAGCTCGCCGAAAAAAGAGGCGTTCATGAATGTTCCGTGACCGTTATGGACGGCCCCGGTGGCCGCCCGTTATTTCCCAGGACCCATCAGATGGTTCGGAAGCCATGTGGCGATTTCGGGGAATATACACAAGATCACGATCGCGAGCATCATACAGACGACGTATGGCAGCGTCCCCCACATCACCTTCGAGAGAGGTACGTCCGGCGCGATAGCGTTGACGATGTAGATGTTCAGCCCCACCGGGGGGTGGATCAGGCCGATCTCCATGTTGATGGTCAGGATGACCCCGAACCAGACCGGGTCGAAGCCGGCCGCCGTGATGATCGGCAAGAGGATCGGCGAGGTCATCAGGATGATCGCCGCCGGCGGGATGAAGAAGCCGCAGACCAGGAGGAAGATGTTGATGAGGAACATCAGCACCCACTTGTTGGCGTGCAGGTCGGCGATGCCCTGCGCCAGGGTCTGGGTGAGATAGAGCGAGGTCAGCATGTAGCCGAACAGCACGGCGGTGGCGATGATGGTCAGGATCATCACTGACTCGCGCATGGTGTCGCGCAAGATGTGCCAGATCTGCTCCGGCTTCCACAGCCGGTAGATCAGGATCGCGAGGATCAGGCACAGCGCGGCGCCGACGCCGGCCGCTTCCGACGGCGTCGCCACCCCGCCATAGAGCACGTACATCACTCCGATGACGATCACGAGGAACGGCGCGATCTTCGGCACCGACATGAACTTCTCTTTCCACGTGTAGCGGAAGCCCACAGCGTGAGAGCGGAAGCCGCTCTTCCATATCTTGTAGATGCTCCACAGCATGAACATGGCCGTGAGCATCAGACCCGGCATCACGCCGGCGATGAACAGCCGTCCAATCGAGGTCTCGGTGGCGATGCCGTAGAGGATGAACGTGACCGAAGGCGGGATCAGAATGCCGAGCGTGCCGCCGGCGCAGATCGAGCCGGTGGCGACGTCGTCCGGATAGCCGCGGCGGCGCATCTCCGGGATGCCCATCTTGCCGATGGCGGCACAGCAAGCCGGCGAAGAGCCGGTGAGCGCGGCGAAGATGGCGCAGGCGCCGAGGTTGGAGATCACGAGACCGCCGGGCAGCCGGTAAAGCCAGCGGTCGAGCGCCTCGTAGAGGTCTTTGCCGGCGGGCGAAGAGCCGATCGCCGCGCCCATCATGACGAACATGGGAATGGCGACGAGCGTGAACTCGTCGAGGCCCGACCAGAAGGTCTCGGCGACGACATGCAGCGCGTCGAAACCTTGGAAGATCGCCAGGAAGGCAAGCGCGATGGCGCCGAGGCCGAACGCAACCGGGATACCCGACACGAGCATCAGCAGCGTGACGACGAGAACGATCGCGCCTTCGGTGGCGGGGCTCATGGCGCGCCTCCCAAGGCTTCGCGCGCCTGTTCACGAGCGACGTCCTCGGCATCCTGCCGTGCGGAAATGCCGAAGGGCGAGGTGCGTCCGGTCACCAGACAGAGGATTTCAACGATGTATTGCAGAATGAGCAGACCAAGCCCGACCGGCATGGACAGATAGGGAATCCACATGCGCGCGCGCCACACCGTGTTGGACAGCCAGTGCTCCGAATAAGCTTCGTACCAATAGGCCGTGCAGAGGATGAAGATCACGACACAGAAGGCGAGCGCGATCAGCATCGTGCAGAGCGCGAGCACATAGCGCCCGCGCGGCCCGAGGTGCAGCGGCAGAATGTCGACGTTCACGTGACCGCGCGTCATCAGCACATAGGAGCTGCTGATGAAGGTGGCGCCGACGATGCAATAGGTGACCGCGTCGATCTGCCAGATGGTGGTGAGATTGAAGACATAACGCTCGATCACCATGTCGCAGATGACGAGGACCGCAGCGCCGATCAGCAGCGCGCCGACCACGCCGGCGACGCGTGACGCGAAAGTCACGGCGCGGATGAAGATGTCCATGATTAACCGAATTCGTTCGAGACCGCGAATAGGGCGCAGATCGAAACAGCCGGCGGATTCGATCCGCCGGCCGCTTGAATGCCGCCGTTACTTCACCGCCAGAGCTTCGTCGATGAGCTTCTGGCCGTTCGGCACGTCCTTGGCGAACTGCGCATAGGAGGTCTTCTTGGCGATATCGATCCAGGCCTGGTAGTCGGCATCGCTGAGGGTGACAACCTTGGCCTTGTGGTCTTCGAAGGCCTTGACCGCCTCCTGATTGATCTCGTCCGCCTTGCCCTCGTAGTAGGCCTGCGCCTTCTTGCCGGCCGCGATGATGACGTCCTGCTGCTGCTTGTTGAGCCGGTCGAAGCTCTTCTTCGACATCAGCACCGGCTCGTACATGAACCACAGCGCATTGTTACCGGGGGCCACCAGGCAGTCGGCGACTTCATAGAGGCGCATGGAGGCGAAAGTGCCGAGGCTGGTGTCGGTCCCGTTCACAACGCCGGTCTGGAAGGCATTGTAGATTTCATTCGACGGCGGGCTGACGATGCTCGCTCCGGCGCTCTCCCACATGCCGGCAAAAGTCGGGCCCGCGGCGCGGAATTTGCGGCCCTTCATGTCATCCGGCTTGACGATGCAGCCGCCCTTTGACGCCACGCCGCCGGCGAACCACGCGTCGGACAGCACGATGACGCCGCGCTTCTCGATCTCGGCGCGGATGTCCTTCATGAACTGCGAGTCGTTGATGCGCTTGGCGCGATCCTGGCTGCGGATGAGGCCCGGCATCAGCGTCGCGCTGAAAGTCCGCACCTTGCCGCTGGCGTAGTCGAGCGGGAACAGCGTGATGTCGAGTTGGCCGTTGGCCGCAGCGTTCCACTGGTCGTTGGGCTTGAACAGCGAGGCGCCCGGATAGACCTGGATGTCGAGGCCGACATTGGCGGCCTTGGCTTCCTTGGCGATGATCTGCACCATGTCGTCGCGGACGTCGCCTTTGCCGCCCGGAAACTGATGCGAGGCGCGCAGCGTTACCTGCGCCTGCGCGGACGCCGACAACAACGCCGCCGCAAAGACCCCGGCCAGAATCGTGGAGATTGTCCTCATGTCGTGCTCCTCCCTTGCATGTTTTTTATCGGCGGATTGCCCGCCGCGATTATTCAGTGGCCGGCGCGATTGACCGGACCGCCGGCACGAGCCCCCGCCGCACCTTAACCGCAGGTGGAATACAGCACCACATCGAAATCGCCAAGCAAGGCATCAAACCCCTGCCGCTGATGGATAATCCCCACTCTGGCCAGCCCCGGAGGTTGGTTTTATAACCTCGGCCAGCAGTGTCCATTCCCACGTTGTCGCAAGGAGCTTCCTGATATGTCCAAGCCGCTGGCGGGCCTCCGCGTTCTCGAACTTGCCCGCATCCTGGCGGGACCCTGGGCGGGGCAGATGCTGGCCGATCTCGGCGCCGACGTGATCAAGGTCGAGCGCAAGGGCGCCGGCGACGATACGCGCGTCTGGGGGCCTCCGTTCGTCGAGGGCAAGGACGGCAAGCCAATCGGCTCCGCCTATTTCCACGCCGCCAACCGCGGCAAGCGCTCGATCGAATTGGACTTCGAGAGCGAGGAAGGGCGCCGTCTGGTGCGCAAGCTGGCGGCGCGGTCGGACGTGCTGATCGAGAACTTCAAGGTCGGGGGGCTGGCCAAGTTCGGTCTCGATTACAAGAGCCTCAAGGAAGAGTGCCCGCGGCTGATCTATTGCTCGGTCACCGGCTTCGGCCAGGACGGGCCTTACGCGAAGCGCGCCGGCTATGACCTTATGGCCCAGGGCATGGGCGGCATCATGGACCTGACCGGCATGCCCGACGGCGAGCCGACGCGCATCGGCATCCCGATGTCGGACATCTTCACCGGTTGCTATTCAGTGATCGGCATCCTCGCCGCGCTGGCACAGCGCGAGAAGACCGACAAAGGATGCTACGTCGATACGTCGCTGGTCGATTCTACGGTCGGCGTCTTGTCGAACCAGGCGATGAACTATCTCGTGTCGGGCAAGGTGCCGAAGCGCATCGGCAATGCGCACGCCAACATCGTGCCCTACCAGGTATTCCCGACGGCCGACGGCTACGCCATCGTCGCCACCGGCAACGACAATCAGTACATCAAGTTCTGCAACGTGCTGTGCGCGCCGCAGCTCGGAGTGGCTCCTGAGTACAAGGACAACACGGGACGGCTCCAGCACCGGGAAGAGCTGATCCACAAGCTGTCAGCGCTGACGCAGAGCATGAAGCGCGACGACCTGCTCGACAAGCTCGAGGCGCAGGGCGTGCCCGCCGGGCCGATCAACGATCTCGAACAGGTGTTCAAGGACCCGCAGGTGATCCACCGCGGCATGAAGCTCGAACTGCCGAGCGATGCCGCCAAGGGCGGCACGATTCCCGGCGTGCGCACGCCGATCGTGTTCGACGGCTGGAGGGCTGCCAGCGAACACCCCGCCCCGCTGCTCGGCCAGCACACGGCGGAGATTCTGAAGGAGATCGGGGAAGGCTGAGCAAAGGCCTTG
>DASXOK010000268.1:0-10399 GCA_036494425.1 Pseudolabrys sp.
GCGTGGCCGAGCGCGGTGCGCGCGCCACGCGGTCCGGTTCGCCGCGGCGCCGGCGAAGGCGCCGTAACGGCCGCCGGTCGATCGCCGCTCCGCACGCGGCTCCGGAAAAAAGAACGCCGTCAAGCGAAGCCGCTCACACAGGCGCCACCGCCGCCGCCGTTATCGTCGCGCGCAGAGAGCGGATCGTTCGCAGAACCAGACATCGCAACCGAACACCTCATGGGAGGACGATATGACTTGCAGCCTCGATAGCGTCAGAAATCTGATCCTGGGCGCGATCGCTTGCCTCTTGGCGGCGATAGCCCTCGCCTACTTCTGGGTCGCCGCCATTCCCTTGTTTGCCGCGGCGGCGCTGGTCGCCACCGTCTCGTACTACTTCATCCCGGCGATCAAGAACGCGCTCCTCGCCTACGCGACGTGCCGTGGTTCATCCGGCAAATGCACGGTTTCGACCGGCGTCAACACGCTCGGGCAAGCCGCGGCCGTACTCTCGCTCATCTCCTTCGCGCTCGCCGGAGCGATGGAAGTGGCGGCGCTCGCCTTCATCTTCAGTTGGTTCCTGTCGTGGATCGGCATCGGCATGCAGGCCGCCGTCGCGATCCTCGTCACCTCCGGAATAAGCTCGTGCGCCATCGTCATCCTCATCCTGATCGGCGTGCTGTCGGATGCCTACAGCTACAAGAGCTGCATGGACCAGCAGAGCGGATCGGGAACGGTCGTCCTCGGCGCGCAGCCTGTGCAGTTCGACCACCAGCGTTGAAGCGCTCAACCAGCCCCAAGGGAGGAATGTCATGAGCACGATGCAAGCCCTACGCTCCGCGACCGTCGGCGTGACGCCGGCCTACCGGACCTTCGGCGTGGCCCCCGGCGACACTATCGAGGTCGTCGAAGCCGAGATCGATCGGCTGTTGAAGGAGGCCAACGGCAATCGCCTCAAGGCCATCAACAAGGGCTTCGAGCAAATGCGCGCCAATGGCTTGATCACGGATCCCGATCTCAAGCGTCTGGAGAAAGTGAGCCTGACGGTCATCGGCGTGGAAGAAGGAAAATACCCGGCGAAGGACGCGGTGGCGAAGCTCGACAAGCTTTACCTCGAAGCGCTCGCCGATCCGCAATCGAGCACGATGGGCACCACCATGATCGGCGTCACCTATTCCGCACGCTCGAACAAGACGGCATCCCTCGCCGGTCTCATGGGCATGGTGGTCGGCGGCATGCTCACCGGCGGCCCGGGTGGCGCGCTCGTCGGCGGCATCGTCGGATGGGTCGCCGGCGGCGGCTGCAAGAAAGATTGAGAAGCCTGCGGCGTCATGCGCCACGGCGCGCGGCGGACATTCGCGACATCGATCGCCTTGTCCTGCCGATAAAAAAAGAGAGCCCGGCTCGTGCAACCGGGCTTTTCCTTCACCCCCAAATCGGCGGCAAGGATCAAGGACCGATGGAGGGCATTCGGCGACAGTAAGCCTTACTCTCCCCGTGGCCGCTCTCGGCCGGGCCATTTCATTCCATAGCTCGCACGCATCTGCGCCCCCCAAGGTGCCGCGATCGTTGCGCTTGACCACAACGCTCGCCGCACCGTGCAGATAGCCCACTCAGTCGATCAGGAACGCCTGTGACGAGTCCTGAGGCTGCGCATGCTCCTCATGCACGCCCTGCGCACCGGCCGGCAATTGCAACACGGTCGCGCGCTGACCGGCGCGAAGCCGCGTCACCAGCACCACCTTGCCGTCGGGGAATTCGAGCGCGTCATGATGCGTGTCAGGCCGATCCATGTTGATCTGACGGAAGCGCGCCACACGCTGGCCGATCTTGCCGAAGCCGAAGCGCGGCATCAGCCGGCGAAACACGTGATCGATCTCCACGTCCTGCTCGAATGCCACCTCCGTTCCTGGGCGCAGGCAAACCGCCACCTTCGGATCGTCGACAGCAGTAAAGCCGCGCGTGAATGAGTTCACAAAATTCGTTGACAGCAATTTGTCGCCGACTCTTGCGGGACGGCTGGCAACGCCGTGAAGGCTATAGTCGCACATCGAAGGCACTCCTCTTGCTGCGAACAGCAACGCTGGGTTTGCCCCCCGAACTAAGAATTTGAACGGCGCAAATTGGCGTTCTTGTGTCGAGGCTACGATGTTTTTGGCCCGTAGCGTTTGATTTTTTCGGGGTACCGCCGGAACTGAGCGGCCGATCATTGCATTACACGTTGTTAAATGGCGATGACCGGCGGACCACTTTCGCTGCGCCGCGATGTCGGGTCGGGCGCTTTCGCATTTATCCTGGTCGCCGCGGCATCCATTGCCGGGCAAGTCGCCACCACGCCCAACATTGCAGACTGGTACGACGGCCTCGTCAAGCCGTCTTTCAATCCGCCCAACTGGGTCTTCGCGCCGGTCTGGACCGCGCTTTTCGTCCTGATGGCCTTCACGCTCTGGCGCATTTTGCGGCATCCGCCCAGTCCCGCGCGAACTTGTGCAATCGCGTTATTTCTCGTGCAACTTCTGCTCAGTGCGTCGTGGTCCTGGCTGTTCTTCGCCGCCCACAGTCCTTTCCTCGGGCTTATGAATATCGCGCCGCAGTGGCTTGCCATGGTGGCAACCATCGCCGCCTTTCGCCGCCTCGACCCGCTGGCCGGGTGGTGCCTGGTACCATTGGCGGCCTGGGTGATCTTTGCCGCCCTGCTCAATGCGTCGGTTCTGGCGCTGAATGGGTAACACCGAACGCGCGTTGACCCTCCGTTTGCGCGTAGGCTCTCATTGAAGTCCGTGTGCAAACGCATAGCCGGGGGAGACGTCTGATGCTGCGGATTTGCCTGCTGACCATGGTCACCGCTGCTTTCGCGATGGCCGTGCAGGCCAGTGCATTTGCGCAAGCGCAAGGCAAAGGCACCTATGCCGGCTGCATGGCCAATCTCAAGAAGAGCTATCCGGCCAAAGGCGCCGCCGACTGGTGCACCCGGCACGGCTACAACAACTGATGTTGATCGAGGCGCGCTCGGCAGCCTTAGCTGCAACGCCGCAGCAAGACTCTATTTCGCCGGCAGCTTCTGCTTGTACCAGCTGAAGTCCTGGCGGCCGGGCGCGAAGATGTCGAGATACTCGGCGTCCTCCAGGACCTCGCCGCCATGCGCGACGCCCGCCGGCATCAAAAGCACATCGCCGGCCTCGACGATGCGCGGCTCCTCACCCTCGATCACCCAGCGCATCTTGCCGGCCAGCATGTGCGTGATCTGGTCGAAGTCGTGCGTGTGCATGTTGATCGGCCCCTTCGGCGCCTTGATACGCGCGAGCATGGCGTTGGGGACTTCAACCACGCGACCGGTGATCAACGGATTGAGCGGGACCTCATCCAGGTCGGCCCAGCGATACATCGGCATAGCGTCTCCCCTCTCGGTTTGGGGAGAGATTAGCGCGGTCCGCGCGTCCGTGCTTTCGCGATGATGAATTACGCCCGCGTCCGCCCGTAGACCTCGTCCGCGCGCTTCTCGAAGGCGGCGGCGAAGCGGCGGAACGCGGTGTCGAACATCGCGCCCATCAGCATGGCAAAGGCGCGGCTCCTGAACTCGTAATTGATGTAGAACTCGACCTCGCAACTCTCTTCGCCGGTGGGCACGAAGGTCCAGCGGTTCTGCATGCGGCTGAACGGCCCATTGAGATACTCCACCAGGATGGCGAGCTTTGGCTTGTCGAGCGTAACGCGGCTGGTGAAGGTCTGTCGGATGAGCTTGTAGGCGACCGTCATCTCGGCGACGAGCACGCTCACGCCCTCGTCTTTGTCGGTGCGGCTGCGCACGCGCATGCCGGAGCAAAGCGGGACGAACTCGGGGTATTTCTCCACGTCCGCTACCAGGTCGAACATGTTCTCGGCGGCGTGGCGGACGCGGCGCTTGGTGGAGAATTGCGGCATGGCTCTCGATCGCTTCCCTTCAGGGAAGGGTCGCTGCGCGGGCGGCCTTCAGGCGCGCGAAGTCTTCGCCGGCGTGATGCGAGGAGCGCGTGAGCGGCGAGGCCGACACCATCAGGAAGCCTTTGGCATAGGCGATTGTCTCCAGCGCCTTGAACTCCTCCGGCGGCATGAAGCTCTTGACCTCGTGGTGCTTACGCGTCGGCTGCAAGTATTGCCCGATGGTGAGGAAGTCGACATTGGCCGAGCGCAGGTCGTCCATCACCTGGAGAATTTCGTTACGCTCCTCCCCCAGTCCCACCATGATGCCGGACTTGGTGAACATCTGCGGATCGAGTTCCTTCACCCGCTGCAACAGCCGCAGCGAATGGAAGTAGCGCGCGCCGGGCCGCACCGTGAGATAGAGCGAAGGCACCGTCTCGAGATTGTGGTTGAACACGTCGGGCTTGGCTTCGACCACGACCTCCAGCGCGCCGTCCTTGCGCAGGAAGTCGGGCGTGAGGATTTCGATGGTCGTCGCCGGCGCGTGCGTGCGGATGGCGCGGATGGTCTCGGCGAAATGCTGGGCGCCGCCGTCGGCGAGATCGTCACGGTCGACCGATGTAACGACGATGTGCGAGAGGCCGAGCTTGGCCGTCGCCTCGCCCACGTGCGCGGGCTCGTTCGCATCGAGCGCGCCGGGCAGGCCCGTCTTGACGTTGCAGAAGGCGCAGGCCCGCGTGCAGGTGTCGCCCATGATCATGAAGGTGGCGTGCTTCTTCTCCCAGCACTCGCCGATGTTCGGGCAGCCCGCCTCCTCGCACACGGTGTGCAGGTTATTGGCGCGCATCAGCGCCTGCGTCTCGGCATAGCCGGGCGACACCGGCGCCTTGACGCGGATCCAGTCGGGCTTCTTCAGCGGCGGGGAATCCGGCCGATGCGCCTTTTCGGGGTGGCGCGGGCGCGGATTGTTCACGAGATCGAGGACAACGGCCATGCGGCATACTTACGGCTGCGGCGGGTGCGCCGCAAGGCGGCCCTGCCCGGCGTTTCTCAAAGGCCTCATGCCCTTCTAATCGCGCGCCAGACCAGCAGGAACACGATCGCCCCGACGGTGGCCGTGATGAGGTTGCCCCAGAAGTCCGGAACAACGTGCCAGTTGAGCTTGTCGAACAGGAAGCCGCCGACGATGGCGCCGACCAGGCCGACCGCCAGCTTGTAGAAAAACCCGCCGCGGTCGCTGCCGAGGATCAGATTGGCGAGCCAGCCCGCGACCAGGCCGATGATGATCCAGAGAATGATGCTCATGAGAAATCCCCCATCCCAAGTAGCTCCCAAGGCACTTGTCTATCCCCGTCACCCTGACGTGCGCGCGCAGCGAGCCTCGAAGGGTGACGGCGCTAAGCCTTCGGCGGCAATTTGTTGCCCGGCGTCGAATTGGAAATCTTCAATTCTTCCTCCGACATGTCGATGCCGATATCGGCGAACAGCGGCGTCGAGAGATAGCGTTCGCCGGTGTCCGGCAGCATGCACAGCACCGTCGACCCCGGCGCCGCGCTCTTACAGACGTCGAGCGCGCCGGCGAAGGTCGCGCCCGCGGTGATCCCGACAAAGATGCCTTCCTGCTGCGCCAGCGCCTTCGCGTATTTCATCGCGTCCGGTCCGGCGACGGTGATGTAACGCGAGATGACGCCGGCATCGACCGCTTCGGCGGTGATCTTCGGGATGAAGTCCGGGCTCCAGCCCTGCATCGGATGCGGCTTGAACGCCGCGTTCGGCGCTGCCGGCGTGCCATCGGGGTTGCGCTCCTGCGGGGTATGGCTCGACAGCATCGGCGCGTCGGCCGGCTCGCAGACCACAATCTTGGTTTCGGGCCGCTCTTTCGAGAGCACGCGCGATACGCCGGTAAGCGTGCCGCCGGTGCCGAAGCCGGTCACCCAATAGTCGAGCCGCTCGCCTTTGAAGTCGTCGACGATCTCGCGCGCGGTGGTGCGCGCGTGCATGTCGGGATTGGCCTCGTTCTCGAACTGGCGGGTGAGGAACCAGCCGTGCGTCTTGGCGAGTTCCTGCGCCTTGTTGACCATGCCGAAGGCGCGCTCGGAGGCGGGCGTCAGCACGACCTTGGCGCCGAGAAAGCGCATCAGCTTGCGCCGCTCGACCGAGAAACTTTCGGCCATGGTGACGACGAGCGGATAGTCCTTGGCCGCGCAGACCATCGCCAAGCCGATGCCGGTGTTGCCTGAGGTCGCCTCGACCACGGTCTGACCCGGCTTGAGCTCGCCCGATTTCTCCGCCGCCTCGATGATGCCGAGCGCGAGACGGTCCTTCACCGAGCCGAGCGGATTGAAGGCCTCGATCTTGACGTAGAGATTGATGCCCGCCGGCGCGAGCTTGTTGATCTTGACCACCGGCGTGCGGCCGACGGTCTCGAGAATGTTCGCGAACTTGGCCATCACTTCCTCCCGGTTCGTCGCCCCGACATCACATATTCAACACGCGCCCATAAGCATCGAGCACCGCTTCCTTCATCATCTCCGACAGCGTCGGATGCGGGAAGACCGTGTGCATCAACTCTTCTTCCGTGGTCTCCAGATTCATCGCCACGACATAGCCCTGGATGAGCTCGGTCACCTCGGCGCCAACCATGTGCGCGCCGAGAAGCTGGCCGGTCTTCTTGTCGAAGATGACCTTGACCAGCCCTTGATCCTCGCCCAGCGCGATGGCCTTGCCGTTGCCGACAAACGGGAAGCGGCCGACGCGGATGTCGAGCTTCTTCTCCTTCGCCGCCTGCTCGGTCAGCCCAACGGAGGCGACTTGGGGCGAGCAGTACGTGCAGCCGGGAATCATCAACTTGTTCATCGGATGCGGATGGAGGCCCTTGATCGCCTCGACGCAGATGACGCCCTCGTGCTCGGCCTTGTGCGCCAGCATCGGCGGGCCGGCGACGTCGCCGATGGCGTAGATGCCCGGCACATTGGTCTTGCCGAGCCCGTCGATCACCACGCAGCCGCGGTCGGTCTTCACGCCGAGCTTTTCCAGCCCGAGATTCTCGATATTGCCGACCACGCCGACGGCGGAAATCACGCGCTCCACCGTGATGGCCTGCGACTTGCCGCCCTCTTCGATCGTTGCCGTGACGCTGTCGGCCTTCTTGTCGAGCTTGGTCACCTTGGCATTGGTGAGGATCTTGATGCCCTGCTTCTCGAAGCTCTTGCGTGCGAAGGCCTGGATCTCCTGGTCCTCGACGGGCAGGATCTGCGGCAGTACTTCGACCACGGTCACGTCCGCGCCAAGCGTGCGGTAGAACGAGGCGAACTCGATGCCGATGGCGCCCGAGCCGATCACCAGTAGCGACTTCGGAATGGCCGACGGCACCATTGCCTCGAAATAGGTCCACACCAGCTTCTTGTCCGGCTCGAGCCCGGGCAGCACGCGCGGCCGCGCACCGGTGGCGATGACGATGTGCTTGGCCTGATAAGCGCCCGGCCCGAGCGCGCCCTTCGGCGCTTCGCTCTTCGATTGCTTCACCGTGATCTTGCCCGGCGCGTCGATCACGGCCTCGCCCCAGATCACGCTGATCTTGTTCTTCTTCATCAGGAAGCCGACGCCGTCATTGAGCCGCTTCGAGACGCCGCGCGAGCGCTTCACCACAGCGGCGGGGTCGTAGCTCACATTGTCCGCCTTCAGACCGTAATTCTCGGCGTGCTGCATGTAGTGGTAGATCTCAGCCGAACGCAGCAGCGCCTTGGTCGGGATGCAGCCCCAATTAAGACAGATGCCGCCGAGGTAGTCGCGCTCGACGATCGCGGTCTTGAAGCCGAGCTGGGCGGCGCGGATGGCGGCAACATAGCCGCCCGGGCCGGAGCCCATGATGATGACGTCGAAGGATGTGTCTGCCATTTCCGGTCCGTTCAGAAATTGAGGCGCCACTTGTCGTCTACCCGCCTGCTGCCTGCAAGCGCGAAACGGTGCGTGCGTCGCATGGCGCAGTTGACGCCTTGACACAGCGTTAGCTACGGCTTACCGTAAGTCATGGCTTACCAACTTGAGGCCCTCGCCCGTCTGGCCGATCCCACCCGCCGCGCGATCTTCGAGCGGCTGGCGGCGAAGCCGCGCTCGGTGGGCGAACTCGCCCAAGGATTGCCAGTGACACGGCCGGCCGTGTCGCAACATCTCAAGGTGCTCAAGGAGGCCGGCCTCGTCACGGACGCGGCGCAAGGCACGCGCCGCGTCTATCGCATCGATCCGCACGGATTGGGCGAGATCCGCAAATGGTTCGACCAGTTCTGGGATCGGCAGCTCGACGCCTTTGCCGAGGAGGTCGAACGCGACAGCAGGGACACGGAATGACCGCGACGATTACCCCGACGCCGGTGCGCAAGAGCGTGCACGTCAAGGCGCCGCCGCAAAAAGCCTTCGATGTCTTCACCGGCGGCATGGGCCGCTGGTGGCTCAAGACCCACTCGATCAATTCGTCGCCGATCGCCGAGATCATCATGGAACCCTTCGCTGGCGGGCGCTGGTTCGAGCGCGGCGAGGACGGCTCGGAATGTCCGTGGGGCAAGGTGCTGGCGTGGGAGCCGCCGGCGCGGGTGCTGCTCGCCTGGCAGACCGACGGCACCTGGAAGCACAATCCGGACTTCATCACCGAGGTCGAGGTGCGCTTCACCGCCGAGGCGAACGGCACGCGCGTCGATCTCGAGCATCGCAATATCGAGCGCTTCGGCGAGCACGCGGCCAAGGTGCAGGAGGCTTTCGAGTCGCCGGGTGGCTGGAGCGGCTTGTTGGAGAGCTTTGCGAAATTGACAGAGAGCGGAGAGGCAGCATGAACGTCACGATCTACGGCATCCCCGGCAGCCCCTATGTGCGCGCGGCCCAGCTCGGCTGCGAGGAGAAGAGCGTGGCTTACGATTTCCGGCATATGAACTTCGGCGACTCCAAGTCGCCGGAGCATCTCGCGCGCCATCCCTTCGGCCGCATTCCGGCCTTCGAACATGACGGCTTCGCGCTCTACGAGACGCAGGCGATCCTTCGTTACATCGACGCGGTCTTTCCCGGTCCGGCCTTGCAGCCACCGGAGCCGCGCGCGGCGGCACGGATGAACCAGTTCGTCGGCATCTGCGACTGGTATTTTTTCCCGCAAGTCAGCGCGACGATCGCATTTCAACGGCTGATCAAGCCAATGATGGGCGGCACCACGGATGAGGACGCCTGCGCGGCCGCTTATCCCAATGCGGTCACCTGCATGCACGAGATCGCGCGGCTCCTCGGCGACGGGCCCTATCTCGCCGGCGCCCAACTCACCATCGCCGACCTGATGCTGGCGCCGCACATGGCGTTCTTCGCCATGACCCCTGAGGGCGGGCTGCTCGCGGACGCGCCGAACGTCGCCGCCTGGGTCGCACGCATGGACGCGCGCGACAGCATGCGCAAGACGGACTTCTTCCCGAAAGCAAAGGCGGCTTAGGGCAAGGCGGGCTATCAAACGCAGCCCGAGCCTCCATCCAATTCCATCTCAACCCTGCGCCGGAAAAGGTATGAAGTCGTCAATCTTATGCATTGACGTGGGATACAGAAATCTATTTTCCGCCAATGGAATTATCATTCCCTCCGGACGCCCCTCAAGGAAGTAGACGTCGTTCGTGCCCTTTTCCCAGTCTATTGCGGGCGAGTACACATCCATCGGATAGGTAGTCCCGATTGGCTGATATCTTGGGTCAACTCCAAAGACCGCAGCGACAGCTGCGTCGACAAAACAATAGTTCGCCGGATCCGAATGCCGTAAATGTGTATCCTGAATAAGGATGGCGTGAACATTCGAGCGAACAAAGTAAAGGGAAGAAAGATCATTAACAACGGTGTTGAACCGATGTGATCCGTCATGGTGCAAGATTGCGTTCTTAAACTCGCTATCCTGCATCACCGCTTTCACATAGTTGGGAATCTCGCCGAGAAAGATTCGTATTTTCGGCAGCGCCTCTGGAAAGGTGCGGCGGATGCGATGAAACGTGGACTGCAAGGCTGCCGGGTTGACGTCAATCAGGTCGAGGCAAAAATCGAACGCGAGGGCACACCCCGCAAGCAAGACGCTCATTCCGCCGTGGAATACACCGCACTCGAAGACACGGTCGACAACATCTCGATTGATCCGCAGGAATTCAAAAACGTCTTGGTAGTGCTTTTCGCTGCATTGATCGCTGGTCGGATAAGGAAACGCATTGATACGGGCGGCGATTTCATTCCAGGTCGTGTCGATTGCTGTCGTGGTGCGGTGCTGCAGCGTCATGCCTTTCCACGGCAGCAGCGCGGTAGGGTCTTCCTGCCCTGCCAAAGGAACTGGATGGTCGAGGAAATGCCCCCAGTTTGACTCCGCTGCAAATTTCGCAGCGTAACTGTCCTGGAACGTCATTGCCTGATCCTTTTACTATCAGCAGCCGCTGGCGCATAAAGCCAGCCGGCTCTCGCTATTACGGTCGAGGACAGCAAAGCAGGCGCGTGGAGAACGAGACGGCGCACTGGTCGC
>DASXOK010000269.1:0-13512 GCA_036494425.1 Pseudolabrys sp.
AAACAACGCAACGCCGCCGGCGCGGGTATCAAATGGATGTTCACAACCGAAAAGGCCCGCGCCAAAATGGGCCGTGCCTATCCACAACTCCAGGCCAACTCAGGTCAGCCTCAAAGAGTCAAAACCTCCGTGCAGCGGTACTAGGCGCCGCCTCCCTGACTTACGCTGAGCCGGCTTCGGCCTGAACTCGGTCGCATCTGTTTGTCTCTGCGAACTCACCTTCGCGAATTCGTCAAATCGCGTTCGTACTCCGCTCTTTCACGGCGGTAACAGGGGTTCGAATCCCCTAGGGCGCGCCAATAAAATCAACAGCTTAGCGGCAAGACTTCATGATGCCGGACGCGTTTGCCTATTATTTGCCTAGTATCGACGGCGGCGCTCCTCATTGCCGCATTAAACAGACCCCAATCGTCTTGTGGGTACCGGCGCGTTCGCTTGTCAGGTCCATGAGCCGCTTCTGTTGGGACTTGCCCCAGGGGAGCCCGTCGTCCCGCAGCAGCATCAGGTCACCCGCTGCTTTGCCGGCAACCAGCCGCTCGATCAGCTCGGGGCCCTCATCGCTCAGCGTGACGTGCCGGGTCTTGCCGCCTTTCCCGATCCGCACCGTGATCGTGCCGACGTCGCGATTTTAGTCGGCGGCCTTGAGCCGACAGGCCGCGTGCTGCATCAACGCGAGTCGATGCGCGGCATGGCGCTGAAGCCGCCAAAACGGCGTCTGATGCGTCTGCCGAACGCGATGGCCGGTTTCTCGACCGCCAGATAGGTTGTCGCCGACACGCTGGCCAGCCCCAGCGCGGATAGCACGCCGACTGCCCAGTATTCAAACACTCCCTGCAGCGCGAAGACCTTGATCGACGGCACGGCGAACGCGGCGGTCAACACAATGCCTTGCAATAGATAGACGCTATAGCTGACGTTGCCCAGCCGGCGCGCGGCGCGCGTCGTCAGCAAGCCGAACAGTGTGCCGCCGTCGCAGACGGCATAGAAGAACAGCGCCATCAAGGCGATCTGCACGGAGCCCAGCACCGTATCGAAGGCGACGAAAATCGTGCACAGGCATCCGAGTGCGATCGGCGATAGCCAACCGGAAGGCATGCGTTCGCGCATGCCGCTGCGGCGCAATGACGCGACCAACATACCCGACAAGAAGAAAGCCAGCAGATCGGCGGCAATACCCATCACGAGCCCCGCGGTGATGGGAGTCGCCAACCCGGCCGTCAGCGTCGGCGCGCAGGCGGATGTCAGCAGGCACGCCCCCAAGCCACTCCCGGCAAACAGCGCATGCCGGCGCGAGCGAGCAATTATCGCTAGCAGCGGCAAGACCGCATAGAAGGCCCACTCGCAGAATATGGTCCACGTCACGCCGGCGAGAATCTGTCCCGTCGCCTGATAGCCGTTGACCTCTGGTTGGTGTGGGAAAACGCCCAGCGCAAGCCACTCGGACACGGAGATGCAAACCGTTGCAAGGGGCTCCCTAAGTTGGAAATCGGTCCGGTACGCCACCACGAACAGCATCAGCACGACCACCAGTACATACATCGGTCCAATTCGGAAGACCCGCCCGAGATACAGCGTCCACCAGTCGGGGCGGCCGCGCGCATCAAGCAATTTTCCCCAGAACAGGAAACCGGTAATCATGAAGAAGACACCGAACCCGACCTGTCCCAGCAACGTATAGAAAGCCGACGGCGGATAATCCCAGGTGCCGCTTTGCAGGTAGCGATGCGTGATGACGAAGTGATGGACGAACACGCTCAACGCGAGAAAGCCGCGCAAACCGTCGAGCGTTTCGGTCCGCGTGCCGACGCACGCGCGTGCGTCGTCGACAAGCTTGAATGGCGGCAGCCGGCCGCATGCGATCGAAACGACGAACACCAAAACGAAGTACGGCCAAACGGCATAGAGAGTCATACCGGCTCCGCATCAAATTGATTTGTGCGCGACAATGTTGCCGCTCGCCCGTACGCATCCCCATCACTGACGGGACGAAACCGCCTCCCCCGTGAGATCCGCACCCGCGGACCCAATCGAGGCGTGACCAGGGTTCTTTGCCCTCCTGGGCCGCCAATAACAAACCGACCACCTCGGTCTCTCTGGCTCGAGGCGAGCAGCCCGCCGATCAACGCGATCGTCATAAGGGAACGGAACGCACCGCCTTCGCCGATTCCCAATGCAGAAGGAACTATGCCGTTGGTCATAGCCGCTGTGGCCCTATGACCGCAGGCGCCGCGTCGCAATCGAGGCTGATCTCGTCGGAAGCGCGATCTATCTTCGCCGGTCCCTCGCCGAAGTCGGTGTCGGCGACCGTCGCCAACGGCACGATCGTCCCGTTCTTAGCCTTGATGCGCAGCGTGTCGGTGGTCGATAAATCGCCCCGGGTTCTCAGGTCGTTTGTGACAGGTCTGCTTCAGCCGCAGTGGTGTTCCTGCTCACGGCAAATCGGCTGGCTTCCCAAACCCGTTCGCCGCGAGGCACGGCTGCCTTGGTCACAAAAGAACGAAAGATGTCGCGAAGCATATTCGGACCGGTCGTCGGCAGAAGGCGGACGCAACCGTTGACGTTACCCTGTCTATCTATCGAGAGCAGACAGCTCGGCCCCAAGGCATCGTAATCGTCAACCTCGAGTTCGCCGCTTACGGTGATGTCCCAGCCGAGCCGGTCCTTGAAGACCGCCTTCCGGATGCGATGCATTTGATACAAATTGCCGACGTGGCGTTCTGCATTGTCTTTCGTGACAATTCTTACCATTGGGTGCCTCATCCCGTGCATTGGGATCGGACATTGCCCGACGGTGAGCATCAGGTTGAGCTGTCTACCTTTACAGGTATCCTGTGCGCGGGGATGTGAGAAGCTGGAGTTGGTTGCGCGTGAACGCGTTCCGCGACGGGCCAGAACAAGACGACCCAGAACGAGACGACGAGGAAGCAAAATCTTGCATATCGTCATCTCCACCATCGGGACGGCCGGCGACATCTATCCCTGCATCGCGCTTGGCCACGCGCTCGCGCGGCGCGGCCACGAGGTCGACTTCCATGGCGGCGCCTATTTTCAGGAGGCGGTCGAGCGCGCCGGCCTCGCCTTCACCGCGACGATGAGCACGGCGGCCTATCTAGAAGCCGCCGCCGATCCGGCGATGTGGGATCCGAAGCGCAGCATGCCGGCCTTCTGGCAGCGGATGAAGCCGGTGATTCCCGCGGCCTACGAGCGGATCATGGAGGCCGTGCGCCCGGGCGAGACGGTGCTGGTGGGCAGCGCCATGGCCTTCTGGGTGCGGCTCGCGCAGGAGAAAACCGGCGCGCCCACTGCGACCATCCATCCCGCGCCCTATGCCATCCTGTCCGCCGAGGCGCCGCCGGCCTGGGGCCTGATTCCCTGGCTCGGCCGGCTGCCGGCCTGGGCGGTGCGCGGCGTGCTGTCGGCCGCTGAAATGCTGCTGCTCGATTCCGTGATGCGGCCGGATCTCAACGCTTTCCGCGCCACGATCGGCCTGCCGCCGGTGCGCCGCATAGCGAGCCGCTGGCTGCATTCGCCCGACCTGGTGATCTGCGCGGTGCCGGAATGGTTCACCCCCGCCCCGCGCGACTGGCCGCCCAACACGGTGCGCACGGGGTTTCCGCGTTTCGAGGAGGCGGTGGGCGCGCGGCTCGACCCGGCGCTCGCCGCTTTCATCGAGGCGGGCACGCCGCCGATCGCGGCGACGCCCAGCTCGGGCATGGCACATGGGCGCGCCTTCTTCGCGCGCACGATCGAGGCCTGCGCCGCGCTTGGCCGGCGCTCCGTCCTGGTCACTAGCTTCCGAGATCAGCTTCCGGAAGTGCTGCCGGATTTCGTCTTCCATGCGCGCTACGTTCCCTATGCGCTGCTGCTGCCACGCCTCGCCGCGATCATCCATGCCGGCGGCATCGGCACCACCGCTCACGCCTTCGCCACCGGCACGCCGCAGCTCTTCACCCCCTTCAACCACGATCATTTCGACAATGCGGCGAAATCGGTCAGGCTCGGCGGCGGGCTGGCGCTCGCACCGGTTGCGCCGGCGGCGAAATGGATCGCGGCCTTGTCCGCGCTGCTGGAGCCGGGCCGCTTCGCCCCCGCCTGCGCCTCCCTCGCCCGGCGCATGGCGGCGGATCCGTCGGGGACGGAACGCATGGCCGATTATGTGGAGCGGCTGCGCCCCGCCGGCGTGGCCGCCGCGGCATGAGCGGTGCCGCTCCGGCCGTGCCGCCGGCGGCGATCGGCACGCCGGAACCGCGCCGGATCGCCGATCTGCCGGGACCGCGCGGCCTGCCGCTGCTCGGCAATGCCGCGCAAATCCGACCGCGCCGCGCGCATATCGATTTCGAAAACTGGGCGCGCCGCTATGGCACTTTCTATCGCGCGCGGCTCGGCCCGCTTACGTTGCTGGTGGTTTCCGATCCTGCCGCGATCCAGGCGATGCTGCGCGACCGGCCGGAGGGCTTCCGCCGGCCCTCCCCCGTCGAGCGGATTGCGCGCGAGATGGGCACCGATATCGGCCTGTTTCTCGCCGAGGGCGCGGAATGGCGGCGCATGCGCACGATGGTCGCGGCGGGGTTCTCAGCGCGTCAGTTGCGCGCCTATTTCCCGACTCTTCGCCGCGTCGCGCTCAGGCTGCGCGATCGCTGGGCGCGCGCCGCCGCCGCCGGGGCCGCGATCGATCTCAATGCTGACGCGAAACGCTATACGGTCGATGTCGTCGCCGGTCTCTCCTTCGGCGCAGATGTGAACACGCTGGAGACCGATGACGACGCGATCCATCCCCATCTGGATTTCGCGATGGCGATGCTCTACCGCCGCGTGATCCTGCCGTTTCCCTATTGGCGGCTGTTCCGTCTGCCCGCCGACCGCCGGCTCGCGCGGAGCCTGGCCATGATCACCAAGGCCACCAACGGCTTCATCCAGGCCGCGCGCGCGCGCCTTGCCGCCGATCTGGCGCGGCGCGCTGATCCGGCGAATGTGCTGGAGGCGATGATCCTCGCCGCTGACCAACCGGGCAGCGGGCTCGACGATACCGCCGTCGCCGGCAACGTGATCGACCTGCTGCTGGCGGGCGAAATCACCACCTCGAATACGCTCGCCTGGCTGATCTATTTCCTGGACCGCAACCCGGACAGCCTGCGGCGCGCGACCGCCGAAATCCACGCGGCCGCGCCCGCGCTCGGCACGCTTGCGATCGAGCAGATCGACCGGCTCGATTTCGTCGAGGCCTGCGCGAACGAGACCATGCGCCTCAAGGCGGTCGCCCCAATGCTGCTGGGCGAGGCCCTTCGCGATACCGTGCTCGGCGATGTCGCCGTGCCGGCGGGCACCATCGTGATGGGCCTGCCGCGGGTGGCAAGCCTCGACGAGGCCCATTTCGCCGATGCCGCTCGCTTCAACCCCGATCGCTGGCGCTTCGGTGCCGCGCCGGACCGCGCGGCCAAGGGAGTTTCCGCGCCGTTCGGCGGCGGTCCGCGCATCTGCGCCGGGCGCTATCTCGCGCTGCTGGAAATAAAGCTTGCCATCACCGTGCTGCTGCACGGCTTCGAGATCGAATCCCTCGATGCCGGACCCGGCGGTATACCCAGCGAGGAAATGACCTCGGTGGTCGGCCCGTCCGCGCTCACGCTCCGTCTTCGCGCACGCGCGGTGGAAACGTGAGGAGGAGGCGCCGCCTTTTTGAAAAAAAGCGGCGCAAAAAACTTCTGCCAACTTCTGTCCTTGGCATTTGCGGAGCCAACGCCTCAGGGCAACGCTTAGAGAAGTTTGAAAAGAGAAGCGCTTTCTGCTTCTTCATCCTTCCCGAAATCTTCAGGCTCTAAGCGGATGGACGCGCTCCTCGACACGCTGCTTGCCGGCATGCGGGCCACGCCTGCGCGGCGCGCGATCGTGGAGCCGCGCGGCGCGGGCGGACGCACGATCACCAGCGCCGCGCTTGCCACGCGCATCGAGGCGCTCGCCGCCGGTTTCACGCAGCTTGGGCTCCGCGCGGGCGATGCCGCGGTCTTCGCGGTGCGCCCCGGCATCTGGTCGATCGCCGCGCTCTTCGGTCTGCTGCGCGCGGGGGCGAATGTGATCGCGGTCGATCCCGGTGTCAGCGGCGCGCTGTTCCTCGAACGCATGCGGCTGGTGTCCCCGCGTTTCGTGATCGCGGATTCGGTGGTGTTCGCGGCGAGCGCGCCGGGGCCGCTCCGCCTGCTGCTGCGCCGCAAGGGCATCGACCTGCCGCATATCCAGTCCCTCGACTCGCACTTCGTACGCGTCGGCCCCTGGCTGCCCGGCGTGCCGCACGCGGCGGATATCCGCGATGTTGTCAAAATGGGCGAGGAGGCGCCGGTCTCGGCTGCCGGGGCGCGGCCGGCCGAACGCACGATCGGCGTGATTTTCACCTCCGGGACAACCGCGGCGCCGAAAGCGGTCGAGCACTCCGCGCGCAGCCTGGGCGCTGCCTTCTCGCTGATCAGCCGCCTGATGGCGCTGACCTCGGAGGACGTGGTCTACAGCACGCAATCCCATCAGGCGCTCGCCGCCCTGCTGGCCGGCGCCACCGCCGTCATCCCGCCGCGCATGCAGGCGAAAGACGCGCTCGCCGCCATGGCGCGCCATCGCGTCACCCATCTCTACGCGGTGCCCTTCGAAATGGCGGCGATGCTCGCGGTGCTGGAATCGACCGGCGCGTCCCTGCCCGATCATCTCGCCCATATCCTGCTCGGCAGCGCGCCGATCGGGCGGAATTTTTTGCGCCGCCTGCGCGCCGTCTGCGCGCTCCACACGGATATCTGGTGCGCCTATGCGATGACCGAACTGGTGCCGGCGGCCCTGGTGGAATCGCGCGAGAAACTCGCCGATCTGGAAGCGGATGGCGATCTGGTCGGCCGGCCGGTTGACGGCGTCGAGGCACGGCTCAGCACGGATGGCGAATTGTTCCTGCGCGGGCCCAATCTGTTCAAATCTTACGTCGGCGGCAGCGCGGTGGACTGGCACGCCACCGGCGATCTCGCCCGGTTCGATCCCGCGGGGCGCATCCGTCTACTTGGGCGCAAGAAGGACATGATCATTCGCGGCGCCTACAATATCTATCCCTCGCTGTACGAGGAGACGATCGCGGGCATTCCCGGCGTCGCCGCCGGCGCACTGGCGGGCATCGCTGATGAGCGCGCGGCGGATGAAAAACTCGTCCTCGCAATCGAGCCGAAACCCGGCGAGGATCCCGCGCGGCTGTGCGCTCGCGTGGCCGCGGCACTCCGCTCGGGCCCCCACGCAGTCGATGCTTTCGCCCTGCCGGATGCGATCGTGGTATGCGCGCTCCCCTATGCCGGCCGGTCGCGCAAGCTCGATCGCGCGCGGCTGGCCCGGCTCGTGCGCGAGAAAGCCGGCGCCCATGACCGCTGAACCGTTGCGCGGCCTGCATGTCGCGGTCACTGGCGCGAGCGGCTTCCTGGGCGGGCGCCTGGCCGCCGCGCTGGCTACTTCCGGCGCGCGCGTCTCCGGCTTCGGCCGGCGCGCGCATCACGATCTGCCCGGTTGCGCCTACGCATCCTGGGATATCGAGGCCGGCCCCCTGGCTTCCGCGCCGGACGGCGTGGATGCGGTCGTGCACTGCGCCGGCATGGTGACCGATTGGGGCAAGCGCGCGGCCTTCTTCCGCTGCCATGTCGAGGGCACGCGCCATGTGCTCGCGAGTTTTCCCACCTGCCCGATCGTGCATGTCTCGACAGCGAGCGTCTACGATCCCTTCACCCCCAAGCGGGGCATTCGCGAGGACGCGACGCCAACCGCGCGCTATCTCAACGCCTACGCCGAGAGCAAGGCGGCGACGGAAACCGTCGTGCGGACGCGCGAGCGCCACATCATCCTGCGGCCGCACGCGATCTACGGGCCGGGCGATCACGTTCTGCTGCCGCGCCTGCTCCAGGCGCTGATCTTCGGGTGGCTAATCGCGGTGGGCGATGGTGACAACCCGATCTCGCTCACGCATGTTGACAACCTGGTCGATGCGATCCTGCTCGCGCTCGGCGCGTCGATCGCGAACGCCGCGTGCGGCACCTTCAACATCGCGGACGCCGCCCCGGTCCGTCTCGACGCCGCGCTGCGCGCGGTGCTGAAGGCGAACGGCCACGCGCCGCGCATCGTTTATCTGCCGAAGCGCCTCGCCTGGGGGCTCGGCGGCGCGCTGGAGACGCTCTACGGCGCGTGCGGCGCGTCCAGCGCCCCGCGGCTCACCCGCTACCGGGTCGCCCAGGTCGCTGACGAATACAAGCTTGATTGCAGCAAGGCCGCATCAATCCTTGGCTATGCGCCGACGCGCGACCTCTTCGGTTATCTGGCCGCGGCTTATGACGAACGGCGGACCTCCAGCATCTCATAGGCCGGCAGCAGGATACGCCGCGCGGCGCGGCGGTGACTGATCGCGAGCGGCCCGGCCTCCAGTAATGTGGAGAGCGCCGCATGCAGCTCGCGCTTGCCAAGCGCGGCGCCCAGGCAGAAATGCGGCCCGTGCCCGAAGGCGAGATGCGCGAAGGCCGGCGTCTGCGTCCGCGAGATGTCGAAATCGCGCGGCGCCGCCCCCATCCCCGGCGCGCGTAGCGCTGTGAGCAGGCAAACGAGCAGGCGCTCACCCGCGCGAAGCCGCTTGCGGCCGAGTGTGGTGTCCGCGACCACATGCCGCGTCATCAGCGGCACCGGCGTAGTCAGCCGCAGCCCTTCGTCGATCGCGGCCGGCAGGAGATCGCGCCGCGATGCAAGCAAATCCCATTGGCCGGTCTCGATCAGCAGTGAGACGATGCGCGGCAGTGCCGCGGCGGTCGTCTCGGTACCGGCGAGAAACAGCAGCCCGGCGGTGCCGCGGCTTTCCTCGAAGTCGAGGCCGAGCGCGCGCAGCCTTCCGGGCACGGTGGTCTCACCGCCCGCCTCGTAGGCGGCGCGGGTATCGGCGGTGAATTCCTCGAAGCGCCGACGCAGGAACGCGATCCGCGATCGGCCGAGCCGGCGGCTGGACAGCCCGAGCACAGCGCAGAACTCCTGGCCGGACTGGTAGAGCTTAAGACAGATATCCTCCGCGCGCTCCGGGGGCAGCGCGATGCCGAGCAGCGAGCAGGCGATGCGGCCAGTGAACAGCTTGGCGAAGCGCGCGAGATCGACCGAGCCGCCGGCGGCCAGCACCGCCGCCGCATCTTCGAGCGGCGGCGCCATTTCGCGGGCGAGCAGCTCGTCCATGAAATGCGGCGTGAACAGGCCTTGCAGCTTGGCGCGCAGCCGGCGATGCGGCTCGCCATCCATGTTCACCAGCGCGCTCGCGCCGATCACCTCGGTCAGCACATGGCTGAGTGCGGCATCGCTGGTCTTGCTGAAGCGCGCGGCATCGCCGAGCACCTCGCGGACCAGCGCGGGGTCGGAGACGAAATGGCCGATCCGCGGCAGCGAGACCACCGAGCCGATCCGCGCCGCCGCCGTGCCGAGCAGCCAGATCAGCGGATGCGCTGCGATCAGCAGCTGGCGTTCCCGCGCACGCGCGTGGCGCTGGGCGATATTCACCTTATGTCCACCAGCGCGGGTTTGTATTTGCGGTTCCAATACCACAGTAGCGTGTTCCGCAACCCGTAGCGTTTGATGCGGCGCACCGATTGCGCGACCACCATGTCGGGCAGGAAGCGAACTGAAGCGGTCAGGCAACGGACGCGGTTCTGCAGGATGCGATCCTCGTTATCGGTATCGAGCGCGATGCGCGGGAAGCCACCGCTCGCGCGATAGAGCCCGGCCTCGATCGCGAGATTGCCCCCGCTCGCGAGGATGTAGCGGCACCGGAATTCAGCGCCGCGATTATGCGGCAGATAGGGCGAGACGGCGCTCATCAGCGCCGCGAGCAGATCGATGCAGAGGCGTTCGGCCAGGCCGAGCCGGTGGTCGTCGGTACGCGGACGCACCGGCCCGGCGAGGAACAGCGCGCCCGCGGCAAAACCGCGTTTGATCGCGGCGATCCAGTCTGCGCGCGGCAGGCTGTCGGCATCGGTGCGCGCGATATGGCTCGCCCCCGCCGCGATCGCCGCGCGAAACCCGGCATCGGCTGCCGCCCCGGTGCCTTTCTCGGCCTCGGCTGCGATGCGGATATCCATTTCCGGCCGCGCCGCGCGGAACGCCTCGATCGCGGCGACGGTCCCGTCCGTGCTGGCATTATCGACCAACAGCAGGATGAACATCGGATCGCTCTGCCGCGCGAGCGCCTCCAGCGTGGCGGCGATCCCGGCGGCCTCGTTGTAGCAGGGCACCACCACGAACAGCGACGGCACAGCAGCCCCAATCATCGGTTCTGTCAAAACGTCAGCAGGGTGACGCCGAGGCTGAGCCCCCCGGCCAGCCCCACGCACATGAGTTGATCGCCGCGCGCCACATCGCCGGCCTCGATTGCGCGCGCGATCTGCGTCGGGATCGTGGCCGAGGCGATATTGCCGAGTTCAGCCACGGTGACGACGAGTTTCTCCGGTGGAATGCCGGTGGTCTCGCAGAACGGCGCGATGAAGGGGCGGGTCACCTGATGGCAGAAGATGCGCGCGAAATCCTCCATCGCCGTGCCGGTGCCGCACAGCGCCGCAGTGAGCAGGCCGGTGCCGATCTGCAGGAAAGCGTCGCGCAGCTGCACCGCGTTGCCGCGGAAATAGCTCCATTCGTCGCCGCGCGGATGCATCGAGCCGCCGCCCGGCAGGGTGGCAAGCGACCAGCGATCGCTCGCGGCGAGGAATTTCTGGAAGAATATGCCTTCGACTTTCGGGTCGCGGGTGAGCAGCAGCGCCGCCCCGGCATCGCCCATCGTGTAGCCGGCGGCGCTCTCGAAAAAGGCTTCGAGATCCTCGACCACCCAGCGGATCGCGCGCGACGGGCTCTCGCCGGTCACTACCAGCGCACTCCAGTAGTCGCCGCTCCGCAGCAGCGCGGTCGCCACCTGCACGCCGTTGAGGAAACTGTTGCAGGCGTTCTTCACATCGAAGACCGGACAGCGTAGGGCGAGCTTGGCAGCCACGATATGGGCGGTGGCCGGCTCGACCAGATCCTGCGAGGCCGATCCCCAGACCAGCAGGTCGATATCCCGCGCGCTCGCGCCGGCGCTGTCCAGCGCCCGGCGCGCCGCCTCCACCGCGAGGTCCGAGGCTTGCATGCAATCCGGCAGATGATGGCGGGTTTCGATGCCGGTGAGCGAGCGGAGCAAGCCGCGGCGCAGACGCAGCCCGGGGCTCAGTGCGGCGATGCGCGCCTCGATCTCTTCGGTGAGGATCGGTTCGCCCGGCAGATAGGAGCCGGCGCCGGCGATCGCGACATGCGTGGGAGCGCGATCGAGTCGCGGCCCTTGCATCTCCGGGACATCAGCCCAGGAGACGCCGGCGCCTGTTTTTGGCCCGATCTGGAACGCATGCAGTGCACAGCGCGTCATCGTCCTGGCCTCAACGACGTAGCCGTTGTTCAACAGTAGGACAGCCGCTTCGAATTTTCCGACCGTCCGCGCCAACAGTGCGAGCACAACCAATTTCGGATCGGCAGTGCCGACCTCGCTTTCCTGGACCGTGGAATCTTCAAAGACTGCTTTGCCCTTCGCTGTCAGTCGTTCGGCAAGCCGAAACCAGTCCCGTCCCAGCCGAGCCGGTCCTTGAAGACCGCCTTCCGAATGCGATGCATTCGATGCAGATGCATTTGATACGAATGGCTGACGTGGCGTTCTGCGTTGTCTTTCGTGACAATTCTTACCATCGGCACCCTCATTACACGCATTACGATGGAACATTACCCGACGGTTAGCATCAGCTGGAGCTGGCTACCTTTACAGGTATCTTGCGCGCGGGAAGATTGTGAGAATGTCGGGTTGGTTGCAGATGAACGCGTTCCGCCATTCAACGACTTGTTATCTGGGATGGGTATGCGACTGGCTCGCGGCCTAAGTCCCGCTCGGGTCCACCACAGGCGAATTCGAATCGGCCTTGTGACTGGCCGGGAGCGATAATTTTAGCGAGGGCCGTCGAGTGAGGTCGGCATTTTTGGGATACTGAAACCGAATGTTCGGCGGCTAAATCCGTCGAAATGTCTTCGACGATACTCGCGCGTGCGCAGCTCGGCGTTGGGAGGCCGCGTCGGCGTGACTGTTCGGTTTACGGTGGCTGGCGTGACCAGCTTGAGGCGCGATTTGGCCATGGAATATGCTGCTGTGGTGGGATCGACTGTGCGGACAATGCCCCTTTTACGCACAGTCGTCACCTAGAAGTACAGGTCGCGTATGGACTGTGGCGCCAACCACAGTGCGGACTGGCGCTAGGCGAGCACGTCGGCCTCGGCCTCGTCGAGGAAGCTCGATAGCTTGGGCAGCTTGGGTCGCAGCTGATCGGCGACCCTGCGCCACTCCGTCCTGGCGGCCTCGGCGTCGTCCTGGGCAAAGGCGGTGGCGATGAAGGCGGAGACGACGCGCCGACCCTGTTTGCCGGCGTGGGCCAAGACATTCCTCATAAAATGAACCCGGCACCTTTGCCACGTGGCATTGAGCAGCTTGGCGACGGCGGCCTTGATGCCCTCGTGCGCGTCCGAGATCACCAGCTTCACGCCGCGCAGGCCGCGGCGGGCAAGCTTGCGCAGGAACGCCGCCCAGAACGTCTCGGCTTCGGAAGGGCCGATATCCATGCCGAGAACCTCACGGCGGCCATCGCTGTTGACGCCGACGGCGATGATCACCGCGACCGAGACGATGCGGCCGTTCTGGCGCACCTTCACGTAGGTGGCGTCGATCCACAAATAGGGCCAGTCGCCCTCGATCGGACGATTGAGGAAGGCCTTCACCTTGTCGTCGATCTCGGCGCAGAGCCGGCTCACCTGGCTCTTGGAGATGCCGCTCATGCCCATCGCCTTGACCAGATCGTCGACCGAGCGGGTCGAGACGCCCTGAATGTAGGCCTCCTGCACCACCGCCGTGAGCGCCTTCTCGGCCATCCGGCGCGGCTCCAGGAAGCCGGGAAAGTAGCTGCCCTTGCGCAGCTTGGGGATGCGCAGCTCGACCGAGCCGGCACGAGTTTCCCAGTCGCGGTCGCGATAGCCGTTGCGCTGGACCAAGCGCTCCGAACTCTTCTCGCCGTAGCCGGCGCCGGCCAGGCCTGCGACCTCCAGCTCCATCAGCCGTTGGGCGGCAAAGCCGATCATGTCGCGCAACAGATCGGCGTCGGGGGTCTTTTCCACGAGCGCGCGCAGGTTCATCATCTCGTCGGTCATCGGTGGGTCCTCGGTTTGCGTTGGAGTGTCGCAACCCGAACCCTACCGGGAATCGCCGATGACCACCGCCAAGCCGCCCGCTCGCTACCGCGCTGTGGAAGGCGCGCTCGCGGGCGGCTTCGCTACCGCCGACCTACACCACCCCCAGGGGCACGACCCTGCAATGCTAGCGCGCTCGTCCGTCGCGAGAGGGTCTTAGTTTGTGAGAGTCGATTCCAAGTTTGACGAGCAAAGAGTTTACGGGCGCTGTAACGAAATTCCGCGCGTTCGGAAAGCCAAGGT
>DASXOK010000270.1:0-2372 GCA_036494425.1 Pseudolabrys sp.
ACCATGTACAGGGAACTGCTGACGCTGGGAGCCAAGCTTGACGTTGCGCGACAGGTGGCGGCCAACAGCCGTCGCTGGTGGCGCAACAGCGGCATGCTCCTCAACGCCGTGTTGACCCTGAAATGGTCGGATCGACTGGGAATGCCCCGTCTCTCATGACCTCAACTTCTCGAACCGCCCGGTGCGGACCCGCATGCCTGGTGGTGTGGTAGGGGTGCGACCCACAAGGTCGCCCCCTATGCCGATCGCGACTTCGCGGTCTCGCAAGCCTAGGGGCGCTTCGGTCCGATGCTCGCCGCCGTCAACTCCGATTGTTGCCGGCACCAGGCGATGGCCCCGCCCAGAGTGGCGAATTCCTTATCGAGGGCGGCGTCTCGGGCCCTCACGCGCCAGCGGCTTCTGGTCCGGGTGATGAGAAAATCTCCGACGCAATAGGTGCCAGGATGCGACTTGTCGGTATCCGGCTCTGCGACTGAATAACGATGCATGACACGCCCCCTCGGCCGCGGCGTCGGCGGCCGCTGCTGCGATAATCGTCGTTTGGGGGAGATCATCGTCCGAATTGCGGGCGAGAAGTGTGAACTTCCTCACACAGCGCAGCGGCCAGCGTTGAGGAGGAAGCGCGGTTACTTCCTCAGCAACGTGTAGCGCACCGTCTGCACGCGGATGAAGCCATCCTTGAAGACGAATGTGTCGACGCCGTCGTCAACCTTGGTCTTGGCGGACTCGGCCTTCCATTGGAGCAGCAGGACGTCGTTCTCGTAGATTTGCGTCGGCAGGCTCCACTCTGCCTTGGGCACGTCGGCGAGCAGTTTGACGAAGCCCTCACGCACGCCTGCCTTGCCGCGCAGAACTCCAGCAGGCGTGATAAACACCGCATCCTCGCTGAAGTCGAAAACGATGCCGTCGAGATCCTCGGCGCCCAGCGCCTCGGCGTGATGCTGAAAGATCTCTTGCGGTGTGCGTGGAGCCATTTGCCGTCCCCACTGTGAAAGAGTCTGGTGCAGTGCAGGCGGATAAAAATGCGCGGTCGTTTTGGTTCGACGCGGTCGCATCATCGTGATCGTTGGGCCTCGCCCAGGTCGGCGAGTTTCTTAAATCAGCGGTCTTCCCAGGTCGGCTTGCGCTTGTCGATGAAAGCGCAGATGCCTTCCTCGGCGTCGCGCGCCATCATGTTCTCGGTCATCACCTCGGACGCATAGGCATAGGCGTCGGCGAGGTTCATCTCGAGCTGACGATAGAACGCCTCCTTGCCGATTTTGACCGTGTACGTCGACTTCGACGCGATCTCCTTGGCGAGCGCGAGCGCGGCCTGACGCTCTTGGCCGGCCGTGACGACGCGATTGACGAGACCGATCTGCGCGGCGCGCTCCGCTTCGACCATGCTGCCGGTGAGCAGCATCTCCATCGCCTGCTTGCGCGGAATGTTGCGTGACAGCGCCACCATCGGCGTCGAGCAGAAGAGGCCGATGTCGACGCCGGGCGTCGCGAACTTGGCCGCGGTCGACGCGATGGCGAGATCGCAGCTTGCGACGAGTTGGCAACCGGCGGCGGTGGCGACGCCTTGCACCGCGGCGATCACCGGCTGCGGCAGCGTCACGATCTTCTGCATCATGGCGCTGCACGTCGTCATGATCTCACGGAAATAAGCGCGCCCGCCGTCGGTATCGCTCCGTCGCGCGGTGAGTTCTTTGAGATCATGCCCGGCACAAAATCCCGGACCATTCGCCGCCACCACCACGGCGCGCACGCTCGTGTCGGCGGCGATATCGGTCAGCGCCTGCATCAGCGCCGCCAGCAGCGCTTCCGACAGGCTGTTGCGCGCCCGCGGACGGTTGAGCGCCAGCACGGCGATGTCGCCGTCGCGCTCGCGCAGGAGCACGGCCTCTGCGGTGCGGGCTGGTGTCTGGATATTCATTCGACGAATAGTTAACCCGAAGCTCCCGGCATGCAAGCCGCGGAACAGCCGTCGCGATCCGCGCATTGTTCCGGCGGAGGATCACGCCATGGGCAAGACAGCCAAAATCAAGCAGGTGTCCACACGGCGCCGCAGCACCGCGCGGCGTACGGCGGCGAAGAAGAAAAGCGGCCGCCGCTGGTCGCAACGCGTCACACAGGAGAGCGATGCGCTCACGCTCGACCGCGGCGTTTTCAAGAAGGGCAGCTCGAAGGCAGTTGCGCAGTCGCTCAAACGCTCGGCCGATCGCAGCCGGCGCCGCAAATCCGATCCTTATCGTTCGGCGATGTCGATGCTGACCTTCTACATCAACCGCGCCGGCAAGGGCCTCTCCAAGAGCCGCAGGCAGACGCTGGAGAAGGCCAAGGGCGCCCTGCGCGCGCTCTACGGCAAGGATTGAGCGCCTCTCCCGCCG
>DASXOK010000271.1:0-2318 GCA_036494425.1 Pseudolabrys sp.
TGCGATTCCACACCGTGACGGCAAAGCCGGCTTGCGCCAGGCGGCGCGCCATGTGGGAGCCCATGATGCCGGTGCCGAGCAGTGCGACGCGGCGGTCGGACAGGGCCATGGCGCTTAAGCCGTCTGCGCGGGCTTCTTCACCGCCGCGAGTTGTTTGAACTCGGGCGACTTCTTGTAGAAGGCGTCGAGTGGATAGCAGCCCGAGACGATGCCGTTGCGCGGCGCGGTCGTGCAATCGCTGAAGGTGCGGCAATTGCGCTTCTTGTTGATCGGCTTGCCTTGCAGGATATCGATCGGCAATTCGGGATAGGCCAGCACCATGCGGCCGAGGCCAACAAGATCGACCCAACCCTGCCGCACGACGGCCTGCGCGACGTTGGGGAAGAACTCTTGCAAATAGGTGTAGCCGCTGCCCATGAAGCAAAAATCCGGGAACGCCTGCTTCAGGTCGCGCACCACCGACAATTGCCGCATGACGCCGACGAACGGATCCTCCGGCGGATGATAGCCGTCGGACGGCGGATAGAGCGCCGGACGAATGATGTGCGGATTGTAATAGGGACTTGCCGCCGTGACGTTGACGAAGCGGATGCCGAGGCCGCGCATGATCTTGAGCAGCGCTTTCGTCTCGGTGAGGTCGTATTTGAGCGGATTGTCCGGATTGCCGCCGAAGGCGTAACGATAGGGCAGCGCATGCTCTTCCGGAATTCCCGGCCCGAGGGAGCCCGGCAGCGAGCGCGCCGGATCAGGCTTGTACGGTACGGAGTCGATGGCGCTCAGCCGCACGCCGATGCGCAGCTTCGGCGCTTCGGCGCGGATGCCTTCGACGATCTCGCGCATGAAGCGCGTACGGTTTTCCAGGCTGCCGCCATAGGGTCCCGGCCGATCGACGGCGCTCAGGAACTCGTGGCCGAGGTAGCCATGGCAATGCTTCACGTCGACGAAGTCGTAGCCGCATTGCTCCGCCCGCTTGGCGGCGACCACGAAGTCTTCGATCAGACGCTTGATCTCGTCGTCGCTGATGACCGGCCTATCCTTCGGATAGCCGAACTTGCGGTCGAGCAGCGGGTGATTATAGGCGATGATGGATTCGAACTTCGTATTGTCGTTGGGCTTGCAGAAGCGGCCCGAATGCGTGAGCTGCAGGCCGATGATGACATCGCTGCCGTCGCCGCCGGTGGCTTCCTTGTGTCCGGCAATGGCGATATCTCGCAGGCCGGCGATCTCGCTCTGGCTCTCCGCCGTCATCGTGAGCTGCTTGGGATTGGCGCGCCCGTCCGGACGCACCGCGCAGGCCTCGCCACCCCAGATTAGCTTGGCGCCGCTGAGGCCGAAGCGGTGCCAGCGCCGCTTCGTATTCTCCGAAGGCTTGCCGTCGCGCTGACAGTCCCAGCCTTCCATCGGATGGATGGCGAGGCGATGACCGATCTTCATGCCGTCGACTTCGACCGGCGCCGCGAGCGGCGAATTCGGACCATGCGACACGATGTCGTCGCAGGGCATGTCGAGCCCGAGCGACTGCACGTAATTGCGAAATCCGGTGAGGCCGTCGAGCGAGCCAGCCTTGGGGTAATCGCCGAACTTCATGTTTCCTCCCAACCGATGTGAAGCTTGCGGGCCTGCGCCAGTTTCTTCAGCGTGCCGTGATGTAAGACAGGATGACGTCGACCGCGTGCTGGCGCCGCAACGCAAGCTCCGGCGGGCTGGTTAATTGCCGCCCGAACGCGGTCGACAGCGTCGCCGCGTTCGAGAAGTAAAAATAGCTCAGCGCCGAGATCGAAATGTAGAGATGCAGCGGATCGATGCCCGGTCGCATGACGCCCTGCTGGGTGCCCGCTACGAGCACTGTGGAGATCGCGTCGACCAGCGACGTGTGCATCTCGCGCAGGCGGCGCGAGCGCTTGAGGTACTTCGCCTCGTGCATGTTCTCGCCGGCAAGCAGCGCGATGATGCGCGGGTGCTGCTGACAGTAGTCGAACTTGAATTCGACCAGCGTCTTGATGGCGTCGAGCGGCGCGAGGTTCGTGAGATTGAGCTCCCGCTCAGCTTCGCGCATGGCACCATACGCGCGCTCGAGGACGGCGAGATAGAGGTCGTCCTTGGAGCCGAAGTAGTAATAGAGCATGCGTTTGTTGGCATCCGCCTGCTCGGCGATGACGTCGACGCGCGCGCCGGCGAGTCCCTTGCTGGCAAATTCGGCCTCGGCGGCGGTGAGCAGCGCCTGCTGCGTGCGCTCGGCATCGCGCACCGGCTCCAGGCGCGCCTTGGCTTTCGCGGACGGCGACGGCTTCTTCAGCTTCGGGGTCGGTGTCGTCGCC
>DASXOK010000272.1:0-9984 GCA_036494425.1 Pseudolabrys sp.
CGCATCGTAACCGGCGTCGAGCGCCATGTTCGCGTCGAAGGGGCTCATGTGCTTGAGCGGGCTCAGCATGTGCAGGATATGTTTGTCGGTCATGACGGTCTCCGCATGGTCACGGCTCCGGCAGTGCGGTCGCGTCGAGTGTGATGTCGGCACCGTGATTGAGCCCCTTGCAAGCACGGATGTCCAGACCCCGGTAGCGCGCATCTTTGCGCGCGAGCGCAATAAGACGGTCCGCCTCATCCTGCGACCGCACAAACGCAAAGCCGGTCGGCCCCCAAGAACTCTGCCCGATGCCGTGCGCGCCCGCGCTTTCGATAAGATCGAGCGCCGCAGCGACTTTGGGACTGGTGAACGCCTCCCCGCCCTGCAGCGGGGCGAAATGCGCGCCGAGCAATTGCTGCATCTCTTTGATCGCGCCGCCGAAAGCGGCGATGTCGGCTTCGACAAGTGACGGCAGCGCCTGCATCAGCACCAGGCGGCAGATATGCGCCGCATCGGCGCTGCGGAACGTCGGCAGGCGCGCGAAGGCCAAGGTCTCGTCGTCGCCATGCACGCCGGTGCGGGCCGGATCGAGCACGAGCACGATCCGCCACGCATCGGGAAACGGTATGCGGCTGATGATCGGCGCCGGCGCCATGGCCTCGCCACGTCCGCCGTCGACGACCACGCCACCGGTATCGAACAGGCCGATGCCCACGCCGGAGCGACGCCCGCGTCCAAGCCGGAATGCATCGCCACGAATATCGAGCGGCAAATTGTGCAGACGCCGGATTCCGGCCGCTATCGCCAGCGCAAGCTGCGTGCCGGAACCAAGCCCGGCATGACTCGGAATGGCTTCGTCGATGTGCACGTGGTGCGCCGCACCGAGGCCGAGATACTCTTGCAGACGCTCAACATATCGCGCTGCGCGCTCGGCCTCGGGACCAATCACGTGCGTGCGCGCCACTTGCGATATCGTAACGCGCGTGCGCAAGCCGCTGATCGCGACACCGATGCTGCCGAACTTGCGTCCGGTCTCGCCATTGAGGTCCAGGAACCCGAGATGCAATCGGGCCGGAACCGTGGTGGTCACGCTGGCCGGCCCTCTGCTCAACCGTTCACTCCCGAGCTCGATGACGGACGGGTCTTTCAATTGCGAAATCCAGGACTAGACTGCGGCACCTGGACTGGCTTGGCAATCGGGAAGACATTTCATCTCGTGCGAGAAGGATTTTGGCATCATGACCGCCGAAGCAGTCAAGGAACGCACCTACAGCGAAGACGAGATCAAGACGCGGCTTGCCAAGGATCTTCCGCATTGGTGGTTCGAAGGCGGCTGGATCCGCCGCAAATACCGCACCAATAGCTGGAAGGGCACGCTGATGGTGATCAACACCGTCGGCCACCTCGCCGAAGTCGCGTGGCACCATCCCGACATCACCGCGTCTTACGCCTGGGTCGAAGTGCGCCTGCAAAATCATGCGGCCAAGGGCATCACCGACAAGGACTTCGAACTCGCCAAAAAGATCGAGGACGTGGTCCACTGGCAGCCTGCGAAAGACGGCGGAGCTCTCGAAGGCACGCCGCATCAGGACGCGCGCTTCGCCTACATCAAATACGACAAATAGTTAGTGAGAATGCCGGAGACACCGAGGGCCGCGATAAGACAGCGCTGGGCGGGAGATGGCCGCCATGGTTGAAGCCTGGATTCGCGGCAGTGCAGCAGAGCTCGATGCCGCCATCGCGGAAGCCGCGAAGCTTCTCGCGGCAAGCCGTTTGCCGGTAATCGCCGGACTCGGCACCGATGTCGCCGGCGCGCGCGCTGCTATTGCCCTGGCACAGCGGATCGGCGGCATCGTCGATCACATGCATTCGGCGGTGCTGCTGCGCAATCTCGATGTCATGCGCCAGGCCGGCATGATGGTGACGACGCCGAACGAGGCGCGGCTGCGCGCCGACCTGCTGTTGCTCGTCGGGCCGGGACTGACGCAAGCATGGCCGGAGTTGCCAGAGCGATTGCTCGCCGACAGCGAGCGTCAAGTCGTCTGGCTATGTCCTGACGACGCCGCGGAGGCACGCGAGCTTGACGACATGGTGATCGTTGGCCGCGATCCGGCGGAGCTGCCGATTCTGCTCGCAGCGCTACGCGCGCGGTGTGTGGGAAGACCGGTCGCCAAGACGCCGATCGCTGCGAATGAGATCGATGCGGTGGCGAGCGACTTGGCGAACGTGCATTTCGGCGTCGCTGTCTGGTCGGCTGCTGAGCTCGACGAACTGACGATCGAAATGCTCTGCGGCCTGGTCAAGGACTTGAACGACAACACGCGCTTTTCCGGGCTACCGCTCGCACCGCCCGACAACGCCGCGGGCGTGCAGCAGGTGAGCGGTTGGATGACGGGCTTCCCGATGCGCACCGGCTTCGCGCGCGGCTATTGGGAGCACGATCCCTGGCGTTTCGACACAGCGCGGCTGGTCGAGAGCGGCGAAGCCGATTGCGCCGTCTGGATTTCGGCCTACGGCGCGCACGCGCCCGCCTGGGCGCGCAAACTGCCGCTGATCGCGCTTGGCGCCGATCCCGACCGCAAGCGCAGCGACGTTGCCATCGCTGTCGGTCTGCCACGGATCGATCATGCCGCCGTCGAGTATCGCTCGGCCACCGCGACGCTTGGCGCGGTCGATGCACGCCAGCCCACCAATCGGATTACGGTCGCCGATGTCGTAGCCAGAATATCCGCCGCCTTGCCGGAAGCGGCGTCATGCTGACGCGGCTCGCAGGGGGGCGCGTGATCGATCCGGCCAACGGCCGCGACGCAGTTGGCGACGTTTATATCCGCGACGGCCGCATCGTCGATCCACCCTCGGGCGGCCAGGCCGACGAGACGCATGACGTCTCTGGCAAGATCGTGCTGGCCGGCGCGATCGACATCCACTCGCACATCGCCGGCGGCAACGAGACCTTGGGACGCCTGCTGATGCCGGAGTTGCGTCACGCCTTGGACATCGTGCATCCGGGACACGTGCCGCAGCCGGCCGGCGCCTGGAACACGTTCGAGACCGGGCACCTGTATGCGACCATGGGATTCACCACCGTGGTGGAGCCGGCGGTGCTGCCGCACAATGCGCTGCAATCGCATCTCGAGCTTGCCGACATCCCGATCATCGACAAGGCGGCGCTGACCGTGCTCGGCAATGACGATTTCCTGCTCAATCTGCTGCGCGGGCGTGAAAGTGCCGACGCCGTGCGTGACTATGTCGCCTGGACGCTCGCCACCTCGCGCGGGCTCGGCATCAAGGTGATCAATGCCGGCGGCGCGGCGGCCTTCAAGGATAACGTGCGCGCCTTCTCGCTCGACGATGAGGTGCCCGGCTATGGCGTCTCGTCACGCGCCATCGTCAAGGCGTTGCAGCGCGCAGTGCACGAACTCGGGCTGCCGCATCCGTTGCATGTCCATTGCAACAATCTTGGCCTTGCCGGCAATGTCGAGACCGCGCTCGCGACCATCGCTGCCGCCGAAGGCCTGCCCCTGCATCTCGCGCATTTACAGTTTTACGCCTACGGCAAAGAAGGCCCGCGCGGGTTCTCCTCGGCGGCGGCGCGCCTCGCCGAGGCGGTGAATGCCGCCAAGAGCGTGACCATCGACATCGGCCAGGTGATGTTCGGTCAGACCGTCACCATCTCTTCCGACGTGCTGCGCCAGTTCAATGCGCGCAACAGCGCGCGGCCGAAGAAATACGTAATCTTCGACGGCGATGCGAATGGCGGCGGCATCGTTCCCTACGCGTACCGTTCGAACGATTTCTACAACGCTGTGCAATGGGCGGCCGGGCTGGAACTGTTCCTGCTCACCAATGATCCCTGGCGCGTCTTCTTCACCACCGATCATCCCAACGGCGCGCCTTTTACCGCATATCCGGACATCCTCGCGCTGCTGATGGACCGCGAATTGCGCGCGCAATGGATGACGACCATGCCGAAGGAGGCCATGGAGGTGACGACGCTGGCCTCCATCACACGCGAATACACCTGGCCAGAAATTGCCACCATGACCCGTGCCGCGCCGGCTAAGCTCTTAGGCCTCAAGGACCGGGGCCATCTGGGCGCAAGCGGCGTCGCCGACATAGCCGTCTATGCGCCGGACCCGGACAAGGCCAAGATGTTCCGCGAAGCAGCATTGGTGTTCAAGAACGGCGAACTGGTCGTGCGCGACGGCAAAGTGCTACGGCAGAGTTTCGGCCGCGCCTTCGACGTGCGGCCGGGCGCCGAGCGCGTCATCGAGCGCCGCATGCGCGACTATTACGACGAGCGCTATGGGCTGTCGCTCGATTTCATGAGCGTGCCGGAGGTGGCGATCGGCCGGCCCGATCCATTTGAACGCGTGCCATGCAACACGTAACGGTCAACGGCATCCGCGTGGACGACACCTTCGCCGAAGCCTTCGGCATGCGGGCGACGGCGCTGACCATCACGGCACACAGCGAGCGCTGGGCACGGCAGGCGGCGGTCACCATGACCGGCTTCGGCACGTCGGTGATCGGCGCAGGCGCCGAGACCAGTATCGACCGTGAACTATCCCCCGACGAGACGCCGGACGGGCGCCCGGGCGTGCGGGTCCTGCTGTTTTCCGTCTCAACCGCCGAATTGCAGAAGCAGCTTCAGTTGCGCGTCGGACAATGCGTGCTCACCAGCCCCGGCTCGGCCTGCTTCGCCGGACTCGAGGGCGAAGAGACCCTCAAGCTTGGCAATGCGCTGCGCTTCTTCGGCGACGGCTGGCAGATATCGAAACGCTTCGGCGACAAACGCTATTGGCGCGTGCCGGTCATGGACGGCGAATTCGTCTGCGAGGCCACGACTGGGCTAACGAAGAAGGCGGTCGGCGGCGGCAACCTCATCCTGATGGGCGCGAGCACTCGGACAACCTTGGCGGCCGCCGAAGCGGCCGTCGCGGCGATCAATGCGGTGCCCGACACGATCATGCCCTTCCCCGGCGGCATCGCGCGCTCCGGCTCCAAGGTCGGCTCCAAGTACAAGGGCGCCAGCGCCTCAACCAACGACGCCTACTGCCCGACCCTGAAAGGCGTCGGCACCACCGCGCTCGATCCCGATATCGGCTCGGTGCTGGAAATCGTCATCGACGGACTGACCACGGAGGCGGTTGCGAACGCAATGCGCGCCGGCTTGGCGGCCGTGCTTGCGCTCGGACCGGAGCGCGGCGCCTTGCGCGTCGGCGCCGGCAATTACGGCGGCAAGCTCGGGCCGCACCACTATCACCTCAAGGACCTGCTGCCGTGAGCGCGCTCGTGTTCACATTGCGCGATACGCCGTCGCAGCGGCTCGATTTGGCCCCGATGGTGCCGCAGCGACTCGCGGGGATGAGCGAAAGCGACATCGCGAAGATCGAATTGCAGACCACGCGCGAGCGCGTGTGCGCCGGCGACCTATTCAAGATCACGGCGGGCGATGCCGAGACTATCCAGTTCGACGGCGGCAGCGAACGCTTCGATCGCATCGGCTGCGGCATGAGCGACGGTAGAATCCACGTCGAAGGCGACGTCGGCATCCAGGCCGGGCGCCTGATGGGGGGCGGCAATCTTACCATCGACGGCAATGCCGGCCTTTGGGCCGCCTCCGGCATGAAGGGCGGCGTGCTCAATATCCAGGGCGACGCGGCCGATCGGCTCGGCGGCCCGCTTGCAGGCGAGACGGCTGGCATGCGCGGCGGCATCGTCGTCGTGCGCGGCAGTGCCGGCGCGCGCGCCGCCGACAGGCTTCGCCGCGGCATGATCATCGTCGAGGGCAAGGCCGGCGCGCACGCGGGCAGCCGCATGATCGCCGGAACGCTGATTGTGCGCGGCCGCGCGGGCCCCCTGCCCGGCTATCTGATGGCGCGCGGTACGCTGGTATTGGCCGCGGGCGCGGAAGCTCTGTCGCCGACATTCGCCGACTGTGGGGTACACGACTTTGAAGCCAACGCGCTCATGGCCGCGTACATCAAGCCGTACAGTCCCGCTCTCGCCGACGCGCTGCGCCGCCCGTGGCGGCGGCTGGCCGGCGACATGGCGGTGACCGGCAAGGGAGAGATATTTTACCCTTCGGAATGAACGCCGGTCGCCGGATGGGGGTTGGCGGAGGTAGGGTTGTATCGAATCGCGCGGAGCACATCGCCATGGGCCTCATTGAACTGGTGATCACCGTCTGTGCCGTCGCGTCCCCGGCACAGTGCGAAGACCAGCATTTGCAATACGCATCCGGCCAGTCGCTGACGCAATGCGCCATGGCGGCACCGCCTTACATCGCGCAATGGATCGGCGAACATCCGAAGTGGACCGCCGTGCGCTGGCATTGCGAGTATCCGGGCTCGCGTAAAGCGGCGTGATGCTTCCGGAACTGCGCGCGAAGCGCGACGCCTTTTTGGATCGTATCGGAACGCGCCCGCTCATCATGGGCATCCTCAACGTCACGCCGGATTCGTTTTCCGATGGCGGGTGCTTCGTGGCGGCCGATGCGGCCTTGGCACATACGCAAGAGATGCTTGCGGCCGGCTGCGACATCGTCGATGTCGGCGCCGAGTCGACCCGGCCCGGCGCTACCTCGGTGACGGACGCTGAGGAACTCGCGCGCCTGGAGCCGATCCTGACCGTGCTGGCCGACGTCGACGCGCCGCTATCGGTCGATACCAGCAAGGCTGCCGTGGCAGCGCGCGCAGCCGCGCTTGGCGCGGTGATGATCAACGATGTGTGGGGTTTGCAGCACGATATGCGCATGGCCGAGACGGTGGCGGAAGCCGAGACCGCCGTCGTGATCATGCATAGTCGGACGGAGAAGGACGAGCGGCTCGACATCATCGCCGACGTTCGCCGCTTCTTCGACCGTTCGCTCGCCCTCGCCGCGCGCGCGGGCGTCCTTCCCGGCCGAATCGTCCTCGATCCCGGCATCGGCTTCGGCAAGACCAGCCTGCAGAACCGCGACTGCATCGCGCGATTGAGCGAGTTGAAGGATTACGGCCTGCCGATATTGGTCGGCTCCTCGCGCAAGCGCTTCTTAGGCTCATTGACCGGCGACGGCAGTGAGGGAACGCTTGTCGGCACCGTGACCGTGAGCCTCGCCGCGATTGCAGCCGGCGCTTCGATCGTCCGTGTGCACGATGTCACCGAGCACGTCACCGCGCTGAAGGTGTTTCAGGCATTGCGTACGCACAAGACGCGCTAATGTCGCGTTTGCAAGGCCACACGCTCCGCTCATTCCCGCGCAAGCGAGCCAGAACAACAGTCGATGCATTTGTGTTTCGCGGGGACGAGCGGAGGAATCTACTTCTTCTCGCAATCCGTGAGCTGCTTTTCCTCGATGGTGAAGACGCCGCCGTCCTTCACATCGATATTGCGCACGACGCAGACGCGGCCGATCTTGTCGGCGAGCTTGGCGTCATAGCGGCCGGGAGATATGCCGGTGATGCGCAGGCGCTCGTCGTGATCGACCGTGCCGTCGCGGTCGTTCTTGCATTGGTCGGGGCCCCAGGCGTTCTCTCCCGCCGGCGAAAGCTGCAAGCTGGTGACTGTGTAGAGCGTCAGGTTCCAGAAACGCGTGCCTTTGCTCTGCGCGTGTGCGCCCGAACACAACAGCGCCATTGCGGCGCATGCGACCAAGACCGTCCGCATATCAGTCCTCCCTTCTGGCCGGCTCTCTTGCGCCTCATTCGCGCCGGAGCCGATCCAAGTTCACAGCCTTGTCGAGATTGAGCGCCGCATCAAGCCCGATCGGCGTGGCGAGGCGCGCCGAGGCAACATCGGCAGCGGCGAAGTCCGTGCCGGCGATGGTCGCGCCGGAGAGATCGGCGCCGCTGAGATCGGCGCCGCGCAGCGAGACGCCGGAGAGATCGGCCTTGGCCAGCGAAGCGAATTGCAGGTCGGCGCGCGACAGGTCGGCCGTGCTCAGGTCAGCGCCATCGAGCCGTGCGGATTTCAAGACCGCACGGATCAATCCCATGGATTGGTTCTTCATATCGGCGGCCAGGTTAGCCCCGACGAGTTTCGTGCCGATGAGGCTCGCATTGCTGAGGTCGGCGGCGATGCGTGCGCCCGAGAGATCGGCGCGATCGAGCGTCACGCGCTGCATCTGCGCCGCGAAGAGATGCGCATCCTTGAGGCTCGCGCCTCTCAGGTCCGCGTCGAGCAGCCACGCCTGGTCGAAGACCGCGCCGTCGAGATTGGCATTGGACAGGTTGGTCTTGTTCAGCCGCGCGGCGCGGAAGACAGCGCGGGAGAGATCAAGTCCGGAGAGGTCGAGGCCGGACAGTCTCTTGCCGGTGAAGTCGGCAGGCTTGCCGGGCGTCGCGGCCACGGCGAGCTTGGCGACGTCCTCGCGCGTCATCTCGGCCGTCGTCATCTCCGGCGACGACAGGTCGAGATAGCGCATCATGTCCTGCGCCGCCGCCGGCACTGCGACCGCGAGCATCAGCACAGCGAACAAGAGCGACAGGCCCGGCATGGTCCGTCTCCGCATCTTCGTGACGCGAGGACCGTAGCATGGGTGCGCGTTCAGATAGTGGCGGACATCCGGTCGCGGAGGTCCTCGACGGCGGCGGGGAGCTCGCTCATCGCCTGGATCACGATTTCGGCGCCCGCCGCGGCGAGCTTCTCGCCGAGCCGCGCATTGGCATGACTGCCGCCGGCAAAGCCGATCGCCTTCATCCCGGCCGCGCGCGCAGCCGTGACGCCGAGCACAGAATCCTCGATCACGATGCAGCCGGACGGCGCCGCGCCGCATGACTGCGCCGCGAAGAGGAACAGGTCGGGCGCGGGCTTGCCGTTCGCGACCTGATCGGCGCTGAACACCTTGTCGCCGAACAATGGCGCCAGCCCGGTTACGTCGAGCGCCAATGCGAGCCGTTCGCGCGTCGATGACGACGCGACGCAGCGCGGGTACGGCAACGCCGTGATCGCATCGCGCACGCCGTCGATCGGTTTGAGCTCGCTGCGAAAGCGCTCGAACAGATGCTCGCCGGCTTTCGCGACGGCCTCGGGCGGGATCGGCTTGCCGAGCCAAGCCTCAGCGGCAGCCAACGCATCGCGCAGGCGCTTGCCGGCAAAGATGCCGAACGACTCCTGCAGCGTCATCGGACGGCCGAACTCGGTCACCAGGTCGACCATCACCGCATGGGCGATGACCTCGGAATCGACCAGCACGCCGTCGCAATCGAAGATGAGCAGCGTCATGCGGATGGTCCGCCGTTCACGCGGCGCGAGAGGTCGGCCAGCATGGCCGCGACCTCCACCTCACTCCGCGCGCGCCGCGGTGTCGCCAGCGGAATGTCCGCGACGATCTTCGCCGGCCGCGCCGACAACAGAAATACTCGGTCGGCCAAGCGCACAGCCTCCTCCAGATCATGCGTTACCAGCAATGTCGTCATGGCGCGCTTGTCGACCAGGCTCACGAGTTGCTCACGCATCCTGAAGGCCAAGGCCGTATCGAGCGAGACGAAGGGCTCATCGAGCAGCAGCAGGTCCGGCTCCACCGCGAAGGCGCGCGCCAGCGCCACCCTGCGTGCGAGCCCGAGCGACAGCTCACCGGGAAAATGCGCCCGGTGCGCATCCAGCTCCAGTACTGCAAACAGAGCGGTCAGGTCTTTTTCGGAGATGTTCGGCGCCACCAGCCGCACATTGTCCTCGACGGTCCGCCACGGCAGCAGGCGCGGGTCCTGGAAGACCATGCCAAGCTTGCCCGCCGGCGGCCGCAGGACGGTGCCTTCGAAGTCGCGCTCGAGCCCGGCGACGATGCGCAGCGTCGTCGTCTTGCCGCAGCCGGAAGGCCCGACCAGCGCGCCAACCTCGCTGTGCTTGAGCGTAAAGGCAAGATCGCGCAGCACGTCCAGCCGCTCCCCCGATGCGGCGGTGAACGCCTTGCGCGCGATGCGGACGTCAAGCGGTCCGGGTTCGCCAGCGGGACGCGCGTCGTTCAATGGGCTGCACCAGAAGGGTTTCGATCGCGAGAATGACGACAACGAACGCCAG
>DASXOK010000273.1:0-2785 GCA_036494425.1 Pseudolabrys sp.
GCATATCGAAAAATTGTGCGTGAGTCCCTGGGTCTCCGCACTCAGAGATTGAGCAGCGACGGCCGCTCCCCTTGGCGTTGTTCCACAGACAGTGGGTGGGCATCGGCTCGTCGCCCGTCTCCGATTTCAACCGCCCTCGGCGACGCTTCTCGCATGAGCCCGAAGGAGGAGACGATGCGTCGTTTTGTGATTGCTTTGCTCGGCGCGACCGCCATGAGCGGCGCGGCACTCGCAGCCGACATGCCGGTGAAGGCGCCGATTATCCCACCGCCGCCAGTCTTATTGTACAACTGGACGGGTTTCTATTTGGGCGGCAACGTGGGCTATGGCTGGGGTCGTAACAGCGATCCGGACGTGTCGTTTGTTGATGGCAGCAGCATCGGCCTAGCCCCGTACGCCGCCGCCGGCGGCAATGTAATCCCGAATGTACAGCCGAAAGGCGTGATCGGCGGCGGCCAGATTGGCTACAATTGGACGTTGGCGCCCAGCGTTGTGGTCGGTTTGGTTGCTGACTTCCAAGGCTCGGGTATGAAGTCTTCGGAGACTAATAGCGTCACGCCGTCCGGATTTGCGACCTCTAATCAACCAATGAGGTAAAGGTCGACTGGTTTGGCACGGTACGCGGCAAGCTCGGTTATGCGATGAATAACTGGCTGCTGTACGCGACCGGCGGTCTGGCCTACGGGCACATCGAGACTTCGGGGGCGTTCACTGCACCGATTTCAGGTCTGTCTTATGCCGGCTCGAACGATACCACGCGTGCCGGCTGGACGGTGGGCGGCGGCCTTGACTATGGAATTACCCGGAACTGGATCATCGGTGCCGAATATCTCTACATGGACCTCGGCGATACTTCTTATACGATGACCTCCACAAATGGTGTCGCGACCGCCGCTACGCTCACTGTGACCAATCATGTCGCTGCGCACATCGATCGAGTCACGCTGGACTACAAGTTCTGAACGAGCGCATATTCCAAAAAAGTCCCGGGCCAGTGGCCGGGGCTTTTAATTTGTCGCCGCCGGCATCGCCACGGCAACGATCGCATCGAGCGCGTTTTGCGTCTGCGGAAAATCCGCCGCGATCCACGCCTCTTCCGCCGCGCGCATCGCCGCGCCGAGTGCCGGCCCTGGCGCGATGCCGCGGGCGATGAAATCGGCGGCCTTGATGGGAAACACCGGCGCGGTCCAGCGCTGCGGCAGTGTCGCGAAGGCACGCCAGGCGGCGTGATCGGCAGAAGCTTGCGAACGTGCCCAGGCGAGCAGCGCGCTGTCGCTGAAGGCCTGCGGCTTGAGCCGATAGAGCAGCGCGCGCGCCGTTTGCTCGCCGGCGTCCGGTGACATGCGCGGCCAATTCTCGCCCATGGTGGAAAGCCGCGTGTGCTCGGCATTGGTCAGGCGCAGCTTCTGCCACAGCCGCTCCGCGTCTTCGACAATCGCGACGCCGAGCGCGCCGAGCCGCCGCACCGCATCCGGCGTCTCGCCGATGGCCGCTTCTATTGCGACCATCCGCGCGAAACTCGCGAGATAAGGCACGCCGCCGAGCGCGCGCAGCAACAGCCCGGCATCGGCCATGACGACAAGCGTCGGCGCCGCGCGCGCCGCCACCAGCAATTTCATCAGCTCCATGCGGACGCGCTCGCGCGAGAGCTGATCGAGCCCGTCGCGCGCGGCGATGCAGGCGGCGAGGCCTTCGGCGTCGGGATGGTTGTGGCCATAGGCGGCGTGGAAACGGAAGAAACGCAGGATGCGCAGATAGTCTTCGCGGATGCGTTCGCGCGCGTCGCTGATGAAACGCACGCGGCGATCCTCGAGATCGGCGAGACCGCCGACATAATCGTAAAGCGTGCCGTCGCGCGTCACGGAGAAGGCGTTGATGGTGAAGTCGCGCCGGTGCGCGTCGCCGCGCCAGTCGCGGCCGAATTCGACCTTGGCGTGGCGGCCGTAGGTCTCCACGTCGCGGCGCAGCGTCGTCACCTCGAATGGATGCCTATCGACGACCACGGTGATGGTGCCGTGCTCGATGCCGGTAGGCACCGCCTTGAAGCCCGCCGCTTCGACGCGGCGCGCGACCTCCTCCGGCAGCGCGGTGGTGGCGACGTCGAACTCGTGCACCGGCAGTCCGAGCAGTGTGTTGCGCACGGCGCCGCCGATCACGCGCGCTTCCTCGCCGTCGCGGTCGAGCACTTCGAGCAAGCGCGGCAGCGCGCCGCTCTCCAGCCACGCAGCCTCGAGCTTGCGATCCGTCCGGCCGTCTGAAGCAGTCACTTCGTCGTCCCCGGCACGAACTTGCCGTTCTCCAGATGCGCCGGCACATAGGTCGTGCCGACCGGCGCGCCGGAATAATTCGCGAGATAGATGAAGCTGCCGACCACAAGAAGCAACGCGATAATAGCGAGCGTCGCCACATGCGCGAGCGGCCAGGACTTCACGTCAATCACGCCCGCGCGCGTCGCGAACAGAAACACGGCGTAGAGCACGAACGGTGTGATGAACAGCAAGACCTCGGTGAGGACGGAGCGGATCATGGTGTCTCCCACCCGGTCAGCTTCGCTGACCACCCTTCCCCGCAAGCGGGGAAGGGATAAGGAAGCAAGGCGGCCCGGCGCATCGCTCACCCCTGGTAAATCCGGTCGTACAGATTACACAGGATACCAGCCGTCACGCCCCAGATGTAGCGCTCGCCGAAGGTGATCGCATAGTAGTGCCGCGTCATGCCCTGCCAGTCGCGCGAATGGCGCTGGACGTTGGCGCGATCCATGACGAAAGCGAGCGGCACCTCGAAC
>DASXOK010000274.1:0-2647 GCA_036494425.1 Pseudolabrys sp.
AGGTTGCCGCGCGGGTTCTCGACGCTATCAGGACCCAGCAGTTCTACATCTTCACCCATCCGAACATGCGCGAGGGCGTGGATAAGCGATTTGCCGCGATCCAGGCCGCGATGGATCGGGTGAAATCATAGGGATCGGGCCTGTTTTCCTGCTGTTCCCGGCTTGCAATCGACGCTAGAAGGCGGGCCCAGTCCCTGCTCGGCGGGCATTTTCGTGACCATGGATGAACTGAAACGGCAGGCGGCGGCGCGCGCGCTTGAAGAGGTGCACGACGGCATGAAGCTCGGGCTCGGTACCGGCTCGACCGCAAAACATTTCGTCGAGCTGTTGGGCGAGCGGGTGCGGGCCGGCTTGAGGGTCGTGGGCGTGCCGACCTCGGAAGCAACCCGCGTCGATGCCGAGCGTTGTGGCATTGCGCTGACGACGCTCGATGACATCGATCGGCTGGATCTCACCGTCGACGGCGCCGATGAATGCGACCCCGCACTCAACCTGATCAAGGGCGGCGGCGGCGCGTTGCTTCGCGAGAAGATCGTGGCCGCGGCCTCGGACCGCATGATCGTGATCGCCGACGAGAGCAAATGGGTCGATCCGCTCGGCCGCTATCCGCTGCCGGTGGAGGTAATCCCGTTTGGCCTGGCGGCGACACGGCACGCCCTCGCCAAGGCCTTCGGCCAGGCCGGCGTTTCCGGCGAAATGGCGGTCCGCAAAGTCAGAAATGGCCACGTTTTTGTCACCGATGGCGGCCACTGGATTGTCGACGCCCATCTCGGCCGGATACCGGATCCTCCGCGTCTTGCCGGCCTGTTGAGTGCGATTCCGGGCGTCGTGGAACACGGACTGTTCATCGGTCTCGCCGGCACGGCGGTGCTGGCCGGTGCGGACGGGATTCGCGTTGTGCAGCGGCGTCAACGCCGCAAATCCGAAGGAGAAGCGGAATGAAGAGCGTTTTCAAGATCCTCCCGGCGGTTGGGCTCGTGCTGGGGTTGACCGGACTGCCGGCCAGCGCGCAGCAGCCGAAGCCATGCACGCCGGCGGCCGCCGCCGCGGCAGGTGAAATCCTGAAGATGAAGAACGCCAGCGCGCTCTACGCCAACATCATTCCCAACGTCGTCATGCAGACCAAGGAAACGTTGACTCAGGCGAACCTCAACTATCAGAAGGACCTGAACGAGGTCGCGCCCCTCGTGGCCCAGGCCCTTGCCGGGAGGGAAAAGGAAGTCGGCGACGGCATGGCGCTGGTCTACTGCAACGAGTTCACGGAGCAGGAGCTGAAGGACATCGTGGCGTTCTACAAGACGCCGCTCGGACAGAAGCTTCTGTTGGCGGAGCCGCGGGCAATCCAGGGCAGCATGGCCTATGTCAGCGGATGGGCGAAGACCTTCTCCGAGACGGTCAACGCCGAGTTTCGTGCCCAGATGCGCAAGCGCGGCAAGCAGATCTGAGGGCTGCTGACAGACAGAGGTCGGGACATGGCTGAGTTCGACGTCGATCTGTTCGTCATCGGGGGAGGGTCGGGCGGCGTGCGCGCCGCCCGGATCGCGGCCGGTTACGGCGCCCGCGTGATGATCGCGGAAGAGTACCGGATGGGCGGCACCTGCGTGATCCGCGGTTGCGTGCCGAAGAAGCTGTTCGTGATCGGCTCGCATTTCCGCCAGGAGATGGAGGACGCGGCCGGCTTCGGCTGGACGGTGCCGAGCGCGACTTTCGACTGGCGCACGCTGGTCGCCAACAAGGACAAGGAGATCGCGCGGCTCGAGGCGGCCTACACCGCCAACGTGGAAAAATCCGGCGCGGAAATCGTGAAAACCCGCGCCGTGCTCGGCGACCCCAATACGGTGCGTCTCGCCGACGGCAGGATCGTCAAGGCCCGCTACGTCCTGATCGCCACTGGCGGCGCGCCCAATCACGGGCCGGCCATCCCCGGCATCGAGCATGTGATCTCCTCCAACGAGGCGTTTCACCTGAAAGAATTGCCCAAGCGCATCCTGATCCAGGGCGGCGGCTATATCGCGCTCGAATTCGCCTGCATCTTCGCCGGCTACGGCTCCGACGTGACCGTGGTCTATCGCGGCGACAACATCCTGCGCGGCTTCGACGACGACGTGCGCAGCCACGTCCGCGGCGAGATGGAAAAGGAAGGGATCACGATTCTCACCGGCTGCACCGTCAAATCGGTCGACAAGCACGGCAAGGACTACACCTCGCATCTTTCGAACGGGTCGAGCGTCGCCTCCGACCAGGTGATGTTCGCGATCGGGCGGCATCCCAACGTCGCCGATCTCGGGCTCGAGAAGGCCGGCGTCGCCATCAATCCCAGAAACGGCGGCGTCGCGGTCGACGACTGGTCGAAATCATCCGTGCCGAACATCTATGCCATCGGCGACGTCACCCACCGCGTCAACCTGACGCCGGTCGCGATCCGCGAAGGCCATGCCTTCGCCGATACCGTGTTCGGCAAGCGGCCCGTGCAGGTCGATCATTCCACGATTCCGACCGCCGTCTTCTCGCAGCCGGAGGTCGGCACGGTCGGACTGACCGAGACGGAAGCCCGCGCGCAGTTTGGCCATGTCGATGTCTACAAGGCCAGCTTCCGGCCGATCAAGGCGACGATGTCCGGGCGCGACACCCGCGTGCTGATGAAGCT
>DASXOK010000275.1:0-4371 GCA_036494425.1 Pseudolabrys sp.
CCGGAAAGCCTCACAAAGTCGCTCTCGTCGCCTGCGCCAGAAAGCTCGTCATCTACGCCAACACCGTCCTCGCTCGCGGCACACCATGGACCCCGAGCCTCGCCATCGTTTAATGGTTGCTCAGGGTGACGGGGCGAAGGCAGCGCGCCATTCGATCGAGAAGTCGCGTCCCCGAAAATAAGTGAGGCCCCGGTCCTTTCGAACCGGGGCCTCGACGGGAGGGACAGTGCCGGGTTTCCGCCCCTACCGCTAGCGCTTGAAGTTACTGAACCACTTCGCCATGCAGCGAGAGGTCGAGACCGTCGCGTTCGGCTTCCTCGCTGACGCGCAGGCCGATGGTCATCTTCAGGACGAAGAGGATGATCAGCGTCGCAACCGCGTCATAGATCAGCGTGCCGAGAATGCCGTAGATCTGGATCACGACCTGGTAGGCGTTGCCGTCGATTAGGCCAGTGCCGAGCGAGTTGATCGCCGTGCGGGCGAAAACACCGGTGAGCAGCGCGCCGACGATGCCGCCGACCGCATGCACGCCGAAGGCGTCCAGGCTGTCGTCGTAACCGAAGGTGTGCTTGAGGCCAGTCGCACCCCAGTAGCAGACCACGCCGGCGGCGACGCCGATGACCAGCGCACCGGTCGGATCGACGAAGCCGGAGGCCGGCGTGATGGCGACGAGGCCAGCGACCGCACCCGAGCAGATGCCGAGGATGGAGGGCTTACCCTTGAGCGCCCATTCCACGAACATCCAGGCAAGCGCCGCAGTGGCAGTGGCGATTTGCGTGACGGCCATGGCCATGCCGGCATTGGCGCCCGCGCTGACCGCGGAGCCAGCGTTGAAGCCGAACCAGCCGACCCACAGGAGGGAGGCGCCGATCATCGTCAGCACGAGGTTGTGCGGCGCCATGTTCTCGACACCGAGGCCCTTGCGCTTGCCGAGCACGAGCGCGGTGCAGAGACCCGCGACGCCGGCGTTGATGTGCACCACGGTGCCGCCGGCGTAGTCGAGCACGCCCATGCCGCCGAGCCAGCCGCCGCCCCAGACCCAGTGGGCGATCGGCGAGTACACGAACAGCGACCAGAGGCCGATGAACCACATCATGGCGGAGAACTTCATGCGGTCCGCGAAGGAGCCGCAGATCAGCGCCGGGGTGTTGATGGCGAAGGTCATCTGGAAGCACATGTAGACAGACTCAGGGATCGTGGCCGCCAGCGGGCTCACCACGTCGGTGCCCATCCCCATCAGCAGGAAACGGGAGGAGCCGCCGAGATAGGGTCCGCCGTCGGTGAAGGCCCAGCTGTAGCCGATGACCATCCACAACACGGTCACAAGGCACGTGATGGCGAAGCTCTGCATGACGGTAGCGAGCACGTTCTTCTTTCGGACCATGCCGCCGTAGAACAGCGCGAGACCCGGGATGGTCATCATCAGAACGAGAGCTGTCGAGGTCAGCATCCAGGCGGTGTCGCCTGAGTCAGTCTTACATTTGCTGAGGATCGGCGGCTTGGCGGTCGCGTCGCAGGCCGGCATCGGCGCGGGTGCCGCCGCCGGGGCCGCAGCCGGAGCTGCTTCCGGCGCCGGCGTCTGGGCGTACGAAGCGTCGTACGTGCCGATGCTCAGAAACACTCCGAGCAAAATCCCGAAAGCGAGAGCCAACAATCCCGCCCGGGAAGTTTTCTTCAACGTCATGGTCCAAACTCCTGTCGTAGTGTTCGCGGTGCGGGTTACAGCGCTGCGGCGTCGGTCTCGCCGGTGCGGATGCGCACGGCGTGGTCCAGGCCGAAGACGAAGATTTTTCCGTCGCCGATCTGACCGGTTTTGGCAGCTCCGGAGATGGCGCCGACGACCTTGTCGACCTGGTCAGATGCCACTGCCACTTCCACCTTGATCTTCGGAAGGAAGCTCACCGCATACTCGGCACCGCGGTAGATTTCCGTATGCCCCTTTTGACGCCCATACCCCTTGACCTCGGTAACGGTCAGTCCTTGCACTCCGATAGAGGTCAGGGCGTCACGGACCTCGTCGAGCTTGAAAGGTTTTATAATGGCCATGACGATTTTCATGGAATTCGATCCCCGCTTAAGCCCGTTTTGCTCGTTCACGCAGTGCGGGCGGTTCACTGGGCCACACCGGGCAAAGCACGCTTCGCAGGCAGGGCCGCGATAAGGGAATCAAACGCCGTGCCAGATGGCCGCAGGGCGAGTAAGGGATTGATTCGATACCTAAAATCCGAACAGCCCGGACGGTATTCGAATATGGCGGTTACGTGGCGCTTAAACTTGCGTCAAGAAATGTGCAGACTGCACAAACAATAATCAGCATTTCGATGCTGGCTAAAAACCGCGCCGGCGTTTCCGTGGGCGCGGTAGGAATTCGTTAGTTATTGCAAGGCCTCGCCGTGCTGGCTGACGTCCAAGCCGACCATTTCGTCGTCCTTGCCGACGCGCAAGGGAACCAGGGCGCCGACGACCTTGAGAATGAGGAAGGTCAGCACGCCGGACCAGAGCAATGTCACCAGGACACCATAGGCCTGGGCGAGCAACTGATGCGGATTCCCCTCGATCAGGCCGCGTACGCCGCCGGGAAGCTCCGGGCTGGCGGAGAGCGCGCCGACTGCGAAGACGCCGGCGAGCAGGCTGCCGGTCAACCCGCCGATGCCGTGGACGCCGAAGACGTCGAGCGAGTCGTCATAGCCGAACTTGTGCTTGAGCCAGGTGCAGGCCCAGAAGCAGACGCCGCCGGCGATGATGCCGATGAGCACGCCCTGCATCGGCATCACGAAACCGGAGGCCGGCGTGATGGTGCCGAGGCCGGCAACGGCGCCGGAGATCATGCCGAGCACTGACGGCTTTCCGCGTGTCGTCCACTCCAGCACCATCCAGGTGAAGGCGCCGGCGCAGGCGGCGAGATGCGTCGACACGATTGCCATCACCGCGCGGCCATTGGCGCCGAGGGCGGAGCCGCCGTTGAAGCCGAACCAGCCGACCCACAACAGGCCGGTGCCGATCACAGCGAGCGACAGATCGAACGGCGCGAGATTCTCCTGGCCATAGCCGCGACGCTTGCCGACGACGATGGCCGCGACCACACCGGCAATACCGGCATTCACGTGCACGACGAGGCCGCCGGCGAAGTCGACGGTGCCGTAAGTGCCGAGGAAGCCGCCGCCCCAGATCCAGTGCGTGATGGGCACGTAGACCAAGAGCAGCCAGAAGGCGCAGAACAGCAAAAAGGCCGAGAAGCGCAGGCGATCCGCAACGGAGCCTGCGACCAGCGCTACCGTGATGACCGCGAAGGTCATCTGGTAGATCATGAACAGGCTTTCGGGAATCGTCTTCGCCAGCGGCGAGATCGAGTCGAGCATCATGCCTTGCAGGAACATGTGGTCGAGGGTGCCGAGATAGGCCCCGTCGCCGGTGAAGGCGAGCGAGTAGCCGAAGAAGGCCCACAGAATCGAAACGAGGAACGTGGCGGCGAGGCATTGCGCCATGGTGGCGAGCACGTTCTTCTTGCGCACCATGCCGGCGTAGAACATCGCCAGGCCCGGGACCGTCATCATCAGCACCAACCCGGTGGCGCAGATCATCCAGGCGGTGTCGGCGGCGTCGATCTTCGGCGTCTGCGCAAAGGCGGGCGAGGCGGTGAAGGCCGCGGCAATCGCACATGCTGCGATGGCGAGGCGTCGTTGCGCCTGTGTCATGAGAATTTCCCCGGGCGGTGTTTTTGATTAGAGCGCGTCGACGTCGGTCTCGCCGGTGCGGATGCGCACGGCTTGATCGAGCGGCAGGACGAAGATCTTGCCGTCGCCGATCTGGCCGGTCTTCGCCGCCGCCGTGATGGTGTCGATGACCCGGTCCACCTGATCGGACGCGCAGGCGATTTCGATTTTGATTTTCGGCAGGAAGCTCACGGCGTATTCGGCGCCGCGATAGATTTCGGTGTGGCCCTTCTGGCGCCCGTAGCCCTTCACCTCGGTGACGGTCAGTCCCTGAACGCCGATCTTGGTGAGAGCGTCGCGGACCTCGTCGAGCTTGAACGGCTTGATGACGGCCATGACGATTTTCATGTGATGTGATCCCCTGTCGCCCAGGCGTGCTGCGACGCTCGGGCGGCTACAACGAAGTTTTTTCGACCGCGCGGGAAACTCGCCCCCTGCGGTGGTACCGGGCGGCAAGCAATCAAGCGCCGTGCCAACTCGGCGGCTCGCTTTAACGATTTGATAATTAGGGACTTTTCGAGCAGATGCTCGATTTTGCAGCAACGCCGGATGTCAGGACGCTGGCCTGTTGGGCGGAAAACAGTCGATCTGCTTAAAAACTAGGCAGACCGCTTTTGCGGTGCAGCAGCCGCGAAGTATTACAGCGCGTCGGCGTCGG
>DASXOK010000276.1:0-20559 GCA_036494425.1 Pseudolabrys sp.
GCCTCCTCAGATTGAGTCTGGGAGGGGCCGAGCAAGTGTCGCCTTGACGCATGACCCGAGAGACACGCTTTTCCGCGGCCACGCTCGTCCCGCCATCGTCACGGCCGTGACGTCCGGCCGAAAAGCCGGCCGCGGGCTGATCCACCTGAGTTGGCCGCCTTATCAAGGAGGTTCGCTGGCGCGGATGTAATCCATTGAGCCTGCTGAGACGGCGTGGGGGCCGCAACCGTGCGATTTATGGAGGCCTCTTCGTTTATCCCGGCTTTTGTGCGGGCGATCACAAGTGGACGGCTGGACCCGCGCCGTTCGATCACCGTGACATGCGGGAAGCCATTGTTGCGGACCAAATCAATATTGAACGCAAGCGCCGCCTTGACAAAGGTGGCAGGATCGCCGCGATCGATCCAACGTTCGTCGTTGCATTGCAAGACGAGCGTATCGGTCATGCGGGCCACGTCGGAAACAGTCTTCGCCATCGCCTCCGCGCTCAAATAGTAGAGTGTGCAAAAAGCGGTAATCAGATCGAACCGGCCGAGATTCATCGAAGCAACGTCGCCGTGTGAGCCGAGCACATAGGAAAAGCGGTACTCCACATTGTCCGCCCATTCGAAAATGCGTTTGACGAGCAGACCCTGCTCAATAGCGGTTGGATCGATTTCCACGCCGATGACTTCCGCGGCCCCGGCGCGAAGCATCTGCAGCGCGTTGAATCCATTGTTCGCTCCGAGATCGAGGACGCGACCTCCGCGTGGAACCGGCACATGGGGCGCCAACACGTGTCGCCAACGCTGAATACCCAAATCTGGATTCCAGATCGCACCCAACCGAACGCCTGCGCCCGCGTAGAAGGGAGCGTAGACCGCACTGTTCGGCGGTCGTGGCATGTGACGCAGCGCCGTTGCCGTCAGCAGCTTCGTGCCGAAGTGACGGTTCAGCTTTGCGGCGTCGCGATCGCGAAAGTGGGTCGCTGTCGGCCGTGAGAAATAGCGCAATGGCAAAGCTCGTTCGCAATCAATAAAATACGGAATCTTGGTCGTCGCTTCGATGATGATGTTTCCGTATTTGATGTCCTCCAGCACATACTGAGCCCGGTGAATGGCGAGCAGGCCGTCGGCAACACGGTCAATGGTCTCTCCATCCAGGACACCGCCAATAAGCCGCCGTCCCTCTGCAATCTTGTGCTCTTCTGTCCTGTAGCATTGGACGCGGTTTCCGAGCTTGGAAGGGCTATCGATAACGTCGCGATCCCGCATTGGCGCGCCGGCCTCCGCCAGCGCCTCGCGCACGACGACGCCATTGATGTAGCCAAATGTAATTGCAGGTCGCTCAAAATCGACATGAAGGACGGCCGGAACGTGACATCCCGCGCTTCCGAGATCGAGGGTTGCTTCAAGCTCATCAGCGAACGCGCTTCTATCCCCACGGAAATTCTTGTGCACCCCGATCACACCGTCATGATCGACAACAGTGAGGTCGAAGCGTTCGCGAGGCAGAAATGCGTCTGCGTTGACGCGGGGGCTGTCCCACAGTTTTCCAAAACGAGGACAGAGAAAGCCATCCTGGTCTATATCGGCGAGCGGAATTCCCTGGCGCAATCGTCTGAGCGGCCGGCATATCTCGTCGAGTTCAGGACTGAGGTCTGACAATGCGACCCTTGGGCCACCCGCCATGAAAGCGCGCCTGGAAACCCGTGATCGCAGCAGGGCGATTCTTTGTTCGAGATCCTTCTGCCGGCGATGGCGGACCTGCAGCCTGCGCAGTCCGGGCAGCGGCCCGGTTGTGCGATGAACCCAAGGTGCGATACCGAGTACAAATCCAAGCCAGAGCAAATTCCGGGGGCCTTGGAAAAGCAGTTGCCGACCGCGCCTAAGGGCCGATTCCATGCTGGTTCTCCGGCGAGGACGACGTGGAACCCCCTTGAACCCTGCCCCGCGTGCTTGCGCCTCTTAGAAAACAAAGCTCTCCAGACGCGGCCTTGCTGCATGCGTTTCCGGCGGCTGAGTTGCGCGTTGCGACAGCCCACGCAATAGGTCCGGGGAATTTGGCCGAGGAGAAGCCTCGCGAAGCGACTTGGTCACACTACAGATTCATGACGATTTCGTTACAGTAGTATGACACGTTAATAAGTGCGATGGCGAAACTGTGGTGAGAGCATGGGCGGACGCATTCTTTTCCGTACCCATGCGGGCTTAGTGAAGCGCGTGCACAATCGCTTCATTGAGCAATCGCGTTCTCACGTCTGGGACAGATTGATCCGCATTCATCCCGGCGACACGGCGCGAAGCCGCGCTTCGGCGCCAAGCGGTTCAGTCGCGATGATGAGGAGAGACGATCGGAGCGGCGAGCGAGAAATCGCTCTGCCAGAGGCCGGGAGAGGGTCGCGCGGCCCCGACCTTGCGTTGGTCGAAGCCACGCAACTGCGCATGGCGAACGCCGAACCGCCGCTAACGCATCGCGATGGTCAGTCCGCCGAGACCAGCGGAAATTTGCAGACCCGCCTGCGCCCCGCGCAATTCGAGAACGACGCCGTTCGCATTCTGCAGCCGCGCGACGCGTGCGCCGCCCGCCACCGCGACACCGGCGCCGACGGCCGAATACGTGCCGACAATGTCGGACGGCCGGCGAATATGATAGACGCGGCCGACGAGATCCGACTGCGCCACACCCAGCGTGCCGATGCTCACGCCCCCGACGCTGAGCGGATAGTCCCTGCCGCGAAAGCGCAATGTGCCTTGGCCGCCGCCGACGCCGATGATGAATCCGGCACTGCCACCGACGAGGCGGATGGAGCCCGTCTCCGCATTTGCCTGCGGCGCCGCCGCCGCAAGCGCGAGCAACATCGCGGCCACAGCCGCAAAACATTTGAGCGAGCGAAGTGGAGCAAACATCGTCTCCTCCCTTGTGTTTAATTTGAATCAAACACGCATCATCTCAAGACCGTGCGTGTGCACCTTAGATCATCCCGCAATGATATGGCTGTATCCGAGTAGCGGCGCAGCCCGGGAGGGACCGGGCGCGTGTCGCCCCGGTGCGCTCTCAAGCATGAAGAGGGCATCGGGGCGTCGTGGCGATGGGAAAATCCCGGCGCTCGGTTTGACCTTGCTCGGATCAGGCTACGGGCGCGAATGCCGGCGCCCGTCATGACCGAGTTGTGTTCGCGCCGCCGAATTATAAGAGCGGCCGTGTTGGACGCTGGACGGCGCGCCGGCCGGCACAGGAGTTGAATTCGAATCATACCGGTTGCTGCCGGCGTAGGCGTAGGGGCCGGAGTTGTCGCCTGGCGCGAACCCAAAGTGGGTTGCATAGGCCGGATCAAAGTCGCTGCCACCATGCCTGCGCTGTGCCTGCGCCGCAGTCGCGATCAGGAACAGGGCGCCGATCGCCGTTGCCTTCAGTGCAAATGTCGATGTCATCTCACGTCTCCGTCGGTGTGGTCTTTGCCTCCAACGTCGACCGATGTAGGGGACGCGCGACGAACGAAGGAGCGGTCAATGTCCCGTATTGGACGATCGCCGTCGCCCGTCCGGCAATTCCGGCGCCGCGCACAAATGCGCCGTGGGATTTGAGGCAAAGGCCATCGCTGCCCGCACTTTGCCCCAGTGTGCGCTACAATGGCTGCGTGGCTGGCCGGATTGCGCATCGCGCCTGTCGCCGCCAGCGAAGGCCGCAAGCGGTTCCCGTACGCCAGTCGGAATCCCGACAGGGAGCGACCCTATGCACTACAAGGCGAAAAGCGTTGCCGCGCTGCACATCGTTCTTGGCGGCTATCCGGATCGGACGCGGGTCGCGATCGATCCCGGCCTGAGCGTGTCGGCCAGGACGGTCGGCGAACTCCGCAAGGTGACGGTCTGGCCGGAGAACCTGGCCATCACGACGCCGCCGGACCACTCGCCCGACGACATCATCCGGGTGACGAGGTGCAGCGTCTCGAGCCGCTACGCGCCGAAGCCGTAAGGCGGAGCCATCGTCAAGATTTGCGAGGCCACAAGAAGTTTGCCTCGCCGCCCCCGTGACGCGGCCGCAGCGGCTAGTGTATTGACCTCCGCGTCATGCCTTTCCCGCTCACGGTCACGCAGAGCTTTTCGACGACCGCATCGCCCGCCGCCGTATGGCGCGCGCTGGAGAGCGTCGATCTGTGGCCGAAGGTGCTTCCGACAATGGCGCACGCGATGCTGGAGCCGCCCGGCGCGCTCGCCGCGGGCAGCCTCATCCGCACGCGCGGCGTGCCGAACAGCGGGGCGGCGGATCTCACCTATCGCGTCGTCGCGGCCGAGCAGCCGAACCATCTTGTGCTCGTCATCGAGGACGATGATTACACCGCGCGTACCGACTACCGCATCGCGCAGGACGGCGGCGAGACCGACCTCGTCGTCACCAGCACGCTCAATCCGAAAGGCCTCGCGCAGAGCATCCGCTTCCTGCTCTGGAGCGCGCGCATCGCGCCGGCGCTGAACGCCAATGTGCGCGACCGCACGCAGGCGCTGCTGCGGCTGGCCGAGGAGAGCCTGTAGCCTCCTAAAAACATTCTCCGCTTAGTGTGAGCCTCTTCACATCCGCTCCGCGCCGCCGGAGCGATGTTCCTGCGCATGGCACCCCAGCAGGAGGCTCACATGAACCTGAACAGCCGAGGAATGATTGTTTTCACTGCCGCCGTCCTGATCTTGTCGGCGCTCCTGGTGAAGGCCGTGGCGCCGCGCCAGACCGCCGCCGGTATCGATCCGGCCATCAGCCAGGCCGGCGTTCCGGTCTACGATCTTCACGTCCAGCATCCGCGCATGAAGGCCCTGCCGGTGGACGATATACCGGAGCCTTGAGAGGCGGAGACGCAAGTTCGCCCTCCGCTTGAAAGCGTTTGCGCGAGCCATACCTTGATCGTGGCGCCTATCGCGAGCAGCGCGGGCAGCCCGGTCAAGGAGGCGGCGATGACGGCGCTGAAGACTTGCGTGATCGCACTAGGAGCGCTCGCGGCCGGTCCGGTCCTTAACGCGGTACCGGCTTATGCCGGCCCCTGCACGGCGGACATCGCGGCCTTCGAGGGCCAGGTGCGCCAATCCGGAAACAAGCCGGATGCCGGTCCCTACCTGAGCCAGTCGGTCGGCGCGCAAATGAGCCGGCAGCCGACTCCGGACTCGGTCAAGCGCGCCGAGGCGCAGGCGCAAACCGCCTTCGATGCCGCGATGGCGCGCGCCAAGCAGCTCGATGCGCGGGCCGATGGCGCCGGCTGCACGCGGGCGCTCAGCGCCGCCAAGCAGAGGTACAATCTGCAATGAGCCGGCGCGCGTGACGGCGCGCCTCACGCCCGCTGCCGGTCGTTGTCGATCGGGATCACCTGTCCGGAGATCGACTTGGCCGCGGGCGACGCCAGGAACATCGCGAGCTGCGCGATGTCCTTGGGATCGATCATTGTCTTGATCGACTGCGCCGCCATCGCCTCGTCCTTCACCTCGGCGATCGAGCGCCCGCTGATCTGCGCGCGGCCGGCGAACACGCGCACGATGCGGTCGCCCTCCACCGCCCCGGGCGCGATCGCGTTGGCGCGGATGCCCCAGGGGCCGAGCTCGATCGACAACGTCTTGGTCAGCCCGATCACACCCCATTTGGTCGCCGCATAGGGGCTGCGATTCTCGAACCCGTAGCGCCCGGCGATCGAAGACAAATTGATGATGACGCCGGCCGCGGATTGTTTCAGCGCCGGGATCGCGAGCCGCGACACGTCGAACATCGCGGTCAGGTTGATGGCGACGACCTTGTCCCATTCATCGGGCGGCATCTCGTCGACCGGCAACGTCAGCCCGGCGATGCCAGCATTGTTGACGAGCACGTCGAGCCCGCCGAGCGCGTTCACGGCTTCCGGCACCATGCGCTCGATCTCGGCGCGCTTGCCCATGTCACAACGCGCGGCGAAGTGCCCCTCGTCGGCGGCGGCGACGAGCGCGGCTTCGTCGATGTCGCAGACGAACACCATGCCGCCCGCCGCCTTGAACGCGCGCGCGATCTCGCGGCCGATGCCGGATGCTCCCGCCGTCACCAGAACACGTTGCGGCATGCGGTCCCCCTGCCGTGCTTATATTTGTTGCAGCTTATGTTGCGTATGTTGCAGCCAGGATAGTCCGCCGCGCGAGTGGATTGCCAGAACTCCGGCCGCCAGAAATGCTGCGCCGGGAGGGTCAGCCCTTGCCGACGACTATCTGCCGGCGATCGACCTGATGGATGACCTGATAGCACTCGCAGGCGGAAGCCCCGAGCAGCACGCGGTCGACGATCCTGACCTTGCGCGACAGTAATGGATCGCGCCTCTCTCCTGCAACGCCTGCGCCAGCAGCGTCAGCGTGGTGCGGCGCACGCCAAGCATCTGCGCCAGGAATTCCTGGGTCAGCGGCAGGACATCGTCGTCGATCCGGTCCGCGCATTGTAGCAGCCGGCGGCAGAGTCGCGACGAGGCGTCATGCACGGCGTTGCAGGCCACCAACTGCCGCGCTTCGAGGCAAGAGCGTTCCCCATATTCGGCGACGAGCGCGCGGAGAGCCGGATATCGATCGAGGACCTGCTGGAAGGGCGTTACCGCGATAACAGAGATTGTCCCAGCGACCTGCACCGTCGCGCGCGTGAAGGAGCGGCCGGGGCCGCGATGCAGGCCGACAGCGCCTTCACGTCCGACCATGGAGGTCTCGAGCGCGCCGCCGTCGCGCATCACGACGGCGCGGGAAATGATGCCGCTCTGGGGAAAATAGACATGCGCTATCAAATCGTTCGGTTCGAGCAAGACAGCTCCTTGCGCGACGATGGCTTCGCGCATGTCACGCTTCAGCGCGGCCTGCGCGTCGGCCGGCAGTGCCAGCAGCAAGCGATTTCCACGATGGCCGTGGGAATGGGGGCTCACGCGCAAGCTCCTCACATGTAGCGAGGCTAAAGGCGTGGGCACTCGCATCGCCGCGCGGTGCCAATAGCCCAGTCAGCTTTCCAACGATGTCGTGAGCGCTTTTCAGCCTCACGGGGGCTGCATCGAATTCAGTTTCAGCCTGGCGCCGACTGCACGCCAATAATGCCGTGCCGACAGCCAAACGAGATCAATGAATGCGTCTCAAAACTCGGACAGGAATCGCACCGTCAGACAGACAATAGCACCCGTAAGTTGTATGACATGATAAAGTACTGCCAGGAAAGCAGGCCGGCGATCCATGCCCTGCAATTTTCGGCGGCCAGTCGGGGCCCCTCACACCCAGCGCTTGATCGGCCCGATCTGCTTCGTCTTGTGATCGAGCCGCACGAACGTATCGTCCACAAAGCACCAGCCCCAGCCTTCCGGCGGGTCATAGCCTTCGATGATCGGGTGGCCGGTCGTCTCGAAATGTTTGCGCGCATGGCGGTTGGGAGAATCATCGCAGCAGCCGACATGCCCGCAACTGCGGCAGAGGCGCAGATGCACCCAGGGACTGCCGGTCTTGAGACATTCCTCGCAACCGCGCGCGCTCGGCGTCACGTCGTGCACCGCGCCGGCATGCGCGCATTTTCTGATCATGCTTACGTCTCCCGTCGTCCTCTGCCGTAGTCTATAGTGCGCGAGCGGCCGCGATGAGTCCTGATGGCGCCCGTGTCTCAGTTTCACCACGAAACGGGCCGCCAATGCGGGCCGTGGGCGAAGCGCGGTGAGTTTGGAAGGCTTTGAATGCTGCGTCTTGTCTCGGCCGCCGCGGTGGCGGCCACCCTGCTCCTCGCCCCAGCCATAAACGCGGCACCCGCAAAGCATGAGACCGCATCGAAGCGGCATCACGTTGCGCACAAGCGGCCCCACCTCACCGTTCGCCGCTGGCACGGCTACGGCTTCCTGCCCGGCTATCGGCCGCCGGAAGAGATCGCACGCGAGCGCGCCGAAGCGGCCCGGCACCGTCCGCAGATCTACGTCTATGGCGATTGGATGGACAATCCGCTCGAGCAGCCGCGCTTCTCTCACGGACGCTGGAATGGCGGCGGCTTCGGTCCGTGCTGGACCTACACGCCGATCGGCATGATGTGGAATTGCGGAAAGTAGCGTGCCCGCCGCAACTCAATTCGATTCAAATCTCGACCGTCTTTTCGATTCTGTGTCCGCAGTCGAAGCACTCGTACGTCCAGTGCTCCGTCTTGCCGTCGCGCTTAAACGCGTCGGGCGTGCGGCGTGCAAGGTGGGCTTTGCCACCACATTCCGGACAGAGAAGCGGCGCGATCTGGGCAAGCTGAGCGGGACCCGTGGCTGACGGCATGTTGCATTTCCCCCTTACTCCCCTCGAGGATCATGTGTAACACCGTAATTTATGCCGGTCCAATCACATCTCGCCGGACGCTGCTCGCGACGCTATGTCAACTTTGCCAGTACAACGGCGCAATGACGTCTGGCATCCGACTTTAAACAGGGTGCTCGACTTCAATTGTGATGGCTTCGTTGCAGGCGCGACACGAATAGCTGTGCAACTCCGGAAAGACGAAGGCACGCGGCACAACGTGCACAAGCCGCATCGGCATCCCACAATTGGGACAGTTGGGTGCCGGGCCGGGATCGCTTGATGGGGAGAGTGCCATACACACGATGTAGGCGCGCTGGACACCGGCGGCGATTCCGGCGTGTTGCTTACGTAATAATGCGGGGCGCCTGCGAGGTAATTGCTCGAGGCCGTTGATTGCGTCGTCGCGCGGCTTACTCTTCAGGCTCGGTGGTAAAGTACAATGGATAGCCTTTACTCTTGCCGAGCTCGGTCGCTTCCTTCGCCTTGGTTTCGGCCACGTCGCGCGTATAGACGGCGATGACGCAGGCGCCCTTCTGGTGCGCGGTCAGCATCACCCGGTAGGCCGTCGTCTCGTTCATACGAAATACCGCCTTGAGCACCTGCACGACGAACTCGCGCGGCGTGAAGTCATCGTTGAGCAGGATGACCTTGTAGAGCTTCGGCCGCTCCGTCTTCGGCTTTGTCTTGGTCTTTGCCGTGGTGCGTGGCTTCTCGACAATGTCGGCCATGCAGCGCCTCTATATCGTCATGATCGGATCGCCCTGGTCGCGCCATTAAGATCGCGAAATATCGTGATCGCGCAACATCACGATGGCGCCGTGCTGTGGCGGGCCGGTTCCGCTGCACGCGCGCCCGATCAATTCCACATCATCTGATGGCAGGGCCGGGTCGGGCAAGACCGCGGCACAGCATGGCTGGCCGGACGTTTCGCAGCGCTATCGCGCAAGCTTGCTCGCGAGCTTTGCCTCTTCCTCCGCCAGCAGCGCCTCGATGGCCCGGCGCTGAGCGTCGTCCAATGTGGCGGAGCCGAGCAGCAGCCGGTAATTGGCGATGTTCTGCCGCTCTATGAAGGTGTCGGCGCCCTCGCGGTCGGGCTTGAGGTCAAGGCTAGGCCGCGTCCGCAGCAACTCCGCAAGCCGCAGTTCGGCGCTGGCGGCGGCGTCGAGCGCGCCGGTGTAGAACCGCGCCAACTCGACCAGAAGCGCCACCAGCAGGAAGCTCGCCGCGATCAGCCCGAAGATCCGCCCGGCATACCAGCCGAGGTCGAAGCGACTCGAGCCGATGATCGATGATAGGGCGATGTCGAAGAGCCAGACCCACACCACCAGCATCAGCCATAGATCGATCGCGCGCGGCTGTGGTTGCCAGAGCACCACCAAAGCAATCAGCGTCAGCAGCCAGACCGTGGGCGTGATGCCCTTGGTGACCGCCATGGAATAATCGCCGCCGCGGATCATCGCCGGAAGCCAGTCGTGGCCCCAGATGGTCGCCGCCGTCAGCAGAAACACCAGGGCCGCCACGCCGCCGGCCGTGACGAGAAGTGCCGCACGCGGCTCGCCGATCGGCGGCAGCCTGCCCCCCATTTCGCGCCGGCGCAGCAGCGCATAGGCCAGCACAAACAATGCGAAGCCGCCGTGCCAGAACACATAAAGCCAGGCTGTCGTCTGCGGGCCGCCGCCGATGACGCCGGCGCTGGCGAACGCGTCGGGAAAACTCAGCGCATGCGGGACGATGATCATCGCGTCGAAGAGATAGCCGGCGGCGAGCGCGAGCACGGGAGCGGATCGAAGCCGCAGGAAGTGGTCGAACAGCATCACCGCGGTGATCAGGTCGATGCAGACCAGCGCCGCCTCGTAGCTGGGGATGAACGATGCGGTCACGCCGAGCGGCGTGCGCGCGAAGGGCACGATGACGGCAAAAGCGAGCGCGGCCGCACCCGCCAATATCGCGGCGAGGCGCCGCTCGCCGGGCGTCGCAACTGCCGGCGCGATCAGGAGACGTGTTCGGTCAGCGCCGGCCGCACTGTGCATCGCGAACAAGAATTCTCCATCGCTGACCCCACAATGAGAATAGCCACCTGCAATACAGGTGCAACCGGAACATTCTCGCAGTTGAAGTCCAACGGAACGGAGGCAATTCCCGCCCGTTTGCCACCCGGACGGTTTGGAAACCTGGAGGTAGGATATTATGCTGGACTTCCCCGTTGCCCCGCCGATCGTCGTCAAGGACACGCCGCACAAGCGGACAATCGCCACGCTCAATCAGGCGCGTGCTTACGTTGACGAGATGCTGCACCAGCGCCGGCTGGTCACGCTGCGCGAGATCAAAGCGCGGCTCGATGACGCGAAGACCGAAGAAGATGCCATCGAGGCGATCGGCGCGTTGCGGGAATTGCTTGCGGACGAAGATCTCACCGCGTGAGCCGCTCCGGATCAGCGTCTGCGCCGCGGTCTAGTCCTTCTTATCCGGCGAGACGATTGTCTTGGATGACCCCTCGGGCGCCGCCTGCATGCCGGGAGGGCTCTGCCCCTGCGGACTGTCGGCGGGCGCGCCGCCGGTGGTCGTGTCGAGCGGTCCGGTCCAGCCCTGAGGTTGCTTCTGGCCCTTATCTTCGGGCGCGGTCCGACCGGTGCTCTGCTGCGAGGCATCGGATGGATTGTTGGGCGGCTGCGTTTGCGCAAGGACAATCCCGGCGGAACCGAGCAGGCAGGCTGCGACGAGTGCGATACGCATTGTTTCCCCTCGCATGAATCGAACGCCAACGGCGAGCCTCGTATTCGGGTTCCATCGAAACATCCGCGCGGCTCGCGCATCGTCCTTCCGTCATGCTTCGCAACGTCGCACCAACTTCATCGTATTGTGGCAAGTTACGTCAGTGTTGCTGCTTCATTGCACGCTTGTGCTGAGTACCATGCACAGACATTGGTAATGGGGCGAGCCGCGGTGAAAGCATGACTCCCGAAGCCGACACACCTTCGGGGAAGATCATGCATAAACAGAGCAAGCGGGAGGACGTCCTATGGAGCTCGTTTTCGACCGCGCGCGCGCACCGCGCTCGCGCGTTCGGCCCTTGATCGAATGCGCACAATGCGGCGTAGGCATATGCTTGCCGGAGTGGACGGAAGAACTTGAGGACGGACGCATCCGCCATCTTTGGCGCTGTGAGGCCTGTGACTACGCCTTCGAGACGACCGTGCGCTTCTTTGCAGCCGTTGCTTGAGGGCTGGGCGCTGAAAGGCGGTACACAATACGGTCAGACGAAGACGAAACGGTCAGAGAGATCAGGAGCCGGCCAGGCGCACGCGCCCTCGCCCACAGCCAGATAAAGCGGCGTACGTAGCGCTGGCCGGCTCTTGACGCATTCCGTTACAACCGAACGCAAACGGCCGGAACAATCGTTCCGTGCGATGCATTGTCCGACGGCATACACAATTTGCCGGAGGAAATGTCATGGCAGGAAGAGCGCGAGGTCGCGCCAGTTGGAAGCGGGCCGGCTCGCCGATGGGCCGCAAAGGGCCACGCAAGGCGCATCCACGTTACACCCGCAACAACTATAATCGCTGGACCACCACTGATGTGCGCACTTTGCGCCAGCTCGCGAAGCAGAACACGTCGACGCGTGTGATCGGGCTCAAGCTTGGCCGCACCGCGATTTCCATACGCGGCAAAGCCCAACGCGAAGGCATCTCGCTGCGGCCGACCAATCAGGCACCCTACAGCCGGCGGCGCGCGCGTTAGGCGCGGCGTCTTCACATACTCGCGCCGAGACGGTGCAATCGGCACGGGGCTATGGCCGAGCCGAATTTGCAATCCGTATGCCATCCCGTCACGCAATTTTGCGCAAGCGCGGACGGAACTCTGCGCTAAGATGGCGGCATGATCGACCGCCGACGCGTCCTCAGCCTCGGAGCCGCCGCCCTTGCCGGCGGGGCAACGCATGCGGGCCGGGCAGCCGAGACGGGGATGAGCCGCGTGACCGCTTACGCCTTCACCTTCGCCGGCCTCGACGGCGGCGAGATCCTGCTCTTGTCGCATTCCGGGCGGCCGATCCTGGTGGTGAACACCGCGTCGCTGTGCGGCTACACCCCGCAATATGCTGGTCTGCAGTCGCTCTGGACGCGCTATCGCGACAAGGGGTTGTTCGTGCTTGGCGTGCCCTCCAACGATTTCGGCGGTCAGGAGCCGGGCGGCACCGAGGATATCGAAAAGACCGCGCACGAGGAGTATCACGTCACCTTCCCGCTCTCCGCCAAGGTCGCGGTCAAGGGGCCGGACGCCCACCCCTTCTACAAGTGGGCCGCGCTGGAGCGGCCGCTCGAGGCACCGCGCTGGAATTTCCATAAGTATCTGATCGCCCGCGACGGTCGTTTGCGTGCCGGCTTCACGTCAGCCATGGAGCCGACCGATCCGAAAATCCTCACCGCCATCGAGCATGAGCTCGTGCCGGCCTGATGTCCTGTACGGTTGTAGATGCCCGCGGCACACTGCGGCCAAGGTGCCACAGCGGCCGAACATCGTCATAAAATCGATAGATTGCGGTTGACGAATCGAGCCCCGAGTGACCGACTAGGGATCGAAATTCGATCACGTGAGCCGGCGCGTGGACGTGCCGACCCGAACCGAGGTTCCTCCCGCGTGGCGTTAGGACTGGGCGGCCGGTGGGCCGCCCTTTTTTGCGTACTGCCCTGTGACGGGCGGCGACGCCTCGCCTCAATAACAATAACGGCGCGAGACGCGATGGTAGCTGCCGTCGCCGTAACGGCGCCAGCAACGGTCATCGTACCAATAATAACCCCCGCGCCTTGGCTCGAACTGCGAGCCGATCGCCGCGCCGGCCGCGGCACCGATAATGCCGCCGGCGACAGCCCCGCCCGCCTTGCCGGTCGCGGCGCCGCCGATAATCGCTCCGGCCGCTCCGCCGAACAGTGCGCCGCCGATGGTGCTTTCCTGTGCCGATGCCGTCTGCATCAACGTCGTCGCGACAAGCGCCATCAGTGCTGAAACAGCGACAATACGAATCATGGGAATGCCCTCCGTCTCCCCGTCAGTGCCGCGCTTGTAGGGCAACCAAGGCTGCTTTTCAATTTGCGCTGTGGCAGCGCGCCCTGCCCGGGCAAGCCACTTAGGCGGCGGCGCGGTCGCCTGCCTCGACCGGCGCCGCGACCGGGAGCGGATCGATCGCCTCGACCAATTGCAGGAAGGCATTGCCGGGCAGCGGCGGCGCGAACACATAACCCTGCGCCGAGCGGATCCCGAGGTCGCGCAACTGCATCACCTGCTCAAAATTCTCCACGCCCTCCGCCACCACATCCATGCGCATGTTGTGCGCGAGATCGACCAGCGTCTCGACGATCTTCGTGGAGTTGCGATCGGTGCCAATGGCGTCGACGAACATCTTGTCGATCTTGATGATGTCGACGCCGAGCTTGAGCATGTAGGACAAGCCGCTGTGACCGGTGCCGACATCGTCGATGGCGATGCGGACCCCGAGCGCCTGAAGCGCCCCGATGATCTCCCGCGTGGCGATGAAATTCTCGATCTGATCGCGCTCGGTCACTTCCAGCACGACCTGCGACAGCCTGATCTGCGATTTGGCGAAGATGCCACGGACGTCTTTGACGATGGCATGATCGGCGAAGAGCTTACCTGCGAAATTGAACGATACTTTCAAGGCCGGGCGGCGGGCGAGCGTGTCACCGGCTTCGGCGCAGACCCTTTCCATCAGATCGTACGTCATCGCACGGATGAGGCCGCTCGATTCCGCGAGCGGGATGAAGGCGCCGGGCAGCACCAGCGTGCCGTCCGGCTTGCGCCAGCGCACGAGCACCTCGGCGCCGCGCAACTGGCCCGAGCGGATATCGACGATCGGCTGGTAGTAGGGCACGAGCTCGCCGTTTTCGAGCGCCAGCCTGAGCGCGCTGATCGGATCGGTCGGCGCACGGCGCGGATACAGGAAAGCGAAGCCTATCAACAAGACGAGAATCCCGCCCGCCCCATAGAGCCCAAGCCGCCTGAAATTCTCATGATCGGCGACGATCCGGCTTCGCGGCGTCTCGATCTGCACGGTGAAGCCGAATTTGCCGGACTTCGCATCGGCGCTGAAAATGCCGCCGGTGTCCGCTGCGGCCTGGCGCGATCCCACGGTGACGATGACCGCGCCACCACGCGTCGCGATCTGCGCGAAGGCGGTGAACGGCCCGCCCTGCATCGAGACCTGCGGCAAGAACAGGTCGGCCGGCACCAGCGCGGCAAGACCGTTGGCGCCTGCGCCTGCCATCCGCCGGACCCGCACCATGGGCCGGCCGCCGTCGATCGACATGATGTCCAGCCAATAGCCGGCCACACCCCCGAGCGGTTCGGACGCCAGCACTTTGCGCTCGCCGAGGGGCAGGTCGAGATGGGTGCAGATGGATTCCCCGTTGGGTGCGATGACGGCGATCTCCTGGATCGGCACCGTGTCAAAGGCCGCGCGCCGCATGGCCATCACGTTGTCGATCGCGCAGGAATTGACTCCCCGCGCCGCGAGCCCATCGAGCGCGCCGACCACCTGCATCACGCGCGCCTCGGCAAGACCGATCGCGCGCCGGGCGGAGGTCGCAACCTCCTCCTGGCCTTGCCGATCGATCAATGTGCCGAGCCAAAAATCAAAGGCGACCAGAGGCCCCCCGGCGAGCAAGACCCCGGTGGCAATCGCAATGAAATTCCGGCGCGAGAACACGCGCACAGTGCTGACCATCCTGGTACCGGGGTCGTCACCCCTCTGCTGCTTCCGGACCAGTCAGGCAGGCGCGCGTAAAGGCCGCCTTAAGTCACGGAACTGCCGTTCAAAAAATCGGCAGAAGGTATCCCGGCACGGGCGGCACAATGAACGGATCGTTAACGCCGGGGCTGCACAGCCTTCTTTCGGTGAGCGCCAGGGGCCATGAGATCGTCAATGAAGCGCGGCAGCGCGAAGGCGCCGGCGTGCAGGTCAGGCGTCCAGTAACGCGTGGCGAAGCGTCCGGCCTTGGCGTAGCGGGCGCCGATGTCCTTGACCGACGCCCGCCGCAGCGTCTTGTCGTCGGTCGCGAAGCCCATGGCCATGTGGCCGCCGACATAGGTCGGGACGGCGGCGATGTAGCAGGTGCTGTCCGCGAACAGCGACCGGAAATGGCGCAGGCTGGTCTTGAGCTCGTCCGCCTGTAGGAACGGCACGCCGTTCTGCGTCACCAGCACGCCGCCTTTGGCCAGGCAGCGCTTGCAATCGGCATAGAAGGCTTTGGTGAAGAGGACGGCGCCGGGCCCGTGCGGGTCGGTCGAGTCGACGATGATCACATCGAAGCGCCGCTCCGTCGTCGCGACGTATTTGGCGCCGTCGTCGATGACGCTCTCGAAGCGCTTGTCGGCGAATACCGGCCTGGTGAATTCGGGATAGTGCTTCTTCGCGAAGTCGACCACCGACGCGTCAATCTCGACCTGTGTCAGCCGCTTCACCGACTTGTGCTTGAGCACCTCCTCGGCGATGCCGCAGTCGCCGCCGCCGACGATGAGCACGTCCTCCGCCTTGCCGTGCGCGAACAGCGGCACGTGGCTCATCATCTCCTGATAGACATACTCGTCGCGGCTGGTGATCTGCGTCGCGCCATCGAGCATCAGCATCTTGCCGAAGAATTTGTGCTCGAACAGGACGAGATGCTGATGCCTGGTCTTCTCCTCGTGCAGCACGCGGCCGACCTCGTAGCACATGCGGAAGCCGAGTTCGTCGAACAACGTCTCGGAAATCCAACGCTTGGCGGCCATGAGCCCGCCCTCCTCGCAAATATCTTGCGTCGCCACGCCAGAAGTCGGGCCTGCCCGACTTCTGGGCTTGTATAAGTCGCAAGTCGGGTGAACCCGACTTACGATGACAAGCCCGATGACGACAAGATGATCCGGTCTTAGCAGACGAAGAGAAGAGGGTCAGGCGTGGACGCCCTGCCCGCGCAGATGCTCGCTCACCGCGAGGTTCTTCGGCCTGAAGGCGTCGCGCAGCACCGGCACGCAGGCGTCCGGATTGGCATTGCCGCACATGAAGATGTCGAGCGCGGCATACCCGTGCTCCGGCCACGAATGGATCGAGATGTGGCTCTCCGCCAGTACCGCCACGCCGGAGACACCGCCGTTCGGCTCGAAATGGTGCAGGTGGATGTGCAGCAGCGTCGCGCCCGCCGCATCGACGCAGGCGCGCAGCGTCTCCTCGATGTGCGCGATGTCGTCGAGACGGCTCGCGTGATAAAGGTCGACTATGAGATGCGCGCCGGCGCAGCGCACGCCGTTCCGCACGACGAAGTGATCGTCGCGCTCCTGCGCATCCGCGATGACGGGCGCATTCGCGCCTGCCGCGTTATGATTTTGTCGGGTGGTACCTGGAGTCTCCAAGCCCTTCCCCGATCGCAAGAGGGCGTTGTGAGACATGCCGCTCTCCCCAACCAGAGATCGAACCCGAGAGACCGGCATGCCGGCTCGCGGAGTGAGTGCCGTTGTCACACGCCTGTCGCGGCCGCGTCACGCTAGCTCGGACCACATAAGGGCTAGTGTCCGGTGGATCAAGCAGAATCTACCGCGCCGCCAGCACGCGACAATGCGATCTTGCTACGCACCGCGCGACAATCGACACAATGCTTTCGCGCCGCACCACCCGCTGTGGATTATGGCCCGACTATGACGGGGCGCCGCCGCGCCTGCGCAATAGGCGTGGTTTTGCACGCTGGGACTCGCAAGGGTGGCTGCGGTACAGTGCTATGCAAAGAGGAGTGACGCCATGAGTTTCTTCCCCGGTAAGGACCCCGTCGCCGGCGACATCTATAGCTGCGACGCCATCGCCCACGTCGTCGTGCCGCGCACCGTCGATCTCGGCGACGGCTTTTCCGTGCGCCGCGCCCTTCCCTCCGCTCAATCGCGCATGGTCGGTCCCTTCATCTTCTTCGACCATTTCGGGCCGGCGGAATTCCGCGCCGGCAACGGCCTCGACGTACGGCCGCATCCGCACATCGGGCTCGCCACGGTCACCTATCTCTTCGACGGCGAGATCACGCACCGCGACAGCCTCGGCACCGCGGTGGCGATCAGGCCGGGCGAGGTGAACTGGATGACCGCCGGCCGCGGCATCGTGCATTCCGAGCGCACCGGCGCCGAGAAGCGCGCGACCGGCTCACCGATCCACGGTTTGCAGATGTGGGTCGGCCTGCCCGCGGCGAAAGAGGAGATGGAGGCGGGCTTCGCGCATCACGACACGTCCGAATTCCCGATGATCGAGGAGAACGGCAAGAGCGTGCGCGTCGTGGTCGGCTCGCTCTATGGCGCGAAGTCGCCGGTGCCGACCGTGCACGAGACCATCTTCGGCGACGTCTATCTCAAGACTGGGTCGATCCTGCCGATCGATGCCGATCACGAGGAGCGCGCGGTCTACGTGATCGACGGCACCGTCGATGTCGCCGGCGACCGCTTCAACGGCGGCCGCCTGCTGGTGTTCAAGCCGGGCGACAAAGTCTGCATCACCGCGGTGACCGACGTGCATTTCGTCATCGTCGGTGGCGCGCCGATGGATGGCCCGCGCCACATCTGGTGGAATTTCGTCTCCTCGCGCAAGGAGCGCATCGAGCAGGCCAAGGCCGACTGGAAGGCCGGGCACTTCGACAAGGTGCCGGGCGACGAAATCGAGTTCATTCCTCTGCCGGAGAAGTGACACGCCCTTGCGTGTCATCACCGGGCCGCCGCGCAGTGGCGAGACCCGGTGATCCCGAGCCCCTTGCTCCGCTCATTCCCGCGCAAGCGGCAATCCAGAAAGTGCAGGAAAACTAGGCTTTAAGACCTGGGTCCCCGCTTCCGCGGGGACGAGCGGGCGATTCCAAGTCGACGCAACACACTCTAGCGACGTGGTGCGCTGCGGACCTGGGACCTTATCGAATTCAGACTTCGTGACGGTCCCAAGTCCGCATCGCACTGTTTGCTTACGCTCACGCTGCGACGCGCCCGGGACACGCAATGCCGCTCACCCCGCCACGCTGCCCCACTTCGCCACGAGTTGTTCGACGCCACGCTGTGAGACGGCGAAGATCGTATAAGTCGGGTTGGATGCGCCCTCGGTCGGGAAAAGGCCGGGACCCGCGATCCACAGATTGGCGATCTCATGCGTCTGGCCGTAGCTGTCGGCGATCGAGTTGCCAGCGCCGTCTCCCATGATCGTTCCGCCAAACAGATGGATCGTCGGCATGTTTCCCTTCGCCGACCAGTATTCCTTGGCGCCTGCAGCCTTGGCGGCGGCGAGACCTTCCTCGAAATTAGCATTCCAGAGCGCCACCGCCTCCTGATCGAAGCCGTGCACGATCCTGGCGAGGGGCATGCCGAACTCGTCCTTGCCATCGGCGAGTTCGATGCGGTTTTCGATATTCGGCATTTCCTCGCCGAACGCGGTGAGGCGCGTGATCCCACGCTTCGCATTCTTCATGAAATCGGCGAGCGCTGGACCGAACAGGTCGATGCGGGCATTCGCAAAGCCTGCGAGATCGCTGGTCTTCAACGCGGTCCCCGCCACGATATAACTGCTACCGAAAGCGCCTTTATCCTTTTTGCTCGTCTTGTCGTAGCGGTCATAAGACATGTACTGCGCACCGACGGTACCCATGTGGCTTTCGACGTCCTCGTCGAAGATCGCCCATGTGCCGGCGGCGTAATGCGCCATCATGTATTTGCCGAGCAGGCCGCTCGAATTTGCCAATCCCTTCGGATGCCTATCAGTCGCCGAATTCAACAAGAGCCGCGGATTCTGCGCGGCCCAGGCGGACATCACGACGACGCTCGCCTCCTGCACCTGCTTTTCCTTCTTGGCATCGAAATATTCGACGCCGGTGACCTTGTCGCCAGCGGCATTTGTGAGCACACGTGTGACCGTCGCATGCGCGCGGACTTCCGCGCCGCCTTTCCTGGCACTGGCGAGGTATGTCACCAGCGGATTGGCGAGGGCCCCGATCGGGCAGCCAACATGGCACCAGCCATCATATAGACACGCCGGCCTGCCCTTGAAATCGGTCGAGTTCATGCCGACGGCCGCCGGCACCATGCGGATGCCGACGGACTCCAGGCCTTTCAGCCAGACGTCGCCGTTGCGAAATGTCTTCATCGGCGGCATCGGGTAGGGCTTGCCCTTCGGCCGCCAGATCTCCTCCGCCTTGGCGTCGCCCGACACGCCGACGTCATGCGCGACCTTGTCGTAATACGGCGCGATGTCGGCATATGAGATCGGCCAGTCGAGACCCTTGCCGTATTCGCTCTTCACCTTGAAGTCATTCGGGAGATAACGCGGAAAATTCGCGAAGTAATGCAAGGCCGCGCCGCCGACGCCCCACCCCGCCTGATAAGCGAACCCATAAGGGTTCTTGCCTTCCAGCAGAAACGGAATGCCGGCGGGCTTGATGCGGCGGCCCCAGAGATCGGAACTGATCAAATCGGTCAGTTGCCAATCCGGACCGCTTTCCAACAGCACGACCTTTTTGCCGGCCCGCGTCAGTTCGGCCGCATAGAGCGAACCCGAGGCCCCGGCGCCGACAATGACCACATCGACCTTTTCGTGCGCGGCCATGTCACCACCTCTTCTCGGGTGCGATGTGCGCCATATAGGGAATGCCGAGCCCCGCATATCCATCGACCGTTCCGTAGACGACATCGACGGCATCGCTGCGCAGCACGAGATAGACGAACGGTCCGGGCGGACCTTGCCAGCCCTCGATCTTGTTCTGACGCATCATGTCGACGAAGGCGTGCCGCTCGCTGTCGCCGAGTTGGGCGATGCCACGATCGCCGTCGTGGGCGCGGCTCGCTTTGTCCACCGCCCCAAGCGCGGCGCGGTAGAAGTTCGCATAAGGCGGCCGGATATTGAGGATACGGGCCTCAAGCAGCGCCTCTTCGGCGGGGATCGATATCTGCTGATCGATGTAATGAGAGATACCGGCGGCACGTGCGCCGGGGACCAGCGTTTCACCCAGCGCGTCGAGCGCCTCGGCTTGCTCCGGCGTCAACGTTCGAAACGGAATGTTTTGCGCGCGTGCCGCGCGCGGCGTCAGGAGAACTTCAGTGCCCCCCGCAACAAAGGCGAGCGCACTCATCCCCGCGCCCTTCAAAAGGGCGCGACGCTCCAACTCGGACATAATTCCCTCCCCAGGGATCTCAAAGCTTTTTTATTTTGTCGTTCTTGCGGCGTTCGTGTGCGCGCGTCGCCGTCTCTAGAACGTTTACAAATCCAATCTGAAATCGAAACGCGACGCAAGCGTTTCGGCCGCGTTAT
>DASXOK010000277.1:0-2689 GCA_036494425.1 Pseudolabrys sp.
GACGAAAAATGCTTTCGGATCTGGCCGGATTATCCGGTGACGTCGGGGCATGTATCTCCTGAAGCACCGGCAGCGTGGTGCTGCCGCTGAAAGGGAGAGAGTCTCATGATCCGCATTCCAGCCATCCTGGTCATCGCCGCGGTCGCGGCCTCGGGCGTTGTGTCTTCGGCCTCTGCGCAATCTTTCAGCTACAGCATGGGGACCGGCAATGTGCTGGCTTCCCGCTACGATGAGCGCGGCAAGCTTGCCACCGACTATGCATCTCAGAATGGGGCGGTTGCCGCCACGCAGATCGGCCAATCGGCCTACGCGGCGGCTGAGGCAAACCGTGCCCCGTCCGCAACGCTCAGCGCTAGTGCTGGCTATAACGGACTGCTGATGACCCACTAATAACACATGAAAAAAGCGGGGCGGATCACATTCGCCCCGCTTTTTCGAGTCTACGAGAGCCGTCCTGCAATCAAGCCGCGGTGTTCGACCTCAACCGTCCGGGATCGGTGCAGACAGCCCCCATACCGTCGCGGCCTCACTGAAGCGAGAATGTCCGATGTCGAAGATTTTGAAGCGAGCTTTCGCCGGTGCGGCCGTCCTGAGTCTCGTCGTCGCCGGCGCGGATTACGGCTGGCACTACTGGAGCGGGGGGCGCTTCCTTGAAGTGACCGACGACGCATACCTCCAGGCCGATTACACGACCATTGCCCCGAAGGTTTCTGGTTATATCGCGCAGGTGTTGGTTGAGGACAATCAACCGGTGACTGCCGGCCAGGTGCTCGCGCGCATCGACGATCGGGACTTTCGGTCTGCGCTGGAGCAAGCCAAGGCCGACGTCGCAAACGCCGAGGCTGACATTCAGAATCTCAACGCGCAAGTCGCGCAGCAGCAATCAGCCATCGATCAGGCGAACGCCGCCACTGTCGCCGATCAGGCTGCGCTGACCTTCGCCGATCAGGAAGCCCAGCGTTATCACGACCTGCAGGCGCGGGGGGCCGGCACCGTGCAAGCTGCGCAGCGGGCGCAAGCGACGCTCCAGCAGCAAAGCGCCACAGTGCAGCGCGATCGCGCCGCGCTCGCCTTCGCGCGCAAGCAGATTGATGTTCTGAAGACGGCTATCGTGAAGGCGACCACGGTACTTCGGCGCGTTCGTGCCGTAGAGGACCAAGCTGCTCTCAATCTCGGATACACCACAATCACTTCGCTTGTCGCCGGCACTGTCGGCGCCCGCTCTCTTCGCGTCGGCCAGTACGTACAGGCCGGGACGCAGCTGATGGCGGTCGTGCCGCTCAACAAGATCTATGTGATCGGCAACTTCAAGGAAACGCAACTCACCAATGTGCAGGCCGGCCAGCCGGTCGAGATCAGCATCGACGGCTTTCAGGGCGTGGCGCTCAAGGGCCATGTCGACAGCCTCGCGCCTGCGAGCGGGCTCACCTTCGCCTTGTTGCCGCCCGACAACGCCACCGGCAACTTCACAAAAATCGTGCAGCGCATCCCGGTGAAGATCACGCTCGACCGCGACCAGCCGCTCCTTGGCCAGCTGCGGCCCGGGATGTCGGTCGAGCCCACGATCGACACCAAGGCCGCCGTCCTTGCATCCCGTGGCAACCCGGCGTCTCCGGTGGCCAACGCGTCTGCGCTGGCTGCGCGCTAGAACGGGACGGAGATCGTTCATGTCTGCAGCAAAAGCCCTCCGCTCGGCCGCTCCGCATCCGACCCTCGACAACGAGAGATTGCTAAACGCTCGCGAGATCGGCCGGGACCGTCATAGCGGCGTAGTCCAGCTCCGTGGCGAGAACCAGAACGAGTCTGCCGTCCCGTTCAAGACATGGCTCGCGGTGCTGGGGTCGAATCTCGGTGCCTTCCTGGCCGTGCTGAACATCCAGATTGTCAACTCGGCGCTGGCCGACGTGCAGGGCGCAATCGGCGCCGGCATTGACGACGGCGGCTGGATCTCGACGGCCTATCTCGTCACCGAGATCATCGTCATTCCGCTCGCGGGCTGGCTCGCCGGCGTCTTCTCGGTGCGGCGTTATCTTCTCGCCAACACGATCCTGTTCCTGTTCTTTTCCGCCGCCTGTGCATCGGCCGAGAACCTCGGTCAAATGATCGTGCTGCGCGCGTTTCAGGGTTTCGCGGGCGGCGTGCTGATCCCGATGGCCTTCACAATCATCATGACGATGCTGCCGCGGACCAAGCAGCCGATCGGCATGGCGGTGTTCGCCGTCTCGGCCGTGTTCGCCCCAGCGATCGGCCCGACCATCGGCGGCTGGCTCAAGGAGAATTACGGCTGGCACTACATCTTTTACGTCAATCTCGTTCCGGGGGCGCTGATGATCGCGATGCTTTGGTTCTCACTGGCGCCCGCGCCGATGCAGCTTGGCCGGCTGCGGCAAGGTAACTGGCCGAGCATTGCGACAATGGCGGTCGGGCTGGGATCGCTGCAGACGGTGCTCGAAGAGGGCAACAAGGACGACTGGTTCGGGTCCCCCTTCATCGTCCGGCTGTCGGTCATTGCCGCGGTTTCACTGTGCCTCTTTCTCTGGATGGAGATCAGGTCGGAGAAGCCGCTCCTCAATCTTCGTCTCTTGATGCGGCGGAATTTCGGGTTCGGCACCCTTGCCAGTTTCCTGATAGGCGGGGGCCTCTATGGCTCTTCCTTTGTCTTGCCGCTCTATCTCTCGCAGATGCAGGG
>DASXOK010000278.1:0-3290 GCA_036494425.1 Pseudolabrys sp.
TTAGCCATTGCTGCCCTCCTAGCCATGTAACATGGCGGTGTCGCATTTAGTGCGGTCGGGAATCGACCCGCACTGCATTTCATTTACTACAGCACAACGAAAAAAACAGTGTTCCACTTAACGAAGTGTGTACATGACGCGGACCGAGAACGTGTTGACGCGCACAGACTTCAACGGCGCCGCATAAGTGATGCCGCATGCGACAGCGTTCGCACCTAACGCGACGGCAAAACACGACGCGCAAAAAAGCGCGATGAAATAAGGTTTTTTTCTGCGCTCTCGATTTTTTCTTTTTGATCGCAACGCGCTACGCAAGACGCGTTTGGCCGCGTGCGATTTTCATTAACGCTGCTCGAAAAAGGATGCGCGTGCGATGCAAAATTTTTTTTGCACAGAGCATGTTTTCAAAGGTCGCGAATGCCTGAATCGATCAAAAAACGGCGAATCGGTGTCGAGTGATTCGCAAATCGACACGTGCGATGATGATGCGAAAGCATGCGAGCGACGGTCTCCGACCGCCTATCGACGTCGATGCGCACCCGGTCGCGCATGCAAAGATACCGCGCGGCGCGTCATCCGCGCCGTGCCGATGGATGCTCGGCCGAACGATCAGCCGCCGAGCTTGCGTGTGAGGAGTTCGTTGACCGCCTGCGGGCTCGCTTTGCCGCCGGACGCCTTCATCACCTGACCGACGAACCATCCGACCGCTTTCGGATTGGTCTTGGCCTGCGCGACCTTGTCCGGATTGGCGGCGATGATCTCGTCGATCACCTTTTCGATGGCGCCCAAGTCGGTCACCTGCTTCATGCCGCGCGCGTCGACGATGGCGCGCGGATCGCCGCCTTCGGTCCAAAGAATTTCGAATAAGTCCTTGGCAATCTTGCCGGAAATCGTTCCGTCGGCGATCAGGTCGAGCATCGCGCCGAGTTGCTGCGCGCTCACCGGAGAACCACCGATGTCCTTGCCCTCTTTGTTCAGCCGTCCGAACAATTCATTGATCACCCAGTTGGCCGCCGTCTTCGCATCGCGGCCTTTGGCGACCGCCTCGAAGTAGTCCGCGGTCTCGCGTTCGGCGACGAGCACGCCGGCATCGTAGGGCGACAGTCCGGCGTCGCGTATGAAGCGCGCCTTCTTCGCGTCCGGCAACTCCGGCAGATGCCGTTCGAGCGCCGCCACCTCCTCTGCAGTCACCTCCAAGGGCAACAGATCGGGGTCGGGGAAGTAACGATAGTCGTGCGCCTCTTCCTTCGAGCGCATCGAGCGCGTCTCGCCACGTCCGGCATCGAACAGACGGGTCTCCTGCGCAATGCTGCCGCCGTCCTCGATGATCTCGATCTGCCGGCGGGCTTCGTACTCGATCGCCTGGCCGATGAAGCGGATGGAATTGACGTTCTTGATCTCGCAGCGCGTGCCGAGCGACTCGCCCGGCCGCCGCACCGAGACGTTGACGTCGGCGCGCAGCGAACCCTTCTCCATATCGCCGTCGCATGTGCCGAGGTAGCGCAGGATGGCGCGCAGCTTGGTGAGGAAGGCCGTCGCCTCGGCGGACGAGCGCAGGTCCGGCTTCGAGACGATCTCCATCAGCGCGACGCCCGAGCGGTTGAGATCGACGAACGACATTGTCGGATGCCGGTCGTGCAGGCTCTTGCCGGCGTCCTGCTCCAGATGCAGGCGCTCGATGCCGACCGTGACGCTCTCGCCGCCCTCCACATCGACCGCGACCTCGCCCTCGCCGACGATCGGCGACTTGTACTGGCTGATCTGGTAGCCCTGCGGCAGGTCAGGATAAAAGTAATTTTTCCGGTCGAACACCGTCTTGAGATTGATCTTCGCCTTGAGCCCGAGCCCAGTGCGGATCGCCTGCCGTACGCATTCGGCATTGATGACCGGCAGCATGCCCGGCATCGCCGCGTCGACGAGCGAGACGTGGCTGTTAGGCGCGCCGCCGAATTCGGTCGAGGCGCCGGAGAACAGCTTGGACTTGGAGGTCACCTGCGCGTGCACCTCCATGCCGATGACGATCTCCCAGTCGCCGGTGGCGCCGCGGATCAACCGGTCGGGTTTGCTCTGCATGTTCATGGCGCTACCCCTAACGGGGCGCAGGGCGCACGGCAAGATGGGCACGCAATCGTGGTCAGACCTCGATCTCGCGCCCCAGCGCCTTCTCGACCATGTCGAAGCTGTTGAAGAATTCACGGAATTCGATCACGCGCCCGTCCCGCACGCGCAGGAAATCGGCGACACGAATGCGCAGGGTGCGGCCGGTGGCGCGCTGCTTGTAGCTCACGTCGGCCATCACCGCGGCGCGGTCGCCTTCGACGATCACGATCTCCGGGACATAGCTCTCAAGTTGGAACGCCTTGGCGATCGCCGCGAGCGCGTCCAGCACGGCCGCGGCGCCGTGACGCGGACCGGCAAAGGCAAAGACATCGACCGGTCCGAAGATCACCCAGTCGATGTTCTCATGCAGGAGTGCGGCAATGGGGCCGGGATCGCGCCAGCCATAGGCGCCGTATAGTGCCTCGACCGTCGCGCGCGTTTCGCTGTCGCTCACGGTGTCGCCTCCCCAGGCAACACAGTATGACCATACCGGCCAGCGCGGCCAAGGCCTCCTGGCGAATTCTCGCTTACATTCACGCATCCGCATGTGCGGCCACATGACCGCAAAACGGGCACGTCACTCCTCCGAATGGCCCGATTTCTGCGTCCTTGTCGCCAGATTCCCCGTGCATAACCCGCATTCCGGAACCGCACGCCATACCTGACGTTGGGCGAAGGTCATGGATAGCAACAACAGCATGTTCGGAATCGTCATCGGCGCCATCGTCGTCGCCGTGGCGGCCATCTTCATTCTCAGCGGCGGCGAGTTCGGCGGAAAGAAGACCGTCGACGGCGATCAGGATTTGCCGCCCGTCACGACGGAAGGGCGCTAACGCGCCCGCCGCAGCAGTTCGCCGACGATCGCATTCCATTCCGCATCGAGTGCGCCAGCATCCGTCGGCCGTCCGGCCCGTCTATACCAATAGGCGGCGTTGCCGAGGTCGCCTTCGACGCGATGCAGATACGCGTGCGCCCAGGCGGCATCGCGGCCGCCGTCGTCCATCACGATGCGATGCGCGGCGTCCCAGTCGCCTTTCTTCACCCACCATAGGGCTGAGAGGACTGGCGAAAGGCCGGACGGCGGCGCGCTGCCGTTAAAGCTTTTGTTGAAGACATCAAGATTCGGCGCTCGATCGGACGCCGCTGGCTCGTTGCCATGTGCGTTGCTCGTCATCATCGCAACGCATGTA
>DASXOK010000279.1:0-3079 GCA_036494425.1 Pseudolabrys sp.
AATCAGACGACGGATGGTCGCGGGACTGACCGTGAGCATCTCAGCCGCTTCGTCCAACGTCGCTTCGCCGCGCTCGACTCGTTCGCCCTCGCGATAGACGGCGATGTCATGATCGTTGCGCAAGGAAACAACCCGCGAACGCGTCCACGAATTGCCCTTGCCCGTCGTCTTTCCCATGCGGTTTAAGGCGGCGGCAATCGCCATGTCCGGCATCTGCCGAGCCATGGCCCGCACCAACTCAACAACATTGGCGTCGACGCTCCAGCGATGTTGTCCCGTACGGTTCTTGCGCACACGCAGAGCTGTGTGATCGTCGCCAGCCCAACGGATGATCAGATCCAAGCCGTCGTTCTCCACCCGCACGACGATCTCCTCGATCAGCATGCGAACAATACGTTTGCGCGTGGCTATGGTCGCCCCTTGCGCATGCCAAGCGCGCTCGACGTCGGCGCCGAGCCTGAGCAGCGCCTCGCGTTCGCCTGGGCTTACGCTATCGGAGGACACCACGCCGAGGGCATCGAGTTGGTCCTGGAGCCGTCGCTCCTCTTTCAAGCGCTCGTTCCAACGCCGCTCCAGTTCTCCGGCAACCAGTCGGTTGTCGGGATCGACGGCGTCATACTGCCGTCGGGCGTACGCCGTTTCGAAACGCGCCTGCTCGACCGCCAGTTCGATCTGCCGGCGCTTCTCGGCGTCTTCGCGCCCGCGCGCCCCCAGAGCCGCCAGCGACGCCTCGACGCCCAGCGGCTGAATACGCTCGATCACCTCCGCGGCAACCGCACTGTCGACACGAAGACTGCCGAAGGAGATGCAGCGCTCCACGCCGTGGTTGATCAAGGCTCCTCGGCAGTGATAGCGCGCGACGTCACCCTTGGTCCCGCTGTAGGCGACGTGCAGCTTGCGTCCGCAGTGGCCGCAACGGAACAGCCCCGCTAGCAAAGCCTCTCCCCGCCGCACCGCGCCGCGGCTCGCCCAGCTCTTGCCGTTGGCGTTGTCGTTGATCAGGCGCTGATTCCTCTCGAACGCATCCCAACCAATATAGCCCTCATGGTGGTCGCGGATCAAAACCTCCCAGTCTGATCGCTCGACGCGAAAACCGCGTACGACCTGCTTGCGGCCATTTGCGATCCTCGTCTTACTGGCCGAACGGCCGTACACGTAGGCGCCGGCGTAAATCGGGTTGCAGAGAATGTGATGGATTGTGTTGTAGACGGGCGCCCTCCATTCCAGACGTCGGCCTTCCAAGCCATGGCGGACGGCAGGCAACACGATCTTCTCTTGCAGAAACCAGAGAAGAACCTGCCGTGCGCTCTGCAACTCGGCGAACTTGCGGAAGATCAGGGCGAGCGCATCTTGCACTCGAAGGTCTGGATCCTTTTCTATCTGATCAAGCCCTTTGCGCACATAGCCAATCGCCACTGTCGTGAATAGCTCGCCTCGCCGGGCTTTCTGTTTGAGCGCTTCATGGGCGCGCTGGCGTAGGATGGACAGTTCCATCTCGCTCATCGTTCCTTTCATGCCGAGGAGTAGCCTATCATTGACGAGGCGTGGATCGTAAACGCCGTCTTCGTCGGCGATCAGCGTGCCGACGAGGCCGCAGAACTCCAGTAGCGTGTGCCAATCGCGTCCGTTGCGAGCCAGGCGCGAAGCCTCAATCGAGATCACCACGCCGACCCGACCCTCGCAAATCGCCGCCAGGAGCTTCTCAAACCCGGGGCGACTGACGCCCGAGCCCGAACGACCGAGGTCGTCATCGATGACGCTGACTTTGGCCCATCCGAGCTGCCGCGCACGCTCGACAAGCCCATATTGCCGTCGCCGGCTTTCCCCATTGTTGATCACCTGATCGACCGTGGACTGTCGGACGTAGACGATCGCCTCGCGGGCGACATGTTCAGCCGCGATCCGGCTCATGGTGCGCCTCCTTCCGGATCGGAATTGCCGCCTCGTCCGACAGCGCCTCGGTCAGAAGCGCTCGCAGAATCTCGACCATCGCCTCGCGACGCTCGCGCGGGATCGGATGTCGATCCGGGGGTCTTTCGAACAGGTCCGGCTCTCGGCGTGGCTTCAGGCGCATGATCGGCTCCTCTGGCGCGGGACGAATCCCCGGGGCTGGAGCCTAGAAGCACATCGAGATGATTGCGCAGATCGCGTAAGCGTCCCACGCAAAGCCTTGGAAAGGGCCGGACCGCGCACATCGCCGCCTCCGGCCGCATCATCCACGCTGGCGTCAGCGTCAGCGTGTCGTCAGTGAGACGGATCGTAAGGTGCTCCACGCCTCTGTACACGACGCGCCGACCGCTCGACGCCACCGTTTTGCCCGCAAGCGGATGAAACGCGTAGTAGATTGTCTCTTCACCCGCCAGAATCCCGGCGCCATGTCGCTGTCTCGCCCGGCGGAGGAAAATCGCATCTGGCGGCCGCGCTCGGCCTGGCCCTGGTTGAAAAGGGCTGGCGCGTGCTGTTCACCCGAACCACCGACCTCGTGCAGAAACTTCAGATCGCGCGCCGCGATCTCGGCCTCGAATCCGCGATCGCCAAGCTCGACAAATATCATCTGCTGATCCTCGACGACCTGGCCTATGTCGCCAAGGACCAGGCCGAGACCAGCGTCCTGTTCGAGCTGATAAGTGCACGCTATGAGCGTCGATCTCTGGTGATCACCGCCAACCAACCCTTCGGCGAATGGGGCAAGATCTTCACCGACCCCGCCATGACCCTCGCCGCGATCGACCGCCTCGTTCATCACGCCACGATCCTCGAAATCAACGTCGACAGCTATCGAAGAAAAGAGGCGATCGACAACGCCCGAGGAGTCGGACGTCCGCCAACGCGCGCGACAATCAAAGTATCGTCCTGATCGTCGCGCCACGACAAATAAATTACGTCCCGACAAAATAAAGCTTGCATTGTTGTCGCGCCGCGACAATCATCAATCCGCCGCGACCGTCAAAATGCATCCCTGATCGTCGCCGCCTTCCCATCCAGATTGTCGCGCTACACTCGCGCCCGCCCCTCGCGCTTCGCGCACGGCGGCGTTGGCCTCGAGCAGCAGATCGCGCATGAGTTCGGGCCAGGGCTC
>DASXOK010000280.1:0-1931 GCA_036494425.1 Pseudolabrys sp.
CAAGCCGGCCGCATTCGTCAAGCGACGGTACCCTGTCCCGTCCGAAACATCGGACGAAACAAGGCTTTTACCTGTGGAATGCGGATGCTATAGGGCGCGCGCCAAACTCCCGTCAGTCGGACGCCCGATTGGCGATGTCCGTGCCGAGAACAATTCATTTGAGGGCCCGAGGGGGAAGCCATTCCACCGCGCCCGCCAATGTTCAGTTTCCGGTCGGCCCAAACAAGCACGGCGACCAGAGGTGCAAGCATGCCAGATCTCGAAATCATGTGGACTAAGGTCGATGAAGCCCCGGCGCTCGCGACCTATTCCCTGCTGCCGATCGTCAAAGCCTTCATAGGCACGGCGGGTGTGTCGGTCACGCAGAAGGACATCTCGCTGGCCGGCCGCATCGTCGCCACTTTCCCCGAGAAGCTCACCGCCGCGCAACGGATCAACGACGAACTCACCGAACTCGGCGAGCTCACGTTGAGGCCCGAAGCCAACATCATGAAGCTGCCTAACATCTCGGCCTCGATCCCGCAGCTCAAGGCCGCGATCAAGGAACTGCAAGGCAACGGCTACGCGGTACCGGACTATCCGGACAATCCGACGACGGACGCCGAGAAGGAGATCAAGGCCCGTTACGGCAAGGTGTTCGGCAGCGTCGTCAACCCGGTGTTGCGCGAAGGCAATTCCGACCGCCGCGCGGCCGGCGCGGTCAAGCAATACGCCCGCAACAATCCGCACAAGATGGGCGCCTGGAGCAAGGACTCCAAATCGCATGTCGCGTACATGTCGGGCGGCGATTACTACGGCTCGGAAATCTCGACCACCGTCGCGTCGGCGACCAACGCCCGCATCGAGCTGGTCGAAGCCGGCGGCAAGACCACGGTGCTGAAGGCGAAGACGCCGCTGATCGCCGGCGAGATCATCGACGCGGCGGTGCTGAGCCGCAAGGCGCTGCGCGCCTTCTTTGCCGAGCAGATCGAAGACGCCAAGAAGCAAGGCGTGCTGTTCTCACTGCACGTCAAGGCAACCATGATGAAGATCGCCGACCCCATCGTGTTCGGCCATGTCGTTTCCGAATTCTTCGCCGACGTGATCAAGAAACACGAGGCCACGCTGAAGAAGCTCGGCATCAACCTCAACAACGGTTTCGGCGATCTGCTGTCCAAGATCGAGACGCTGCCGGACGCCGAGAAAAAGGCGATCAAGGACGACATCGCGGCCGAGTACGCGAAACGGCCGGCCCTCGCCATGGTCAATTCCGACAAGGGGATTACCGGCCTGCATGTGCCCAGCGACTTCATCATCGACGCTTCGGTGCCGGCGATGATCCGCGAAGGCGGCAAGATGTGGGGCCCGGACGGCAAGCTGCACGACACCAAGGCCGTGATCCCGGACCGCAGCTACGCCCGCCTGTTCCAGACGGTCATCGAGGACTGCAAGGCCAATGGCGCATTCGATCCCAAGACCATGGGCTCGGTCTCGAATGTCGGGCTGATGGCGCAGAAGGCCGAGGAATACGGCTCCCACGACAAGACCTTCGAAGTGCCCGCGAGCGGAATGGTTCGCGTCGTCGCCGATGACGGCAAAGTTCTGCTGGAGCGTCCCGTCGAGACCGGCGACATCTTCCGCATGTGCCAGACCAAGGACGCGCCGATCCAGGACTGGGTCAAGCTCGGCGTGCGTCGCGCGCGCCTGACCAACACCCCGGCCGTGTTCTGGCTCGACAAGAATCGCGCCCATGACGCGCAGGAGATCGCCAAGGTCGAAAAGTATCTCAAGGATCAGGATACGGCGGGGCTCGACATCCGCATTCTTGCGCCGGTCGAAGCGATGAAGTTTTCACTCGAGCGCATCCGCAAGGGCCAGGACACGATCTCCGTCACCGGCAACGTGCTGCGTGACTATTTGACCGACCTGTTTCCGATCATGGAGCTCGGCAC
>DASXOK010000281.1:0-2225 GCA_036494425.1 Pseudolabrys sp.
TCAATTTGCGCCAGCATGCCGACACCTCTGCCAAAACCGAGGTGTCGCAATACAAATCACACGAATTCCCGATTCTGGAATCCCCTGAGCCAGACGTGAGTCAATCCGTCGCACCAGATGTGTGCATGCCCTAGCGCCTGCGCGGGGACGACAGAAAGAAAGACGCTCTCCCGCCGCCCTTTTCAATCCGCCCAAACCCTGCTTAGAAGCGCGGCATGAGCGAATTCCAGACCGCCGCACAACTCCTGCAACAGGGCCTCTTCCACCACCGCCAGGGCCAAGTGGGGCTGGCCATGGAGCGCTATACGGAAGTGCTGCGCAACGATCCCGACAACGGCGAGGCGCTCTATTACGTGGCCGTGGTGGCCTGCCAGGAGGGCCAGTACAAGCAGGGGGCCGAACTCGTCCGCAAGGCGATCGGCTGCGGCCACGACACCGCCAAGGCGCACAATCTGCTCGGCCAGGCGCTCGACCGGCTGGGCGAACCGCTTGAGGCGATCAAGAGCTTCGACCGCGCCATTGCCATCGACCCCGATCTCGCCGACGCCCACGGCAATCGCGCCAATATCCTGGTGGATGCCGACCTGCCGCTGGAGGCGCTGAAAAGCTTCGACCGGGCGCTGACCCTCAACCCCAATTCGCCGGGCGACTGGCTCAACCGGGGCGCCCTGCTCCAGGACCTGGGGCGGCACGCGGAGGCGCTCGAGAATTACGACAAGGCGCTGGCGATCGTGCCGCAGGCGCCGAACATCCTGATGAACCGCGCCAATGCGCTGGCGATGGTGGGCCGCTACGCCGAGGCCGAGGCTGGGTACGACACGGTCACCAGACTTGCCCCCAAGCAGCATCTGGCCTTCGCGCACAAGGGCCTCGCGGTGAAGCACCAGGGGCGCTTCACCGAGGCGCGCGCGCTGATGCAGGAGGCGCTCGCGCTCGAGCCTAAGGACGCGGCGACCTCGTTCGCGCTCGGGCAGCTTCTGCTGCTGATGGGCGAATGGCGCGAGGGCTTTGCCCTGTTCGAGTCGCGCGGCAACCTGAAGGCGCCGGCTTATACACCGCTCGATCATCCGCGCTGGAATGGCGAACCGCCGGGCGATTTCCGTCTGGTGCTGGTGGCCGAACTAGGGCTCGGCGACACGGTGCAGATGGCGCGTTACGCATCGCTCATGGCCGGGCGCGGCTATCCGGTGTGGCTGCTGGCACACGAGACGCTGGCGCCGCTGCTGCACACTTTGCCTGGCGTCGAACGCGTGGTGACCTCGGCCGCGGCGCTCAAGGCCGATCCGCGGCGCATTTTGTGGCTGCCGTTGATGTCGGCGCCGCGCATGCTGCATCTGACGCCGAACACGATCCCGGCGCAGGAACCTTATCTGACGGCGGACCCGGCGCGCGTGGCGCAATGGGCCGAGCGCCTCAGGGGCGACGGCTACAAGATCGGCATCGTCTGGCAAGGAGCGACGGGGGCAAGTGCCGCTCCCCTCGCCGCGCTGGCGCCGCTGGCCGAGATCCCCGGCGTGCGGCTGATCTCGCTGCAGAAGCAGCCGGCGGCGGCGGAGATAGCCGCTGTGCCTTTCGGCAACAGGATCGAGCGCGTGCTGAACGAGGCCGACCTCTCGGCCGACGCTCTGCTCGAACTGGCGGCGCTGGTGGCCAATCTCGACCTCGTGGTGAGCATCGACTCGCTGCCGGCGCACCTCGCAGGCGCGCTCGGCAAGCCGGTGTTCACCGCCCTGCCGGCAGTACCGGACTGGCGGTGGCTCACAGAGCGGGACGACACCCCGTGGTACCCGACGATGCGCCTTTTCCGTCAGGACCAAAGCCGGCAATGGAGCCCGGTCTTCGAGCGCATCGCCGGCGCGATCCGCGAGCGGATGGCGGCGGCCGTCGCTTGATGCGACGCGGAACGTTCAGTTCTTCGTCCTGTCCACCAAGGCGCTGTTGGCGATCCACGGCATCATCGCGCGCAAGTTCTCGCCGATGGACTCGATCGGGTGCTCGGCCATGCGGCGGCGGGCCGCTTTGAAGCTCGTCTGATTGACCTTGTTCTCCAGCATCCAATCGCGTGCAAAGCGGCCGGACTGGAAATCGGCGAGTACGCGCTTCATCTCGGTCCTGGTGTCGGCGGTGATGATGCGGGGCCCGCTGACATACTCGCCGTATTCAGCGGTATTGCTGATCGAGTAGTTCACGTTGGCGATGCCACCCTCGTAAAGCAGATCCACCAT
>DASXOK010000282.1:0-2142 GCA_036494425.1 Pseudolabrys sp.
CCTTCCCCCCTCGCGGGGGAAGGTGTCATTGCGAAGCAATGACGGATGAGGACCTCCTAGCGGTTGTCAAGAGTCATGAGCGGGTCTGTAAGCCCGCTCGGGTGCGATTTTTTCGCTTCGTCTTCTGCGCATGAGGGTAGCGCCGTGCTCGCTGCGTCAACCGCGCAAGGGCGCGGTGCTTCGCTTCGCTCCGCCCCCTTCGGGGTGACTTCCGCTGCGCGCGGCGCTCTGCCGTGCGGCAGGTCGGGACGAAGGGATGGCCGTTGCGGTCGAACCAAGGGATGGTCAGGCTGGGGCGGCGGTCGGTGCGGTCCTGTGGTTGGGATCGAACAGGGTTTGGTTTTTGAGCATGGCGCAGGCCATCGCCAACAATCGATCTGCGAGGGTTCGCAGCGCGCATCCATGGCTCTTGCCGCGCTGGCGCAGGGCGGCGTAGCGCTTCTCGCATTGCGGATCGACCTGCATGGCGACGCGGGCCCAGTGATAGAGGGCCTCGCGCAGGCGCTGGTTGCAGGCCAGGCGGCGCGAGACGAGACGCATTCTGCCGCTGCGGCGCGTCACCGGAGCGGCGCCGGACAAGATCCGCAAGACCTGATAATCTCGGCGGCGCAGGGGCTCGGTGGCCTCGACGAGCAGCGTGGCGAGGATGGTCCTTCCCAGCCCCGGCGCGGAGCGCAGGATCGTCACGTCGCGCTGCTCGGACCTCTGCCCCGGCTCGTTCTCCCGTTCGTCGTTCTCGGGCTGTTCGAGCAGGGAGCAGAGCGCGTCGAGCTTGTGATCGGCGTCCTTGATCTGGCGGTTGATCAATCGCACGCGTTCGGCGGCGATCTTGATATGGGCGACCGCCGCCTCGGTCGCGCCGGCGGCCACTTGCAGCGGCCTCTGGCGCAGGATGCGCAGGGTCTCGGCGGCGCCGATCCGGCGGACGCGATGAGCCTTCAGGACTTGCGCGATGCTGGCCTCGTCGATCTCGGCGGCCGTGGCGGGCGTGGGCGCGCGTTCCCACAGCGCCAGGAAGTTCTCGGCCGTCAAGTCGTCGGCCACTTGCAGCATCTGCGGGTAGTAGCGCCACAATTGCTGGCGAATCCGATTGGCCAGGCGGGTGCGCTCCTTGGTCAACTCTTCGGCGATGCGCGACCATTCGCGCAACTCGATGACCGTGGCGTCATCGACCTCGAGCCGGCGGAACGCGCGCCGATCGGTGCGCAGGCTGTCGCCCATCACATGCGCGTCGCGGCTGTCATCCTTGGCGCCGGCCACGGTGAAGCGATCGCGAAAGCGGTCGAGTTGCTTGGGGTTGATGGCGAACACCGCGAAGCCGCGCTCGAGCAGCAATTCCACGACCGGTCCGTGCGGCGTCTCGATCGCCACGCCGATGCGCGTGGGCGGGGCGCCGCTCTTAGCGAGCAGCCAATCGCAGAACTCGGCCAGTTCCGCGCCGCCATGAGCGACCTTGCGCTCCCCGGCCATCCGCCCGTTGCGATCCAACAGGCAGGCGACATGGGTCTGGCTCGCCCAATCAAAACCGACAAACCATTCGATATCCTCTGTCATGACCGTCTCCTTCAGCTTCGGGCCAACCGCGACTCCTGTCGATCCCTGTACTGGCGCTCGAGGCGCGACCTCCTAGCGGACCTCCGTCGCGGCCAACCCGAGGGGGCGCTTGTCCTCATCAGGCGCTCGAAACGCGGGGGGAGTTGGGCTGCTCCCCACGGGCTGACCCGAACCGATCAGCCTATATCAAAAAGGGCTCTTCGGTTATCGTGAAGGGTACAGGGGGATCGAGCGGAGCGAGATGGCTCCGAATGTTCAACACGGAGGCCCTCCGATTACTGAGCCACACGTGCAGATTTCCGCAACGCCCGGCGCACCACGGAGCCATCTCGCTCCGCTCGATCTCCCTCATCCGGCCCCATAGGGCGTTCGAAGAACGCCCGTCTTTTGACGGGCTATGGGGCCACCTTCCCCCGCGAGGGGGGAAGGGGTTCCCTCTCCTACGGCGCGGTGGTCAGCCGCAGGATGATGTCCTGGTCGTAATTGCCGAAGCCGCGGCCGAAGACGTTGACCCCGCCGGGGTGGCGGGCGTCGGGCTTGACCTCGATCTTGAGCCGGATCGAATGATGGCCGGCGAGATCGAGGTCG
>DASXOK010000283.1:0-2863 GCA_036494425.1 Pseudolabrys sp.
GTGCAAGGCGCCGAGCCGCTGTTCTTCCTCGACTACTTTGCCTGTGGAAAGCTCGAGCCGGAGATCGGCGCCGCCGTCGTCGCCGGTATCAGCGTCGGCTGCCGCGAGGCGGGCTGCGCGCTCATCGGCGGCGAGACCGCCGAGATGCCGGGCGTCTACCAGGGCGACGACTACGACCTCGCCGGCTTTGCCGTCGGCGCCGCCGAGCGCGGCGACCTGCTGCCGCGCAAGGACATCGCCGAAGGTGACGTGATCCTCGGCCTCGCATCCTCCGGCGTGCACTCCAACGGCTATTCGCTGGTGCGCAAGGTCGTCGAGAAGAGCGGCCTCGCGTGGACCGCGCCCGCCCCTTTCGCGCCGAAGCAGTCGCTCGGTGAAGCAATCATCACGCCGACGCGTATCTATGTGAAGTCGTGTCTCGCCGCGCTGCGCGAGACCAAAGCGGTGAAGGGCCTCGCCCACATCACAGGCGGCGGCTTCCCCGACAATATCCCGCGTGTGCTGCCGAAGGGCTTGGGCGCGCGCGTCGATCTTGCACGCGTGCCCGTGCTGCCTGTCTTCAAATGGATGGCGGCGACCGGCAACATCGCGCAGAACGAGATGCTGCGGACGTTTAATTGCGGCATCGGCATGATTGTCATCGTTGCGCCGAACGGTGCCGACGGGGTAGCCGCCGCGTTCACACGCGCGGGCGAGAGCGTCACGCGCATCGGCGAAGTGATTCGCAGGCCGGACGAGCCGCGCGTCGCCTACGACGGCACGCTCGATCTCGCCGGGTGACGTGATGCCGAGGAAGCGCGTCGCCGTCCTCATCTCCGGCCGCGGCTCCAACATGGCGGCGCTGATCGAGGCCACAAAGGATAAGACCTATCCGGCCGAGATCGTGCTGGTGGCGTCGAACCGTCCCGATGCCGGCGGCCTTGAAACGGCAAAGGCCGCGGGTATCGCCACCGCCGTAGTCGATCACACCAAATACGGCAAAGACCGCGCGGCCTTCGACGCCACCCTGCAGGCGCTGCTCGAGCAACACCGCACCGAGTTCGTCTGCCTCGCCGGCTTCATGCGCCTGCTTACGGCGGACTTCGTCGCGCGCTGGCAGGAGCGCATGCTCAACATCCACCCTGCTGTGCTGCCCTCTTTCAAAGGCCTCGACACACACAAGCGCGCGCTCGCGGCCGGCGTGAAGCTGCATGGCGCAACCGTGCATTTCGTGGTGCCGGAAATGGATTCCGGCCCGATCATCGCGCAGGGCGCCGTTGCCGTGCACGACGACGACGACGAGAAGACGCTCTCCCTTCGCGTTCTCGCGGTCGAGCACCGCATCTATCCGTTGGCGCTCAAGCTTGTGGCCGAGGGCCGCGTCAGCGTCGTCGACGGACGATGCCGCATTGCGGGTGCCGCCGCACCCGACGCCACCCTCGTCGTCCCCGCAAATTAAATCTGGGAATTTTCGTGGCTCTCGCGACTCCGTGAATACCGGATCGAGTTCCGGTGTTATAGCGGTGGGATGCTCGCCTCGCGTTGCCGGACCGGCGGCGCCTATCGAACAATAAAGTGGGGACTTTCATGACAGACACGACCGCCAAGGGTCAGGTGAAGCTGCTTATTCCGGGCCTTGCCGGCTTCTATGCCTCCGCGCCTGAAGTCGTCTATGCACTTGTGCGCTTCATCATCGGTTACATTTTATTTATGCACGGATGGGCCAAGGTGCAGGCCGGCGTCCCGGCTGAAATCGCCTTCTTCGAGAAGGTCGCCTTCCCGGCGCCGGTGTTCTGCGCCTATGCCGTGATCTTCCTCGAAACAGTGGGCTCAGCCTGCGTCGCGCTTGGCCTGTTCACGCGCTTCTTCGCTGCGGCAATGGCGATCGAGATTGGCGTGATGTTTCTCGCCATCCATTTGCCGAGAGGCTTCTCGGCCGGCAAAGGCGGCTTCGAATATGTGCTGCTGCTGGGGATCGTGATGTTCTTCATCTCCCTGCGCGGCGGCGGCCGCTACTCAGTCGATCGGCTGATCGGGAAGGAGCTCTGAGGCCTGTCCCGGGCGCAGCGCGGCATGCAATGACGCGCTGCAGACCCGGGACCGTCGCAAACTCAGAAATCTGTACGGCCCCGGATCAGCGGCGCATCACTTCGTGCTGCGCCGCGTCCGGGGCACGCCGCACCCACACTTTGTTGTCGTGGAACGCCGCGCCGCCGTAGGGCGCGACGGAGTCCGCGCCGGTGAGCGTGTTGATGCCGCAGCCGTCGGCGTAAGCCGAGTTCGGCCAGATCGATTCCGCGATCAGCACGCCGCGCCGCACACCGCCGAAAATCCTGGCGTGCAGCCGCACCTCGCCGCGCGCATTGCCAAGCACGACATAATCGCCGTCGGCGATGCCCTGCTCCGCCGCGTCGTCGGGATGGATCATCACCGTCGGCCGCTTCTCGTTGGCGAGCGAGGTCGGCGTCTCGTTGAAGGTCGAATTGAGGAAGCCGCGCGCCGGCGACGTCGCCAGACGGAACGGATGCGCGCTATCTGCCTCTTCCACTGACGCCCAATAGTCCGGCATGCGCGGCATCTCGCCGACCGGCCCCGACTGATACGGGCTGCGGAACGGCACGTGCTCCCAATCCGGCTTGAAGCGGAATTTTCCGTCCGGCCACGGGAAGCCGTCGAGGTAATGCGCCTGCCGGAACGGCGGCTGGCAATCGAGCCAGCGGTTCGCTTTAAGCTCATCAAGCGTGCCGCGCTTCGATACGCGCAGCATCTGATCGATCAATTCGCGCGGGCTCATCGAAAAGCCCGCGTGCTCGGCGCCGAGACGCTTGGCGAGCGCCGCGATCACCTCGTGATTGTTGCGGCATTCGCCCGGCGGCTCGACCAG
>DASXOK010000284.1:0-4768 GCA_036494425.1 Pseudolabrys sp.
CACCGCGTCGTCATCTTCAGCGAGGGGCTCGCCAAGGTGGCCGAGCAGTACCTGAAGAAGGGCGCGAAGGTGTACCTGGAAGGCGCGCTGCAGACACGCAAATGGCAGGACAAAGACGGGCAGGACCGCTACTCGACCGAGGTCGTGCTGCAGGGCTTCAATTCCGCTCTCACGATGCTTGACGGCCGGGGCGGTGCGGGCGGCGGGGCCAGCGACAGCGACAGCGCCGGCGACTTCGGCTCGCCGGGTCCGACCGCGGCGCGGCGTCCGGCCATGGCCGGCGCGGGCGGCGGTGGCGGCCGCCGCGATGACATGGACGACGAGATTCCGTTCTGAGGCGGCGGCTCGTTTCCCGAACGTCGGCGCGGAGCGTTGGGGCGGGCAAATCATCGTGAGCGCTTGGGCGCTTCTGCCTGACGGCCCCTTTTCTTAGACTGATGGGGTCATGCCCACGCTCGCAACGGCTTTGCTGCAAGGCCTGAAGGATCACGGCGCCCGGGAGATGTTCGGCATCCCGGGCGATTTCGTGCTGCCGTTCTTCAAAGTGATTGAAGAGAGCGGCATTCTGCCTTGCTTCACCTTCAGCCACGAGCCGGCCGTCGGCTTCGCCGCGGATGCGGCGGCACGATATCGTTCCGGGATCGGCGTCGCGGCGGTGACCTACGGCGCCGGCGCCTTCAACATCGTCAATGCCATCGCCGGCGCCTATGCCGAGCGCTCGCCGGTGGTGCTGATCGCCGGTGCGCCGGGCGTGCGCGAGCGCACCAGCGGGTTCATGCTGCACCATCAGGCGCGCTCGGTGGACACGCAATTCGCGGTGTTGCGCGAAGTCACCTGCGACCAGGCGGTGCTGACCGATCCCGCGACCGCGCCGGCCGAGATAGCGCGCGTTCTGCGCAGTGCACGCGAGCGGTCGTTGCCGGTCTACATCGAATTGCCGCGCGACATAGTGGGCGCTGAATGCGCCGCCGTGCCGGTGCTGCCGCGCACGCCGGTCGACCCGGAGGCACTGCGCGAATGCGCCAATGAGATCATGACGCGCCTGTCGGCGGCGAAGCGCGCGGCGATCATTGTCGATGTCGAGATCCGCCGCTACGGTGTCGAGGAGCAGGTCGCCGAGTTCGCGCGCAAGCTCAAGCTGCCGGTGGTCACGACCTTCATGGGGCGGGGGCTCCTCGAGCACGCGCCCGACGTCACGGTCGGCACCTATTTCGGCGCGGCGGGAGAGCCGAGCATCACGCGGCTGGTCGAAGACGCGGATGCGTTGCTGCTGCTCGGCGTCATCGTGTCGGATACCAATTTCGCCCTCTCACAGCGCGTGCTCGACCAGCGTCGTGCGATGTTGGCGATCGACCGGGAGGTGTGCGTCGGCCATCACAGCTATCGCGATATGCCGATCGACGCGCTGATCGACGCCCTCATCAGCCGCGCCAGTGGCGGCACGGCGCGGGTGCCGGTGCTGCGCGTGGCGCTCGAATATCCGCGTCATCTGCCGGCCGACGACAAGCCGATCATGCCGTCCGACATTGCCCGCGCCATCAACGATCTGTTCGACCGGCATGGCGCCATGCCGATGACGTCCGATATCGGCGACTGCCTGTTCACCGCGATGGAGATCGAGAACACGGCGCTGGCAGCGCCCGGCTATTACGCCGGCATGGGCTTCGGCGTGCCGGCCGGCATCGGCGTCGCGGCGGCGACCGGGCGGCGGCCGTTGATCCTGGTCGGCGATGGCGCCTTCCAGATGACGGGCTGGGAACTCGGCAACTGCGCGCGTTACGGACTCGATCCAATCGTCGTGCTGTTCAACAACAAGAGCTGGGAGATGCTGCGCGCTTTCCAGCCGGAGTCGCGCTTCAACGATCTCGATGACTGGCACTTCGCCGACATCGCCAAGTCGATCGGCGGCCACGGCGACCGGGTGACGACGCACGCCGCGCTGGTGAGCGCGCTCGAGGACGCGGTCAACCGCCGCGGCAAGTTCTCGCTCATCGAGGCGATGTTGCCGCGTGGCGTAACCTCCGAGACTCTGGCGCGCTTCGTCGCCGGATTCAAAGCGGCACGGGAGAAAAAGTAACGGCCGAAGCCGGATGGGTCCGACTTCGGCCGGAAGAAGGCCTATGCGTGCCGCCGCTACTCCGCGGGCTGTTGCGCCGACAGCACCTTGCTGGCGCGCTGCGTCCGCAGGCCGAACTGCGCCACAAGCACCAGGCTCAAGGTGACGACAAACGTCGTGCCGAGCACCACGAGGCGTAGCTTGCTCGGCTCCCACGCCGTATTCGCCGAGGGCTGCAGCGCCATCAGTTGCGGCACCTGCAGTGCGATGGTGAAGCAGGTGAACAGCACGCTGTTCACGACGCGGCGGACCACGATCGAGGTGTCGATGTTGGGAAGATCGGACGACAGTTGCCGGTCCATGAAGTAGCTGATGCAGACCGCGACGAGACCCGGTCCGACGCCCCATTGCAGCATTTGGGTGTAGGTCTGGACCACGGGCAGCGCCGCGACGGACGAAACCCCGTTGAGCTTTGTCGCGATCGTGAGCCCGAGTGGGCCCATTGCGCAGGCGAGTAGAAACGTCCAGCAATAGGTGAGGACGTAGGCGTGCTTTTTGACCTCGGTGACCTTCCAGATCGCAAGGCGCACCGCGAGTACCGAGACGATCGCTAGACCGTAGTTCGAAAGAGAGTACATGATCCAGCTGAAGACCCTCTCAGCGGACTGCTCCGAGAACGCGGTCATGGCGCCCTTGCCGGCGAGCAGGTCATAGAGAATGGCGGAGCCGTACACGCTGACATAGACCGCGGCGATGACGGTGAGCAGGTAGATCACCGAATAGCGCAGCGGGTTGTCCATGTGCTCGTCCTTGAACGGCAGGCCGAAGCTGCGCGCATCCAAGGCAAGCCGCTGACGCGATCCATTCCGATAGAGCAGATAGCACGCGACCAGGCGCGAGAATTTGAGCTGGATCGCCTTGAGCTCAAGGTAGATGCTTTCTGCAGTAATTTGCGCCGGCAATGCAGCACCGGATTTTAGCAGCTGGACCTGCCAGGATATCTTGTCGTGCTGGTCGACAAGCTGGTCGAGGTTGAAGCTGGGCTCGGAAAAGAAGGTCGCGTCGTCGCCCGAAGCCTGCCGCCGCGATATCCACCATTGCATGTAGCAAATCTCGGCCCATACGCGGTCGACGGTGCGCTTGTCCTTGCGGAAGTCGGCCTTGGCGACCCCGGTCGACTTGTTAACGACCTCGTCGACCGCGTGATCCGGCACCGTCAAAGCGAACGAGATTTCGTCGACGATCTTGCGGCCAAGCTGGGGGACGCTGATCCAGGTCTGGATGAGGTCGCGTAACATCAGCAGCACGTTCCATTCGGCCTCTTTCTGAAGTAGGAAGAGATAGATCGACCCCATCACGACGACGATGAGCAGATAGGACGCGTCGTCGTTCGACACCGCTTCGATGATGTTCTTGGACAATGGCTCGCCAAACAGCTTGGCCACCTGAATGACTTCTTTGTGCAGGTAGACGATGAGGAGAAACACGAAGGCCGCGATCACGGTGAAGGCCCAGCTTCCCAGGAGGTACTGGCCGCGGCTGGTCATGTAGCGGGGGAAAGTGGGGCTGTCGGCGAGGGGAAGCGCGCGGCGGCCGAAGGCCTGGTCGGCCATCCGGATCGCGAAAAGCAGGCCCAGCGCCGTGACGGCCATGTGCGCGTAGTGGACTCCGCCGGCGCCAAGGAAAACGTCATCGGCGAACGCTGGAGAGACGAACAGCAACATGCAGGCAATGCATGCGACGAGGCGTGTCATGGTATCGCTCCCTGTCTCGAATTAGTTTCAATCTCCTTATTCAAAAAGGCGCACCTGACGCAGGGCACGCCGCGTTCGATGAAAGGCTAGCATTCGGTTGATGGGGCTTATGTGATCGCGGTCACACCGCACCTCACGCCCGCGTGAGCAGCGCTGATGTGGTCAGCGCGCGGTAGCCGGCGATGGCGACCTGCCATCTCCGAAATTCGCAACCGCTCAATCAATGCGGCAATTCCAAACAAGCACAGCGCCACTGCCGATCCCATCTGACGGTCGGGCGACGGGCGCCCGGCGGCACCCCCGCCAAAACTGTCAATAAAGGGCACATGCAATGAAGAAACTTCTCATTGGTACGGCTTTCCTCGCAATGCTCGCGACCCCTGCTTTGGCTCAGTCGTTCGATCCCGACTTCGGGACGGGCAACGTCAATCCGCCGGCCGCCTCGCTCTATGGCGGCCAGAGCTATGACAGCCAAGGCCTCACTGAACAACGCCTCTACTCCAGAGGTCATCGTGGCTACGCGAGCGGTAATGGTGCCTACGCGTACGTCCCCGATGGGTCCGCGCAGCCGCAATGGTCCGGGCGGCACAGCTACATCCACCGCGAGGACTCCAATTACCCCGTGTATCGATGAATGACGCGAACTGAGAGTACGCGCAGTCTCCCTGCGTGACAAAAGCCCCGGCCGCCAGCCGGGGCTTTTTGTCTGGTGCGCCCAGCATGGGCGCCCTCTTGTGGGTGAAAGTCCCATCGTGAGTTGATCACAACGAGCGAAGCGAAGCGCAACTGCATGAGGGCGACCGAATGTGGGAGGAAGCGTGGAGCGAAGCTGCGGGCCGATGAACGAGAACCGGATAGAAGGCGTTGCTGACTAGGGCGAGCGGGCCAGCAACCGCGAAACTCTCGTGATCAATGGGAAGCGGCGTAGATCCGGCGGCCGTGCAGTGAAGGAGGGCGT
>DASXOK010000285.1:0-2302 GCA_036494425.1 Pseudolabrys sp.
CACGCTGGTATCGGGCCTCGCGCGAAAGCGCGACTTCTATGCCGGCGGCCTCATGATCCTTTTTGGCCTGCTCATGGCCCTCAAGGGTCCAACCTATCAACTCGGCACGTTGATGCACATGGGCCCGGGCTTCCTGCCCACCGTGCTCGGCGTTATCCTCATCCTGTTAGGCATTGCCATTGCCGGCACGGCTTTGACCGCAGCCGAAGGCGAGGATGAAGACATCCTGCCCGAAAAGCCCGAGTGGCTGGCCTGGGCCTGCATCCTGTCCTCACCGCTGGTCTTCATGCTGTTCGGCACGTATGGCGGCATGGCGCCAGGCACCTTCGCCTGCGTCTTCGTGGCGGCCATGGGTGACCGCGAAGCGACGGTGAAGAATTCCGCGATCCTCGCGGCTGTCATTACCATTTTCGGTGTCGGCCTGTTCTCGTACATCCTGCAAGTCCCGATGCCCGTGTTCACCTGGAGGGGTCTGTGATCGGAACTGCTTTAACGGACCTCTGGTACGGCTTCGGAGTCGCGCTCGAGCCGCACAACATTGTCTGGTGTTTCCTCGGCGTCCTGGTAGGCAACATGGTCGGCGTGCTGCCGGGCATGGGGCCTCTGGCGACAATCTCGATCCTGTTGCCGCTGACCTTCGGCATTCCGCCTGTTGGCGCTATTCTGATGCTGGCGGGCGTGATGTACGGCGCGCAATACGGCGGCGCCATCTGCTCGATCCTCTTGAACCTGCCGTGTCATCCACCGCACGCGGTGACATGTCTCGACGGCTTCCCGATGACCCAGCAGGGCAGAGGAGGTGCGGCGCTCGGCGCGACAGTGTTCGCGTCCTTTGTCGGCGCCTCCTGGGGCATCACCGAGATGGTTTTCCTCGCCCCGGTGCTGGTGCGGGTGGCCATGGAGTTCGGCCCAGCCGAAATCTGCTCGCTGATGTTGCTCGGCCTCTTGGCCGGCTCGACGCTGGCGCGCGGCTCGCCGGTCAAGGGCGTGGCCATGACCGTGCTCGGCCTGATGCTGGGCATCGTCGGCACCGACATCGAGACGGGGTCCGAGCGCTTCACCTTCGGGCTCACGCATCTCGACGATGGCATCGAGCTGATCGCGCTCGCGCTCGGCCTGTTCGGCATCGGCGAGTTCATGAACAGCGTCAATCAGGTGTCCACGGTCAACGCCAAATACGCCAAGGTCACCCTGAAGGACATGCGGCCGTCCAAGGATGAAATGAAGCGTTCCATCATGCCGATGTTCCGCGGCACCCTCATCGGCAGCCTGTGCTCGCTCATTCCCGGTACCGGTCCGACCATCGCCTCTTTCGTCGCCTACGCGACGGAGAAGAAGATCTCGAAGACGCCGGAGAAGTTCGGCACCGGCATGATCGAAGGCGTGGTCTGCCCCGAGGCCTCGACGCACTCCTCGGTGCAGGGCGACTTCATCCCGACCATGAGCCTCGGCATTCCGGGCGACGCCGTCATGGCGCTGCTGCTCGGCGCGCTGATGATTCAGGGCATCGTGCCGGGTCCGCAGCTCATCAAGGAGCATCCGGATATCTTCTGGGGCCTGGTGGCGAGCTTCTGGATCGGCAACATCATGCTGGTCATCCTCAACGTGCCGCTGATCGGCCTGTGGGTGAAGCTGCTGACGATTCCCTACAAGTACCTCTATCCGAGCGCGATGTTCTTTGTGTGCATCGGCGTCTATGCCGCCAATAACGACATGTTCCAGGTCGGCGAGACGGCGGTCATCGGTGCGCTCGGCTATGTGCTGCTGCGGCTCGGCTTCCACCCGGCGCCAATCCTGCTCGGCTTCGTGCTCGGACCGCGCTTCGAGGAGAACTTCCGCCGCGCCATGCTGATCTCGCGCGGTGACCTCGGGGTGTTCGTCGAGCGTCCGATCTCGGCCGTCTTCGTCGGACTCTGCGTGCTGCTGATCGGCTTGCAGATCTATGTGCGGTTGCGGCCGAAGAAGCCGGGCGGCATTCAGATCCCCAGGCTCGAAGGCGCGGAGTAGCTTCAACTATCGGAGCAGGATGCCGCGCGCGCGGCATCCTGCTTTTTTTGGTGCGCCCAGCATGGGCGCCCTCTTGTGGGTGAAAGTCCCATCGTGAGTTGATCACAACGAGCGAAGCGCAACTGCATGAGGGCGACCGAATGTGGGGAGGAATCGTGGAGCGAAGCTGCGGGCCGATGAACGAGAACCGGATAGAAGGCGTTGCTGACTAGGGCGAGCGGGCCAGCAACCGCGAAACTCTCGTGATCAATGGGAAGCGGCGTAGATCCGGCGGCCGTGCAGTGAAGGAGGGCGT
>DASXOK010000286.1:0-12450 GCA_036494425.1 Pseudolabrys sp.
CGGCAAATTGCGCGTACGGTCGAGAATGAGCTTGGCGGTCTTGAACTGCTCACATTGAACGACGAACGGATGGTTCGTATCGGCTTTGAGAATGGCGTGATCGAATTCGGCGACCTTCTCGCCGCTCGGCCGGTCCCAGAATTGGAAAATCGGCGCGACGAGCCCGACACGCGCCATATCGTCGGCAAGTCCGTCATCACCCAGCAGATCGAGCGTCGCGGGATGGGTCGTCGCCGCGCGCGGATCCGCCTGCGGAGAGTCGTTGACGTCGAAGAGCCGGACCGGAATGCCCTGCCGCCCGAGCAGCCAGGCACAAAGCAGCCCGACGGGACCACCACCCGCTATCAATACGCGCTGATCGTCAACAGCCATACCCGTACCTCGACACAACTCAGCAACTCGCCAGCACGCCTCGCGAAGCGGGCGCTACTTCTTGCTCTCGTCGTAATAGTGGAACTCGTAAAGCAGGCAGCCGGCTTCCGATTTGAAAGGCCCGTGATACGCGCCGGGCGGACGGCAGGCGTACGTGGGCGCGCAGAAGGATTCGCCACCCTCGCCCTTCGCATCGTTGCCGACGGTGAGATCGCCCGAGACCAAGTAGACTTCTTCCCAGTGATCGTGCACGAATGGCGCTGTGGTGTAGACGCCAGGCTCGAAGCGCAATAGCCGCGTCCGGCTGCCCATTTTCCGCGTTTCGTCGAGATCGCTCGCGAGGATCTTCTGCTGGATGCCGGCTGGATAGCCCGGCGGCGTCACCCATCCTTCATTCATGTCGAGGCGGTGAAACTCAAGATGCGGCTTGTTCATTGGCATCACTAGACTCCACGACGTTCGCGGGGGTGCCCGCGGATTTTACTTCACAGATAACGTGCGACGTTTTTGCGGAACGACTCGATGTGGTTGCGCATGGCCGCCTCCGCCGCGTCGAGATCGCGGCCTCGTATCGCCTGCAGGATCGCGCCATGCTCGTCCTGAACAGCACCGTGGTGGCCGGCATCCGTCAGCGAGATGAACCAGAAGCGCAACGCGCGCTCATGCAGCTTGCGCAGAATATCGGCGAAAACGTCGTTGCGGCCCGCGCGCGCCAGCACGAGGTGAAACTCGCGGTCCAGCAGCATCATCTGCTCGACGTTGCGCACGGCGGTCCATTGGCGCGCGCGCCCAAGTATGTCACTGAGCGCGGCGATATCGGTCTCATCGGCGCGCGCGGCCGTCATGCGGACGCCTTGCGGCTCAACCACAAGCCGCGCCTCGATGATCTGCATGACCTCATCGAGGCTGACCGGCTTGACGATCACACCTTTGCGCGGAATGACCTCGACCATGCCGTCAAGCATGAGGCGATCGATCGCCTGATGCACGGGCGTCCGGCCGAGCCCGAGGATCGCGGCGACGCGCGCCTCGTTGACGTATTCGCCGGGTTTGAAGGCACAGGTGATGATTCGATACTTGATCGCCTCGTAAGCGAGATCGCGCAGCGATTGCGGCGTAACGTGGCGCGCGGACGTCGGCGATGGCGGTCGCGTACGCTGCACTGGCGTGCGCCGCTCCTTCGCTCGCGCCGGCAGTTCTGCGCTCATCCCAACACCGGGAGGGTCGTCACGCTATACTCGTGCGCGATCTTGCGCCCGAGCACCGGATCTTCGATTTCGAAGGCGAACTGGCCGGTGGCACGCACACCACCATGCGCCGCCAATGTTCCGCAGAACATCAGCGTGTCGTCGGGTAATGCGCCGTCGGCGGCGAAGCGCGACAGCAAGTCCTCCGGATGCAGCATCGCCGCCACGGGGCCATCTTGATACACGGCGCGCTTGCCGTTTTCGACCACGAACGAACGCAGGATCAGCCGGTCCCAATGCGGCGCGACCTCGTCGTAAGGCCAGAATTGGCGCGCGATCGGCTTGTCGCACATCTGCTTGGAGATGGTGACGCCCAGCTTTTCGACTTCGCGATCGGTGTGGTCCGAGCCGACGCCGACCCAGGTCCGCCCGTCATGCCGCAAGAGGAGATACTCGACTTCACCACCCGATTGGGTACCCGACGCCTCGATCTCGTCCCCGGTGGTCAGCCGCGCTGCGGCGACACGATAGAAGATCGGCGTAGAGGCCGGCCGTTTCACGCCGAGAGCTTCGAGCTCAACGATGTGCTTTTCGACCGCGACCGGATCGCGTCCGGTCCACCCCGCGATCACCGCCGTATTGATCGTCACGCCTCGTTGCTGCGCATCGGATCCGTTCAGGAGCGTCAGCGGCAATAGACAGCGTGGCATCGAGAACTCCGCAGGCAGAACTTGTCGAAAAACGACCCTACATAAGTGATATTTCACACCTTTATGAGTATGTCAATCGATTGAAATAATGTCGTTTTTTCTGTTAGTAGTGTGATATTTCATTGGGTCACGAAGGAAGTCCCCATGCAGCGCCTCGCCGATCTCTCCGGTGTTCCTGCTACCGGCCGTACCAGCCGCGATCTGACCGAGGAATGCTTTACCAGGATCGCCGACACGGGAGGCGAAGGAAGCCACAGGCCCAACTAGCCGGTGTTGCGTAGCCCCGCGGCGATGCCGTTGATCGAGATGAGAATGCCGCGCCGCGTCTTTTCGTCCTGGGCGCCGCTTCGCCAACGCCGGATGAATTCCATCTGAAGGTGATTGAGCGGGGCAATATAGGGGAAGCGATGGCGAATGGAGCGCGCCAAAGCCGGATTGTCGGCGAGGCGCTGCGGCGTTCCCACGATGTCGTTGAGCGCCTCGACGGTTCGCGTCCATTCCGCTTCCAGCGTCTTGAAGATGCGGGCGGCACTATCACGATCGGCGGCAAGCTCAGCATAGCGCTTGGCCAAAGATTGATCGGCTTTCGCGAGCACCATGTCCATGTTCGACAGCAGCACACGGAAGAACGGCCAATCGCGATACATCCGCCGCAACACGTTCAGCCGTTGCTCCCGCTCGTCACCGAGAAACGCCTGGACACCCGATCCGAATCCATACCAGCCGGGCAAGTTGACCCGCGCCTGGCCCCACGAAAACGTCCAAGGAATCGCACGAAGGTCTTCGATACGCCGTGTCGCGTGGCGCGACGCCGGGCGCGAACCAATGTTTAATCCGGCGATCTCGGCAATCGGCGTCGCGCCGAAGAAATAGTCGGTGAAACCCCGCGTTTCGTACACGAGCGAACGGTAGGCAGCTGTGCTCGCTTTTGAGATTCGATCCGCCGCCGCGATGAACTCATCCGGAACAGGTTCGTTCGACGGAAGCAAAGTCGCTTCCAGCGTCGCGGAAACCAGCGCTTCAAGATTGCGGCGGCCGATATCCGGGTTGGCGTATTTCGACGCGATCACCTCGCCCTGCTCCGTCAGCCTGATCGCCCCGTTCACCGTCCCCGGCGGCTGCGCCAGGATCGCCTGATAGCTCGGCCCGCCGCCACGCCCCACAGTCCCTCCGCGCCCATGGAAGAGCCGCAGGCTGATGCCGCCAGTGTCCCTAAAGGCCCTCGCCAGTGCGATCGATGTCCGATAAATCTTCCAATTGCTGGCGAAAAAGCCGCCGTCCTTGTTGCTGTCCGAATAGCCGAGCATGATTTCCTGCTGCGCGCCCGACGCAAGCACGAGGTCCCTGATACCCGGGATGGCATAAAACGCCCGCATGATCGTTTCGGCGTTCTGCAAGTCTTCGATTGTTTCGAAGAGCGGTACGACGAGCAGCTGCGCAGATGCGCCCGGATCGCCGAGCACACCTTGCATCAGCAGGCATTCTTTCTGCAGCAGGAGCACTTCGAGGAGGTCGCTCACCGCCTCGGTATGGCTGATGACGTAGTACCGGATGCTGTCGGGACCGAACGAATTCCGCAATTCGCGTGCGGCGGAAAATACAGCGAGCTCGCTTTCGGTCCGCTGCGAATAGGCAGCCTGCGGGACCCGCAAAGGACGAGGGTCGCGCAGAAGGTGGAGGAGCAGCGCCTGCTTCCCCTCCTCGTTTAGGCTGGAATAGTCCGAGGCAACGCGCGCGACAGCCAGCATTTCCGCTAGCGTTTCTTGGTGCCAATCCGAACTCTGGCGCAGATCGATAGTCGCAAGGTGGAAGCCGAAGACGTCCACCGCGCGGCGCAATGGCGCGAGCCGGGCCGGCACCAGGCTCTCACCGTGATGCGTGCGCAGCGACTCCTCGATGACTGCCAAATCGCCCTGCAGCTCGTCGGCCCGTTCATAGAGTTCGGCCGGGGCCGCTGCATCCCGTAACACGTCTCTCCCCGTGAGCGTGGCCAGCGTGCCGGCGAGCCGCGCATAGATCCCGATCAATGCGCGCCGGTACGGCTGGTCGGCACGGTGCGGGTCTTCGTTGCCCGAGCGGTCCGCCAAAGTATCCAATCCGCGCGTGCATCCGACGAGCGTGCGGGACATGGAGAGCTCGGCGCCGAGTCCGCCGATTTCCTCGAGATAATGAAGCAGCGCAGTTTCGCATTGCTGACGCAGCGCCTCGCGAAGGGTCTGCGCATCGACATTCGGATTGCCGTCACGATCGCCGCCAATCCACGATCCCATACGGAAAAATGTGGCGACGCGCGCGCCGTCCAGCCGCTCCTCGATGTCGGCATATAGCTGCGGAACCTCGCGCAGAAATGTCGTCTGGTAGTAACTCAGCGCATTCTCTATCTCATCCAGCACCATGAGCCGCGACACGCGCAACAGCCGCGTCTGCCACATCTGCACGACGCGCGCCTTGAGGAGCGCGTCGCTCTGCAGCCGCTCGCGCCTGGTTCTCAAGTTCTCGCGCGCGGCGAGGAGATGGGCAATCGCTCCCTCCGCGTCGAGAAGACTCTTGCGTCGAACCTCCGTGGGATGGGCCGTCAGAACCGGCGAAACCAGGCTGCGATCGAGCGCGCCCGCAATGTCGGTCGCGCTGATGCCAGCCTCTCCCAAAACACGGAAGGTCGCGGCAAGACTTCCAGGCTGGGCGTCGGCTTCGTCGCGCTGTTCGTGCGCCTCGCGCCGGCGAATGTAATGCCTGTCCTCCGCGATATTTGCGAGGTGTGAGAAATAGCTGAAGGCCCGGGCGACCAAAATGGCCTCCTCGGTGCTCAATCCTCGTAAGAGAGCATCCAGCCTTTGGCCCGCCGCGACATCGGCGTCGCGCTCGAAAGCAACACTCAGGCGCCGGATTGTCTCGATCCGATCGTAGATATCGACGCCCTCCTGTTCGCGGATAGTGTCGCCCAGAACTTGCCCAAGCAGGCGGATGTCGTCGAGGAGAGGCGCTTCCTTCCAATCGTCGATTTTCACGGGAGTCGCAGCCAATGACATCGGCATCACTACTCCAGTACGTCGGATCGATCTCTGCCCGTGGCGGCGTCAGGCTGCGCGCTTCGCAAGCAGGTCGTGCGTCGTTGCGCCGACGAGATGCGCGCTCGGGACGATGGTGGCGCCGGCCTGCCGCAAAGCAGCGACCTTGCTGGCGGCATCGCCAAGCGGATCCTGGGCCAAGGCGCCGGCGTGTCCCATGCGACGTTGCAACGGCGCGTGTTGGCCGACAATCAGGGAGATGATCGGCTTTTTCGCACCGACGGCGTTCAGGTAATCGGCCGCCTGCTGTTCTTCGGTCCCGCCGATTTCACCGATCAGCACGATCGCTTCGGTTTGAGGATCGGCAAAGAACAGCTCCAGGCAATCGACAAAGCCCATGCCATGGATCGGGTCGCCGCCAATACCGACTGTCGTCGATTGGCCGAGACCGGCCGCAGTGAGCTGGCTCACGACCTCGCTGGTCAATGAGGCGGACCGCGACATGACGCCGATCGTCCCACGGCGCGCACGATCGGTCGCCATGACGCCGATCTGGCAAACGTCTGGGACCAGCAGGCCTTGCGAGTTTGGGCCAACAAGACGAGTGCGCGAGCCCGCCAGCGCCTCGCGCACGCGGATCATGTCAAGAACCGGAATGCGTTCGGTCACCACGACGACGAGCGGCATTTCCGCCTCGATCGATTCGATGATGGCGCCCGCGGCACGATCCGGCGGAACAAAGACGGCGCTCGCGTTCGCGCCTGTCGCAGCCATCGCCTCGGCGACACGATCGAAAACGGGAACATCAATGTGTGATTTTCCGCCCTTCCCCGGCGTCACGCCGGCAACCACATTGGTCCCGTATTGGATCATGCGATTGGTATGATAGGTGCCAGCCCAGCCGGTCATGCCTTGGCACAGCAGCCGCGTCGTCTCTCCGATGAGAATGGCCATCACGCCCTCCCCTGAGCAATTGCGACGGCGCGCGTCACCGCCTGCCACATGTCGGTGCATTCGATCTTCTGCAGGTCGAAATTCGCCAGCCGCAGCCGCGCCATTTCTTCATTGTTTCCCTTGACGCGCAGGACAATGGGCAATCGCCTTGAGTGCCGGCGAAACGCGATCCCTAAGCCTTCCACGATCGTGTCGCACGGCTGCATGCCGCCGCCGAAGACATTGACCAGGAGCACCTTGACGCGCGGATTGTCGAGCACCAGCGCAATGCCTTGCGCGATGTCCATGCTCTTCGCCGTGGTCCGGATATCCATGAAATTGGCCGGCGTTCCGCCGGCGGCGCGCAGCATGTCGAGCGTCGCCAGCCCCAATCCGGCGCCGTTGACCACGGTGCCGATATCGCCGTCCATCTGCATGAAGTTGATCTGATGGCGCTGCGCCTTCAGCTCGATCAGGTCGGCCTCCGCCTCCTCACCCAGTTGCAGCAAGTCGGCGTGCCGAAACACGGCATTGTCATCGAGCGCAAGCTTCGCATCGATCGCGATCAGATCGCCGCGTTCGGTCAAGGCGAGCGGATTTATTTCAATCAGGCTGGCGTCGAGTTCGACGAATGCGCGGTGCAGGCGTTCGATCGAACCACGGAGTTTCTCCGCCGCCGCGTCCGACAGACCGAGTTGCCCGCAGAAGGTGGCGATGTCGCCGGCATGGCGCTCGCCGGTCATGCCGAGCCGCAATGCGCCCAACGGCGTCGTTGCGAGGCGTTGCTCGAATCCACTTCCGCCGCCTTGCGCCGCCGTGACGACGATGGTTGCCGATGCAGCGTCAATGCTCAGCGCCAAGTAGAGTTCACTGACGGCATGGACGCCGCGCTCGATCAATACCTTCTTGACGAGTTGACCGCTCTGGTCCGTCTGTGTTGTTACGAGCTTCCGGCCCAGCAATTGCGAAGCGACAGCTTTGGCAAGCGCGGCGGACTGTACCGGACGCACGCCGCCGGCCGCGTAGCGGTCACCGGCAAGGCTCTGCGCCTTCACAAAGATCGTCCCTGGCCCCAAACGCGCTGCAGCCGTTTCCGCCTCGTCCGCAGTCGTGGCGAGCAGTCCCTCAGGTACCGCAATCGCGTACCGCGACAGCACCTTCTTTGCCTGGTGTTCGTGAAGCTGCATCGCGTCGACCTCCCAGTCGAATGTCTATTTTTTTCGATCTTGCGGCTATTCGAGCCGTCTTCAGGCCGCGACGACATTGGTTGGGCGGCCCGCCTGGTAGTTTTCGATATGGCCGACCAGCTGGTTCCAGAGTGTCTGCATGGCGTCCTCGCCGGCCCAGCCGACATGCGGCGTTACGATGACGTTTGGGCGATCCAGGATAGCGGCGAAGCAATGATCCGCGCTGGGCGGCTCCGACGTCAGGCAGTCAAATCCTAAGCCCGAAATGAGCCCCTCGTCGAGCGCCTGAACCGCATCTTGTTCCACGACGAGACCGCCGCGCGCCGTGTTGATGAGCAATGGCCGCTTCCGCATCTTCCGGAACTCGGGCATCCCGATCATATTGCGGGTTCCCGGCATCAGCGGGCAATGCAACGTGATGATATCGCTCGTCGCCAGGACTTCGTCGAACGGCGTGTACAACGGGCCGAGCCCCTCGACGCCCTTATGGGCCGCGAAAAGCGTCTTCATTCCGAAGGCTTGGCCGAGGCGCGCAACGGACTGGCCGATCGCACCCTCCCCCATGATACCCAGCGTCGCTCCGGCTAGCTCGCCGATGGGAAAGGCGTGGAAGCAGAACTGTCCCGATTTCTGCCACGCGCCATCGATGACCGCCTGCCGATATCCTACGATGTTGCGCCGTAAGGCGAGGATCAGCGCGAACGCATGTTCGGGAACGGTATGCGCGGCATAGCCGCGGATATTGGAGACCACGACCCCGCGCTTTCGGCAGGCATCGTGGTCGATCACGTCATAGCCCGTCGCGGCGACAGCGATCATCTTGAGCTGCGGCAGCTTCGCCAGATGCTCTTCGCGGATCTTGACCTTGTTCGTAATCGCGATTGTCGCGCCCGCGAGCCGTTCGACCACTTGCTCCGGTCCGCTCGCATCGTGCTCGATCCACTCATGCTCGAACCGCGGCCGCGTCAGTTCGACGGAGGGTCCGATCGTGTTGTGGTCGAGAAATACGATTCTTGGCTTCATCGGATTCATGCGTGCACCTGTTCGCGGTGTTGGAGCTGCCCGCCATCGGCCGGCCCAGCGACCATTTCCGGAAACACCGGATAGATCTTCAGCGAACGCCCGAGTTGCTGCGTCAACCCGAGAACCACGTCGATATAGGGCGTCTGGATTCGGGCGATGCGGCCCAATTCCTGCACCGACGTCAGCAGGGCATCGACCTCCAACGGCCGCCCGCCTTCCAGGTCCTGGAGCATGGATGTGCGGTGGGCGCCGACGCGGGAGGCGCCGCGGATGCGTTTGTCGAGATCGACGCGGAACGACACGCCGAAGGTCGTCGCGACGGCCTTCGCCTCGGTCATCATGTGGACGCACAGGGCCCGAAGATCGGTCTGCGTCGTGACGACGTCGAGCGTCGCCCGGGTCAAGGCACTGATCGGATTGAAGCAGAGATTGCCCCACAGCTTCAGCCACAATTCGTTGCGGATGTCCGGCAGCACCGGCGCGTCGAACCCGGCAGCCTGGAGCACCTCGGATAGACGCCGGCATCGTTCCGAGATGCTGCCGTCCGGCTCGCCCAGCGAGAACTTGTCACCGTAGGTGTGACGAACGACGCCGGGGCTTTCGATCTCGGTCGCCGGATAGACGGCACAGCCGATGGCCCTCTGCGGGCCGATCGCCGTCCATTGCCGGCTCCCTGGATCGACGCTCTGCAGCCGCACATCCTCGAAGCGCCGATCGAGACCGTAAGTGTACCACCAGGGCACACCGTTCTGCCCCGTCACGACGGCCGTGGCCTCGCCGAGCAGCGGGACCATCTGCTCGGCAGCTTCCCACGCCTGATGCGCCTTGAGGGAGACGATCACGTAATCCTGCGGCCCGAGCTCGGCGGGATTGTTCGTCGCTCGCGGCTTACAGATACGTTCCTCGCCGTCGATGAGCAGCTTCAGGCCGCGATCCTTGATCGCCGCCAGATGTGCACCGCGGGCCACGAGCGACAGCTCCACGCCGTCGACCTGACTGAGGCCGACGGCCAAATATCCCCCGATCGCCCCCGCGCCATAGATGCATATTTTCATGAGCGCCTCCGGCTGGAGCGATTAGGCGACCTTGTCCAATTGCAGCTTCGGCGCCGTGGCGCGGAAATACTCTTCTGCCGCGGCGACGCCGGACCCCGCTTCGACCGGAACGCCCACATCGCGCAGCGCCATCTCGCATCCCGCGAGCGCTTGCAGGATCATGATCTCGTTGATGTTGCCGATGTGACCGATGCGGAACACGCGCCCGGCGACCTTCGACAATCCGAGACCGAGCGACAGCCGGTATCGGTAGTAAGCGATCTTGATCACGTCCTCGCTGTTGAAGCCCTTGGGAACGCAGATCGCCGAGACCGTGTCCGAATGCCACTTCGGCTCCTTCGCGCACAGCGTCAGGCCCCAGGCCGAGACCGCGACACGGACGCTTTCAGCGAGGCGGTGATGACGGGCGAAGACATTGTCGAGCCCTTCGGCGAACAGCATGTCGAGCGAGGCGCGCAGGCCGCGCATCAGCGTGGTGGCCGGCGTGTAGGGGAAGAAACCGTCCTTGTTCGTGCGGATCATGTCCGCAAAGTCGAAGAAGCAGCGCGGCAACTTGGCCGTTTTGCTGGCTTCGAGTGCCTTCGGGCTGGCCGCGACGATGGCAAGGCCGGTCGGCAGCATGAAACCTTTTTGCGAACCGGACACCGCGAGGTCGACGCCCCACTCGTCCATGCGGAAATCGATGCTGGCGATCGAGCTCACGCCGTCGACCATGAGCAAAGCGGGGTGTCCTGCCGCATCGAGCGCCTTGCGCGCGCCCGCGACATCGCTGGTCACGCCGGTCGCGGTTTCGTTGTGGCATACGAGCACGGCTTTGATTTTGTGCTCTTTGTCCTGCTGGAAACGCTCGGCGAAAACGTCGAGAGGCACGCCCTCACCCCAATCAACCTGGACGGCGTCGACGACCAGACCGTGCCGCGTACAGAGGTCCGCCCACAGATGCGAGAATTGCCCGAACACCGCGATGAGCACTTTGTCGCCGGGCGACAGCGTGTTGGTGATGGCCGCTTCCCATCCGCCCGTGCCGGAGCCGGGAAACAGGAAGACCTGGCCCTTCTCGGTCTTGAACGCCTTCTTGAGATCGCGGAACAGCGGCAAGGTGAACGCCGGGAAGTCGGGTGCGCGCTGATCTTCGAGCGGAATATCCATGGCCTGACGAACGCCGAACGGCATATTCGTCGGACCGGGAATGAAAAGGCCGTGAAATCCTGACATCACTGTCTCCCTGTGTTCGCGGCGCAATACTCTTGAGCCGGCGTTGTCGTGTCATTTGTCAGCGGCGCGGACTCATCGTCCATAAATCGGAAAGCGTTCGCACAGCTTGAGCGCTTGCGCCTTTACCGTCGCTTCGATTTCCGTATTGCCGCCCTCGCCGTTCTCGGCGAGACCATCGAGGACCGTGGCGATCATCCGGCCGACCTCGCGGAATTCCGCGACGCCGAAGCCGCGCGTCGTTCCCGCCGGCGTGCCGAGACGAATCCCGGACGTCACGGTCGGCTTCTCGGGATCGAACGGAATGCCGTTCTTGTTGCAGGTGATGTTCGCGCGACCGAGGCTCTTTTCCGCGACGTTACCGGTCAACTTCTTCGGCCGAAGATCGAGCAAGATGAGATGCGTGTCGGTTCCGCCGGTGACGAGATCGTAGCCCGAAGCCCGCAGCACCTCGCCCATCGCCTTGCAGTTCTCGACCACGGCCCGGGCATAGGTCTCGAAAGAAGGCCGCAGAGCCTCGCCAAATGCCGCTGCCTTCGCCGCGATAATGTGCATCAGCGGCCCGCCCTGCAGACCGGGGAATATCGCCGAGTTGATCCTCTTTGCGATTCCTTCGTTGTTGGTCAGCACCATGCCGCCGCGCGGCCCGCGCAGCGTCTTGTGCGTGGTGGTCGTCACGACATCGGCATGAGGCATTGGCGACGGGTGGACACCGCCCGCGACCAGCCCGGCGAAATGCGCCATGTCGACCAGGAGAAACGCGCCCACCTCATCCGCAATCGCGCGGAATGCCGCGAAGTCGATGATGCGCGGATAGGCAGAACCGCCTGCGATGATGAGGCTTGGTTTATGCTGGCGCGCGAGCTGCGCGACCTGCTCCATATCGATGCGCTGGTCGTCGGCGCGCACGCCGTAGTGGATCGCGTTGAACCATTTGCCCGACAGGTTCGGCGCCGCGCCGTGGGTCAGATGACCGCCGGCCGCGAGCGACAGCCCGAGGATCGTGTCGCCCGGCTGTGCGAGCGCAAGCAGTACGGATTGGTTTGCCTGGCTGCCTGAATGCGGCTGCACGTTGGCGAACTGGCAACCGAACAAACTCTTGGCGCGCTCGATCGCAAGCGTTTCAGCTTCATCGACGAATTGACAGCCGCCGTAGTAGCGCTTGTTGGGATAACCCTCGGCGTACTTGTTGGTCAGCGCAGAGCCCGCCGCCTCGAGCACGGCGCGGCTCACAATATTTTCAGACGCGATCAACTCGATCTCAGTGTGCTGGCGGTTGACCTCGCGGTCGATCGCTGCGGCCAGGGCCGGATCGGCCTGTGTCAGTCCGCTCGAGAAGAAATCAGCCAGGTCGCCAAAATCGATCTTGCTCGCAGCCAGATGCATGGGGCGCTCGCTTGTCACGGTGGCACTGTAACGTCTGTAATACTGTATACCAGATAGATCACCTTGCAATGGAAATGTTTTCCATTTTGATGGCGCTTTGGTGGCGCGCATTTTTTTGTCGAACTATCAATAAGTTGAAGGCCACACCGGGCAAACTGTCGCGCGTCCGTGCCGCGAATAGCAGATCGTGCTACAAGTGCTTGAATCGAAATGAGAGGGTGCATGGTTGGAAGGCCGCGATCAGTCCGCCCCACTCCATTTGAGCCGCAAGGCGGGGGCCATTTGGCAGGTTCTGTCCAGGCGCTCGAGCGCGGGCTGAACCTCCTGGCCATTATTGCGGAGGCCGACGGACTCTCCTTGACCAGCATTGCGCAGCG
>DASXOK010000287.1:0-12219 GCA_036494425.1 Pseudolabrys sp.
TCGGAGCCGGCGGCATCGTAGAAGTATTTTGCCGGTACATGTTTCGGCGTATCCGTCAGCCCCTCCAGCACATCGGCCTCGAAAGCCGATGTATCGGTGCATTGCGGCTGCGGAACGCTACGACGTGCAAGAGCGACCATCATTGCCTCGAATGTGAACTCAGACGAACTCGGCCAAGCGCAGGCCGGTGAATTGCCAGCGGGCCGGTGGATAGAAGAAATTCCGGTAGCTTACGCGCTCATGTCCCTCGGGCGTCGCGAGCGACGAGCCGCGCAGCACCGTCTGGCTGATCATGAACTTGCCGTTGTATTCCCCAAGGGCACCCTCGGCAGCGCGGTAACCCGGATAAGGTAGATAGGCGCTCCTGGTCCATTGCCAAGCCGTGCCGAAGGCATCGGTGAGAAGGCCGCCGCGGGCCGCCACCTCCCATTCCGCTTCGCTGGGAAGATGTTTGCCGGCGAAGCGGGCGTAAGCCTCGGCCTCGTAATAGCTGACATGCAGGACCGGCGATTGCGGATCGACCTCTTTCAGTCCGCCCAGTGTCATCGTGTGCCAGGCGCCGGCCTTTTGACGCCAGTAGCCGGGTGCCTCCCAGCCTTCCGCCTGGACGGTCGCCCAGCCATCGGAGAGCCAGAGGGAGGGGGTCGTGTAACCGCCGGCCTGGACGAAGGCGAGCCACTCGGCATTGGTGACCAGATGCCGCGCGATGCGCATACGCGGGATCAACTCGTCATGCCGCGGCGTCTCGTTGTCGAAGCAATAGCCGTCTCCGTCGTGGCCGATGGCATGAATGCCGGACGGCACGTCGATGAAGCCGCGCGGTCCCGCCGCTGCGCGTGGCGGCTGCCAGGTCGCATTGTAAACGGGATCGGTGGGATTTTGCGCGAAGGCGTGCAGGATGTCCGTGAGCAGCAACTCCTGATGCTGCTGCTCGTGATGCAGACCGATTTCCAGAATCGAGAAGACGCGCTGCGCGTCTTTCTCATCCACCGTTTCGATCAGCCGTTCGACTGCGGCGTCGACATGCGCGCGATAGGCGGTGACGTCGTCGCCATTCGGGCGCGTGATCAATCCGCGCTGCGGACGCGCATGACGCGGACCGGCGGCGACATAATAGGAATTGAAGAGAAACGGAAACCGTTCGTCGAAGATGGCGTATTCCGGCGCATTGGGCACGAGCAGGAATTGCTCGAAGAACCATGTGACGTGCGCGCGATGCCATTTGGTCGGGCTGGCATCGGCCATCGATTGGACGATCTGATCTTCGGCGGAAAGATGCGACGCGCGCCGCTCCGTTTCACCGCGCACCTTGCGGAAAGCGTCGCGCCAGACGATGCGTTGCTTCTCGACGGATTGCGCCGCGACTGACACGCTCGAAGCGCTCGCGCTGGAGGCACTGCGTTGCGCGATCGAAGTTGCGCTAGCCGACATTGATTGCCTCCGTGACGAATTCACAGGGATACGGCAGTCAATTTACGTACAGAGACGAACAATGGACGCAATTGTTCCATCGTCGAAACGGCGGGGCAACCTCGAATTCGCGTGATAGCCAAGCTGGCGCTCTCGTGATGGACGGATGTGACGGCATAACGCAGATCAGCGCATTGTGTTCATTCAAATTTTTGATGAGCCAAAGTTGGGGACTTGTTCGTCTTTTGTGTTGCCGAACGCTGCGGAGCTTTATGACGACGGCCGCCCCCGACCTCGCCGTCGTCTCTTATACAAGTCTGTGCCCGATGATCCTAGCACGCGACGCGTGCATCGGGCCATGTCATCGAAGCGCCCTTTTTCCCTCGCGCTCGAACTGGCCGAGCAGCGCTTGCAAAAGCGGTGCCAGCCGTTCGAGCTCCGCATGGTGAGCCACAGACAGTGTCGCCAGGAGACTGTCAGCCTTGCGCGTGAGCGAGATCAGCACCTGGCGTTTATCGTCGGCACTGTCGCTCCTCTTGACCAATGAATTTGCCGCGAGGCGGTCGATCAATCCGACGGCGCTGTGATGGCGGATGCCGAGCCGCTCCGCCAGTTCGCCGATGGTCACCTGCTCGCGTCCGGGGAAGCCTTTGATCGCGAGCAGCGCCTGGTGCTGCTGCGCCGTCAGCCCGGCTTCACCCGCGGCGCTTTCGCTGAACACGAGAAACCGTCGCAACAGATAGCGGAATTCCGCCAGCCGTTCGTAATCGGGCTTCGACAGGTCGCGTTTGTCCCTCGTGCGCATGGTGATCACGGCGCTGTGCTCCCAGCCGGTATCACGAAATATCGCGTTGCGATGCGTCGCGATCTGGAATATCGCATTGCGATATATCTCGTTCCGTCCATACCGGAATGCCCTCCGTCTTTCAGGTCTAGATTCATGCCGAACCTTGCCTCCCGCGATGTCCATCCGCAATCCCACGCGGAGCAGACGAAACCGCACGACCGCCTGCGCGACTTCAACGCCGACCGTCGGCTCGTGCTGCTGGCCGCCATGGCGCTCGTCGTCGGCACGGCCGGCGCCTTGGCTGCGTGGGCGTTGCTGCATCTCATCAATATCGCTACCAACCTCGCCTATCACGGCACGCTGAGTGCCGCGCCAACGGCCATTGACGGCCACGTCCTCGGCATCGCCTCCGTGCTGGTCCCCGTCGCTGGCTGCTTGATCATCGGCCTGATGGCGCGGTTCGGCTCGGAAAAAATTCGCGGTCACGGCATCCCCGAAGCGATGGAGGCGATTCTCATCGGCCGCAGCCGCATCCAGGCCAAAGTTGCGATCCTGAAGCCGCTGTCCTCGGCGATCTCCATCGGCACCGGCGGCCCGTTCGGGGCGGAAGGTCCGATCATCATGACCGGCGGCGCCTTCGGCTCGCTGTTCGCACAGTTCTTCCACCTCTCGAACGCCGAACGGAAGACGCTGCTGGTGGCCGGCGCCGCCGCCGGCATGGCAGCGACCTTCGGAACGCCGGTGGCGGCGATGCTGCTGGCGGTCGAACTGCTGTTGTTCGAATGGAAGCCGCGCAGCTTCGTGCCGGTCGCGGTCGCGGCCATCGTGGCGGCGGCCTGGCGGCCGTACCTGATGGAAGGCGGCGCGCTGTTTCCGATGGCGATGAGCGCAAGCTTGCCGCCGCTCGGCCTCGTTTTCGCAGCGGTGCTGGGGTTGATCGCTGGTCTGGCCTCCGGCGTCCTGACGCAAATGGTTTATGCAAGCGAGGACCTGTTTCAGCGCCTGCCCATCCATTGGATGTGGTGGCCGATGTTCGGCGGCCTCGCCATCGGCATTGGCGGCCTGATCGAGCCGCATGCGCTCGGCGTCGGCTACGACAACATCGCCACGCTGCTGCACGGCGGCATGACGCGCGAGGCAACGCTGCGGCTGATCCTGGTCAAGTCCGTCATCTGGTCGATCGCACTCGGTTCCGGCACTTCCGGCGGCGTGCTGGCGCCACTGCTCATCATGGGCGGCGCCATCGGCGCGCTCTTCGGCGGCGCTATGCCCCTAGGCGACGTCGGATTGTGGGCCTTGGTCGGCATGGCGGCGATGATGGGCGGCACCATGCGCTCCCCGCTCACAGCCATCGTCTTCGCGCTCGAGCTCACGCACAATATCGGCGCGCTGCTCCCGCTCGCCGTCGGCTGCATCACGGCGCACGCGACGACCGTGCTGCTGCTGCGCCGCTCGATCCTCACCGAGAAAGTGGCGCGGCGCGGCCACCACATCACGCGCGAATATATCGCCGATCCGTTCGAGACGATGCGCGTCGGCGAGATCATGGCGCGGCCGGCGGATAGTCTCGCCGCCGATATGCCGATCGCCGATGTGATCGCCTTCTTCACGGCGGCCGATACTCCGCGGCGGCACAAGAGCTATCCTGTGATCGATGCCGGGGCGCATGTGGTTGGCATGGTCGCGCGCGCCGACGTTCTGCGCTGGACAATGGATGGATGGCCCAAGGGCGAATGCTTGCGCGATCTCGCGGCGGGTCAGGAACTCATTGTCGGTTACGACGACGAGCTTGTCGGCCAATTGGCCGATCGCATGGCGCTCGCGAACGTCGGCCGCGTGCCGATCCTCAAGTGCGGCACCGATGTACTGGTCGGGCTGGTGGCGCGGCGCGATCTCCTGCGCGTGCGCGCCAGCGTCGTGCGGCACGAGACCGAACGCGAGGTCCTGCTCCGCTTCCGGCCAAAGCGGCCGGCGACGTGAGATCCATCATTATTTCAGGTACCCGGCCCGCCGAAACCAATCGATGGCGTCGGTGATCGCCTCGGCATAGGGACGCGCCTTGTAGCCGAGCTCGCGCTCGGCCTTGGCGGTGGTGAAGAACATGCGGTTCTTCGACATGCGTAAGCCGTCGAGCGTGATCAGCGGCTCGCGGCCATTCCGCCGCGCCATCATCTCGGCGACGAGTGCGATCGGCACGACGGATAGACGCGGAATGCGGATGCGCGGCGGACGGCGGCCGACCGTCCGCGCCACCTCCGCCAGGATCTCGGACAGGTGGGCGTTCTGCCCGCCCAGGATATAGCGCTCGCCGATGTGGCCGCGCTCGAAAGCGGCGACGTGTCCCTCCGCGACATCGTCGACGTGCACCATGTTCAGGCCGGTATCGACGAAAACCGGCACGCGCCCCGTGGCGGCATCGATGATGATGCGGCCGGTCGGCGTCGGGCGCACGTCGCAGGGCCCAATGGGGGTTGACGGATTGACGATGACCGCCGGCAGGCCCTTGGCGATCATCCCCTCCACCAGCCGCTCGGCCGCCACCTTGCTCTGTTTGTAGGCGCCGATGGCATGTCCCTCGTCCAGCGGCATGGTCTCGTCGGACGGGGCCCCTACCGGGCGGCATACCAGGGTTGCGACGCTGCTGGTGTAGACCACGCGCTCGACCCCGGCGCGCATCGCCTCTCGCATCACATTGGTCGTGCTGAGCATATTATTGCGCACGATCTCCTGCGGATCGGGCGCCCAGAGACGGTAATCGGCGGCGACGTGGAAGACGCCGCGCACGCCGGACATGGCTTTCTGCACCGAATCGGCGTCGCGCAGGTCGCCCCGCACGAATTCCAGATCAAGACCGTCCAAATGGGCAACCGGGCTCGCGGGACGCACCAAAGCGCGGACCGAAAATCCCCGCTGGCGCAGCTTTCGCGCAACAGCAGAGCCGACAAATCCACTGGCCCCGGTGAGCAGAACTTTTCCCGCCTCAGGCATTCGTGTACGCTCCGGCGCCGGTCGTTGCCGGCGGCCAAGTCCTTGGTCCACCGGCACGTTTCATGCTTGTTTGATGCTTGTGTGACGCTGTTTGGGGTCAAGTCTCAGTTGGTTCCAACTTAGTTGCATGTCGTCACTGGCTGCAAGGCGGGGGAGCGCCTGCTCAAGCATTATGAAAGTTCAACCTCCATTCGTGGCGGTGATCGTTGGCCTGGCCTTCGAAGCCCGCATCGCGCGTGCTGCCCCTTCGGCACGCGTTTTCTGTGGCCGCGGCCCTGAGGTCACCGGCGCGCTCAGTGCCGCGCTCGGGCCGGATTGCAGCGGCATCATCAGCTTCGGCGTCGCCGGCGGGCTCGATCCGTCGTTGCGGCCCGGCGCGCAGCTGGTTGCCTCCGCGGTGCTGCGCGACGGCGTCAGCATCCCCACCGACGAGGGCTGGTCGCGCTCACTCTTGCGCGCGCATCCGGACGCCATCCATGCGCCGATCGCCAGCGTCGAGGAAGCCGTGACCGACCCGTCCGGGAAAAGCCGCCTGTTCGAGGCGACGGGTGCGGCGGCCGTGGATATGGAATCGCACATCGCGGCGGACCTCGCCGCCAAGCACGGCCTCCCCCTGGCGGTGCTGCGCGTGGTCGCCGACCCGGCGACACGCCACGTGCCGCATTCGGCCATGCAGGGCATGCGCGCCGATGGACGCACGGATGGTCTGGCGGTGCTGCGCTCGCTGATGCGCCGGCCGTCCGAGATCGCCGGCATGATCCGCATCGCCCGCGACGCCTGGGTGGCGCGCCTGGCGCTCGAACGATCGCCGCAGTATCTGGCGCGCAGCTTCGCCGTGCCGGATGCCGGCGCGATGACGGAGGTGCTGCCGCTCGGCACCGCACTCACCGGCAATCCGGAGATGCAGCGCTGAGGGCGCGGTGGCAACCGCTCGTCCCCGCGAAAGCGGGGACCCAGCACAACAGTTCGCCGCGTTATCAAACGCCCCTGGATTCCCGCTTGCGCGGGAATGAGCGGAGCAAGTGTCATCGCATGCGCAACACACACTACACAACGCGGCTTGGGAAATACTGATAGAGCCACGTCTCTGAAAGCGTCGCGTCGCCGAGCTTGAGATAGCAGCGCATGTTGATCATGTCGCCGCCCTGCGCGGCGACATCGAAGAAGGCGCGCCACGTGTTGGTGCTGACCACCTTGATGACATAGGGCTTCTCGACGCTGCCGCGCGAGAGCGTCACCATCGGCTTGATGTCGTAGCGCGCTTCCATGGCGGCGAGCGGACCACCCTCGAAATCGATCACGAACTTCCATTGATCCTTCGGCGCCCGCTGGCCGGGCACGCCGCCGCGGCCGATGCGCGTCGCCATCACGCGCGCGAGATTGGCGGGCGGGTGCGGCTCGTCGTCCTGCCAATAGAGCTTGTAGTCGAGCGAATGCGTCTGTCCGCTCGTCACCGGCGCCTTCGGCGTCCAATAAGCGACGATATTGTCGTGGATCTCGTCGTCGGTCGGTATCTCGATCAGTTGTACGGCGCCCTCGCCCCACTTTCCGACGGGCTCGATCCAGACGCTCGGCCGCTTGTTGTAGAAGGCGCCGTCGTCCTGATAATCAGCGAAGGCATGATCGCGCTGCATCAGGCCGAAGCCCTTGGGATCGACGTCGTAGAAGGAGTTGGTCTGCACCGATGGCGGATTGATCAGCGGCCGCCAGATGCGTTCGTCCTTGCCGGTCCAGAGCGCGAGCCCATCGCTGTCGTGTACCTCGGGGCGCCAATCGATGGCGCTCGCGCGCGAATTCTCACCGTACCAATACATGCTGGTGAGTGGCGCGAGACCGAGGCGCTGGATATCGGCACGCGTGAACAGATCGCAATGCACGCCCATCACCACGTTGCCTTGCTTGGCAGCTTCGAAGCGATAGGCGCCGGTGAGGCTCGGTCCTTCCAGAAGCGCGAAGAACGTCACCGCGTGATCGTCCCCCTTCGGCTGCACCAGCCAGAACTGCGTGAACATCGGAAACTCCTCCGGAGTCGAGAGGCCGGAATTCACCGCGACCCCGCGCGCGGAAATGCCGTACTGGTTCTGCGCGCCGGAGCTGCGGAAATAACTCGCGCCCTGGAAGGCGAGCCAGTCGGTCTTGCCGTCCCGCCCGTCCATCAATCGAAAGCCGGAATAGCCGAGATCATCCGGCAGGCGCTTGGCCAGCGCGGCGGCGCCATAGTCGAAGCAGTCCTTGGCATAGAGGATGCGGCGCGCCTGCCCGTCTTCCACCACGCTGATGGTGACAGGCTGAGGAACGAACTTGTTGAGATGAAAGAAACTGATCGGGAATTCGCCCGGCCCTTCGCGCCACAGCGCGCACGCTTTACGGAATTGGATTTTCTGGATGGCGTCGAAGTCGAGCGTCTGCACGACGTCGGCGAGCGGCGCACGCGCCGCCACATAGGGCGTGCGCGCGCGCTCGCGTGCCTGCTCGCGCAGCCACTCGAAGCTGAACGCCTGCGGCGGCCCGAACCGCAGACCGGAGGCGCCCTGCGCAAGGCTCGCGCGCACGCCTGCGGATAGCGTAAAGAGTGTCGCGGCGCTCAGGCCCATGAAGTTGCGGCGGTGAATCGGCATCAAATCGGGTCCCCACAAGACTGGTGTCGTTTCGACCTGACTATTATGCATCGCGGCACTATTGGTTCCGCGCGATTTGCCGCGAGTTTGCGACCGACTGCGCGGTCGCACGCCGCGCGAAATAGCTGGACACAGCGCTTTGACATGGCCAGCCAGCAATAATCCGGTAGCTTCCGTGCCATCGAGCGGGCATCATCGCCGGCTCTTAACGCTAGTCAGTGCCGGATGACCGACGTTTCAGACCACAAGACCCCTGCCTACCGCAGGGAAGACCTCCGATTCATCACTGGAAACGGGCGTTACACGGACGACATCGATGTGCCGGGCCAGGCCTACGCCGCATTCGTGCGGTCGGACCACGCACACGGCATCATCCGTTCGCTCGAACTCGCCGCCGCGCAAGACGCACCTGGCGTCATTCGCATCATCACCGGCGAGGACCTGCTTGCCGCCGGCGTCGGGTTCATCAAATTACTTCCCTTTCCAGGCTTCGATCTCGGACGGGCGACGGAGATCCCGCGCCCCGGGCTGGCGCAAGGCCGCGTGCGCTATGTCGGCGAGCCGATCGCCATGATCATCGCCGAGACCGCCGCGCAGGCCGCCGACGCCGCACTGCTGGTGCAGTCCGATATCGAGCCTTTGCCGCAAGCCACCGATGTCGAACGCGCGTTAGAAGTAGACGCGCCGGAGATCTGGCCGGAAGCGCCGGGTAATGTCGCTTTCACTTGGCACAGCGGTGACGCCACCGAGATCGATCGCGCCTTCGCCGGCGCGCCGCATGTCGTCGAACTCAAGCTCGTGAACACGCGCGTCTTCGCCAATCCGATCGAACCGCGCACCTGCATCGCCAGCTACGACAAATACGCCGACCGCTTCGAGTGGATCACGCCGAGCCAGGGCGTGGAATACATGGCACGCGTGATGTGCGATTACATCTTCAAGATCCCCGACGAGAAGATGACGATCCTCACCTACGACGTCGGCGGCGCCTTCGGCGTGAAGGAGCAGCCCTATCCGGAGGAGATCGCGCTGCTGCACGGCGCGCGGCTGATCGGACGCGCGATCAAATGGCGCGGCACGCGCGGCGAGAACCTGCTCTCCGACAATCACGCGCGCGAGGCGGTCATCGATTGCGCGATGGCGCTCGATGACGACGGCAATTTCCTCGCCGTGCGCGCCGACGTGAAATCCGCGATGGGCGCCTACATATCGTGTAATGCCGCGCACGCCTCCGTGCGCAACACGACGTACGGTCTGCCGCAGGTCTACCGCACGCCGCTCATCCATGTGGACGTGACGGCGGTGATGACCAACACGCCGTCCATCGGACCCTATCGCGGCGCCGGCCGCGAACAGGCCGCTTATATCGTCGAGCGGCTGGTGGACGAGGCCGCGCGCAAGCTCGGCGTCGACCGTGTCGCCTTGCGCAAGCGCAACATGATTCGCGCCGCGGCCATTCCCTACCACACGCCGTCCGGGCGGCTTTACGATAGCGGCGAATTCGAAGCGATCCTCGATGACGCGCTGATCAAGGCCGACTGGAACGGGTTCGCTGCGCGCGAGCGCGAGAGCCGCGAGCGCGGCAAGATCCGCGGCCAGGGCATCTCCTGCTTCCTCGAATGCGTCGGCGGCACGCCGCACGAAGGCGCCGTCATTCGCTTCGGCGATGACGGGCGCGTGCGTCTTATCCTCGCCACGCAGTCGGGCGGCCAGGGCCACGAGACGTCGTTTCCGCAGGTCGTCGCCGAGAGGCTCGGCATTCCCTACGACAGCATCGAGCTCTCCCAGGGCGACAGCCGCGACCATCCGGCGGGCCTGGCGAGCATCGGTTCGCGCTCGATGATCATGGCGGGCTCCGCGCTCGCCAACACCTGCGACATCATCGTCGAGAAAGGCCGTCAGGCGGCGGCGCATCTGCTCGAGGCCGCGGCACCCGACATAGAATTCGCGCACGGCGAATTCCGCGTCGCCGGCACCGATCGCGCCATCGGGCTTATGGAGATCGCCAAGCGCCTGCGCACGCTCGACACGCGCCCGGCGGACGTCCCCGCCGATCTCGACTCGAGCGGCGATTACACCGCGCCGGACATGCATTTCCCCAACGGCTGCCACATCTGCGAGATCGAGGTCGATCCGCAGACCGGCGTCGTCACCGTCGAACGTTATGTGGCCGTGGACGATGTCGGCACCGTCATCAATCCGCGCATCGTGCACGGCCAGGTGCATGGCGGCGTCGCGCAGGGGCTCGGCCAGGTGCTGATGGAGCACTGCCAGTACGACGACAGCGGGCAGTTCGTCACCGCCTCGTTCATGGACTACGCGATGCCGCGCGCGCACGACGTGCCGAGCATCGAGGCGGATTTCCATCCCGTGCCGTCGCCGAAGAATCCGCTCGGCGTCAAGGGCGCGGGCGAATGCGGCGTGACGGGTTCGATTCCGTGCTTGATGAATGCGATCGCCGATGCGCTTCATCGGGCCGGCGCGTCGCCGCTCATCGACATGCCGGTGACGCCGGAGAAGATGTGGCGCGCGCTGCAGACGAAGGCGCCTGTGTCTAGCTTGCGCCCGACGTAATCAAATCCGCGGCGCGCTCGGCGACCATGATCGTCGGCAAATTGGTGTTGGCGCTCGGCACGCTCGGCATGATCGAGGCATCGACGACGCGTAAGCCGTCGACGCCGTAGACGCGACAGGACGGATCGACCACCGCCAGCGGATTGTCACGCCGTCCGATCGAGCAAGTGCTCGTGACGTGGCCCATCGGCGCCGCGGCGGACAAGATCTCCTCGTCGGCAATGGCCGAATGGCGGCGGCGGTTGGCAAACCACCGCCCCGGCTTGAGCACCTGGCCGAGCGCCCAGCGGCTCAGCGGCGGCGGCGCGTTCAGCACAGCTTTCGCGGTGGCGCCGAGCAGCGCGCCGGTGACGCCTTCCTTGTTGAACTGATTGAGCGCCATCACCGGCGGCAAGAGGAAGGCATCGTTGTAAGTCGCGGCAACCGCGGGGTCCAACAGCAGCGTCTCCGCGAAGCGCGCGGCCTTCACCATGCGTGGCGGATCGCGCGGATCCTGGAGCAACGAGAATGCGATGTGCGGGGCCACGCTCGCATCCGCGCTCGTGAGCGTGACGCGTCCGCGCGAGAACGGCGCGTAGACCGCCGCGCCGATCATCGTGAGATCGGGACCGAAAGAGCGCGCGCTGACGCGGCCGATGGCATAGACGATGAGATCGGCAGGGGGGCAGCCTTCGATGCCCGACGAGAGGCGCAAGCCCGCCACCGCGAAATGGCGCAGTTGCGCCTTCAGCCGCGAGCGCGGCGGCAGCGTCAGCGCGAAATGCAGATAGGGATGGTTCTGCAGATTGCGGCCGACGCCGGGGCGATCCATCACCGGCGCGATGCCGAGCGCGTTGAGCTCCTCCGCGGGGCCGAGCCCCGAGCGCAGCAACAGCGCCGGTGAATGGATCGCACCCGCCGACACGATGACCTCACGCGCATCGATATGCGTGATCTCCCCTCCCCGCTCGGCGACGACACCGCAGGCGCTCAGACCATCGAAGCGCAGGCGCGTCACGCGCGTCTCCGCCATGATCGCGAGATTGGGCCTTCGGCGCACCGCGCGCGTGAGATAGGCGCTGGCGCTCGACGAGCGTTCGGTCGCGCTTTGGCTGACGGGCACTGGGAAGAAGCCTTCGCTGGGGTTTTCGTTGATATCGGCGATGTTCGGCAGGCCGCGCGCATTTGCGGCGCGCTCCATGGCGACGGCGAAGGCGGGCCACTCCTCATGCGGCGTGCGGCGAATGGTGTAATGCGCTTGCTGCTTCGTCTGGCTGCGGTCGCGATCGAGATCGTTCTCGATACGCCGATAGACTTTGAGCACATCGCACCAGGCCCAGCCGTCGGCGCCCGCCGCAACCCAGGCATCGAAGTCCGAGGGCACGCCGCGCAGCGCCCACATGCCCATGATGCTGGAGCCGCCGCCCATGATCCGCGCCTGCGGAAACGGATAGGCGACGCCATCCGCCCGGCGCGTCGCGGTGAGTCCCGGCCAGAAGTAGCGCGTATTGAGAGTCGAGCTTGGAAAGGTATCGGCAATGTCGGTGGGCGTGGCATCGGGTGGCGTGTCGGGGCCGGCTTCGATCAACAACACGCGCGTCGCGGGATTCTCCGACAGACGCGAGGCCAATGTCGCTCCGGCGCTGCCGCCGCCGACGATCAGGTAATCGGGGTTGTCCATTGGGGAGTCCAAAACAATGTCGGGAGGTCTTCGCTCGTGCAAAAAAAACAAGGCGCCAGAGTTTTGCAAAATTACATGCAAATGCACTCGTGACAAACCGGCCAAGGCAAGAGCGAGCCAATCGCGGCAATCCAAGCCTAGTCATCTCCGATCAACGGCGTTTTGCTCGTGCAACGATTGTC
>DASXOK010000288.1:0-5138 GCA_036494425.1 Pseudolabrys sp.
GTTGCGAAAGGTGGAAGATCTGCACGGCCAGGCGCGGCGCGCGCGGAGGCTGGCCCAAACGCTTACTGTGGGAGCAGATCAGGCGACCTTGCTTGCCGCCGCGAAGGAACTGGACGAAGAAGCCGATCGGCTGGAAAAGCAGGCCGCCGACGCGAAGACCGGTGTGCTGAAGCGCTAGCGCAACCGCCGTTGCGAGGCAGTATTAGGGCCTTAAGAGGGTGGTTTCCCTTTGGACGATTGCCAGTCGACGCAGCCCCATCTTCGTTGGATGCCAGGAACCATCCCACATTTCGACCAAGAGCAGAAACGTGAAACTGCTGAATGTCGGCCAGCCGCAAGTCGTCGCTACTCACGCCATAGATCGCGATTCGAGGTGGGTCGCCATTTCGTCGTTCAAAGAAAGTGGTCGACGCTGGCAAGTCGATTACCGCCGACAAGCGCCGAAAGGCGAAGCGCAAAGTGCCGTCAGGCCAAGGTGACCGCGGCGACCGTGCCTAGCCGAACTCGCTTGCGGCTAGCCGGCCGCCGGTCGAGGTCGAGCTTGGCAGCCATTACCCCGCGCGCCACTGCAATAGTCTTGGGGCTTTGCCCAAGGTGGAAGACCGAGCGATGTCGCATCACGCGAGGGTGCGACATCGCTCCCTCGGGCGGCTCGAGCAACGCACTCTGCCACCTGGGGCGTTGGTGTCTTGCTGAGATTTGCCAGCCGACAACTCTAGGTGAAACGATGTCGAAGGAAGCGCACACTAAGGCCGCTGAGCACCACGACAACGCAGCGAAGGCGCATCGCTCCGCTGCCGACGCTCACTCCAAGAACGATCACGCCAAAGCGAAAGAGTACGCCACGCAGGCTCAAACCCATTCGAAGGCGGCTAGAGAGCACTCCGAAGAGGCGCACAAGCAGAGCCACACGAAGTAGCGAAGCCTGTTCACGCCGAGAAGAAAGCTGGTGCGAGAGCCTCGGCTTTCTTCGTTTCAGTCGACAGTATTCTTCAAGCTATCGTAGATCCGCGCCGGCTCGCCGGGGTCGAATTCGGCCATCGGCCGCAGCTTGAGCGCCGCGCGCATCTCGGCAAGATCGTACGCGTCCGGTGAGGGCCGCCTTGGCGGTGATCGTCGCGCGTGAGAGATGTGCGCCCGTTAATTGGCGATTTAGCGGGCGCACATGGCGACAGTCACGGTTCTTTCAGGCCCCGAACGACGGCGGCGTTGGGCGTCGTCGGAGAAGGCGGCAATCGTCGAGGAGAGCCAGAGGCCGGGGGCAACGGTGACGACGGTTGCTCGGCGTCACGATGTGCATCCGAACCTGCTTCATCATTGGCGCCGCCAAGCGAAGCGAGTCCTGGAGGGCAGTCGGGGATTGAAGCTGCTGCCGGTTGTCGTGACGCCGCCACTGCGATCTGGGTCTCAGGTGGTGGGCTTGATCGAGATCGAGCTTGGTGGGGCGGTGCGGGTTCGGGTCGATTCGGCGGTCGACGAGGCGGCACTGGGCCGCGTGCTGCGGGCACTGCGCCGATGATCGGACTGCCATCGGAGACTCGGGTGTGGCTGGCGAGCGGTGCGACGGACATGCGTCGCGGCTTCGACGGTCTGGCGCTGTTGGTGCAGGAGACGCTGAAGCGCGATCCGCACTGTGGGCACCTGTTCGTGTTCCGCGGCAAGCGCGGCGGGCTGATCAAGGTGCTGTGGCACGACGGCCAGGGGATGTGCCTGTTGGCCAAGCGGCTGGAGCGCGGGCGCTTCGTGTGGCCGCGCACGGAAGGCGAAGCGGTGACGATCAGTGCAGCGCAGCTCGGCTACCTGCTGGAGGGCATCGACTGGCGCCTGCCGCAGCGAAGCTGGCGGCCGCAGGTGGCGGGGTGATGCGACAAGGCGACTCGGCCGAACGGTAGTCGTTGCAGGACAGCGCGCGATTCCCACAATGGCGCGGTGACCTCGCCAGCCGCTGAGCCGCTCCCCGACGACATTGAGACGCTGAAGGCGATGCTGATGGCCGAGCGGCAGGCCTATCGCGTCGAGCTTCGCGACCAGGCACTGCTGATCGAGAAGCTGAGACACCGGATCGCCAAGCTGCAGCATGATCGGTTCGGGCAATCGTCGGAGCGGCGGGCACTGTTGGATCAGCTCGAGCTGCAACTGTTCGCGCTCGAGGAGGATCAGACCCAGGCCGAGACAGCGGAAGAGATTGCTGGGCCGCACCGGGTGACGGTGGAAACGTTCGAGCGGCGCAAACCGGCCCGTCGGCCGCTGCCGGAGCACCTGCCGCGCGAGCGGATGGTCTGCCCGATTCCATCGGCCTGCCCGTGCTGCGGCGGGACGCTGCACAAGCTGGGCGAGGACGTGACCGAGATGCTGGAGCTGGTGCCGCGCCAGTGGAAGGTGATCCAGCATGTGCGCGAGAAGTACTCGTGCCGGAGCTGCGAGAAGATCACCCAGCCGCCGGCGCCGTCGCATCCGATCGCGCGCGGCCGCGCCGGGCCCGGACTGCTGGCGCATGTGCTGTTCGGCAAGTACGGCCTGCATCTGCCGCTGACCCGCCAGAGCGCGACCTATGCCCGCGAGGGCGTGCCGCTCGACGTCTCGACCCTGGCCGACTGGGTGGGCGCATCGGCGGCGACCCTGATGCCGCTGGTCGAGGCGATCCGCGCCCACGTGTTCACGGCCGAGCGCATCCACGCCGACGAGACCACGGTGCCGGTGCTCGACACCGGCAAAACCCGCATCGGACGGCTGTGGACCTATGCGCGCGACGACCGGCCGTTCGCCGGCGCCGATCCGCCGGCGGCCGCCTACTTCTACTCGCCCGATCGGGGCGGCGTGCATCCCGAGGCGCACCTCGCCTCCTACGCCGGGCTGATGCAGGCCGACGCCTATGCCGGCTTCAACCGGCTGTACGAGGCCGCCCGCAAGCCGGGGCCGATCGTCGAGGCAGTGTGCTGGGCCCATGCGCGGCGCAAGTTCTTCGATCTTGCGCGCCTCACCAAGGCGCCGATCGCGCTGGAGGCGGTGGCCCGCACCGATGCCCTGTTCGCCATCGAGCGCGAGATCAACGGCAAGCCACCCTCGGAGCGCCGGCGCGTGCGGCAGGAACGCAGCCGGCCGCGGGTCGAGGCGCTGGAGGCTTGGCTGCGCGCGCAATACGACAGGCTCTCGCCCAACAGCCAGGTCGCCAAGGCGATCGCCTACAGCCTCAACCGCTGGGAGGGCCTGGCCCGCTTCCTCGACGATGGCCGCCTGTGCATGACCAACAACGCCGCCGAGCGGGCGCTGCGCGGCATCGCCGTCGGCCGTCACAACTGGACCTTCGCCGGCTCCGATGCCGGCGGCCGCCGCGCCGCGGCGATCTACACCTTGATCGAGACCGCCAAGCTCAATGACGTCGATCCGCAAGCTTGGCTCGCCGACGTCCTTGCTCGTCTGCAGGATCATCCGGCCAGGCGCATCGCCGAGCTGCTGCCCTGGAACTGGAAGAGCCGGCCGCCGCAAAGGGCTGCGGCGTAGATCTTCGTTCAGTCACCGGCTCACGCATCAACGACAATCTTCGCGGCCTTCGCCGGACGCGTACCTTCGGGCCAGCGCGGAACGTTGGGGAACCAACGCAAAGCAGCCGCGTTGATGATGACGCCGAAGGGAATCTGCGATGCCAGCGCAAAATATATTTGAAACGAAGTGCTTGTCCCCCCTAGGGTGTTCCGTTGAAAACTGACAGTTCAGACGCGCGCAAAAACCTAAGGGACCGGGCGCGACGCGCACGGCGTCTGGCGTTCCAGGCCTGTCTTCAGGAAGAGGACACTCGGCGCCTTCTCGCGTACGCCGAAGAGCTCGAGGACCGTGCCGCAGTAGCAGAAGAGACTGACTTCGTTTTAAGTAACTAAGGTCGAGGAGCTCATCTGAAAAAACCCCCAATCAGTACGCAACCTTTGGGCCGCGCGGTAATTATTACCCCGGTATGGGGCCAACTGAAAGTTTCACAAGCCATCGGAGACTTAAAAGTCAGGGAGGTTGCAGCACGCCCTGTATGTTGCCGGAGCACGCCAGCCAGTCTTCCGTATGCGGACTTCAGATTCAATCTGCCATGAAAGCGCGTGCTGGCGGATTGGGCGTTCCGAGCGATGGCGCGATATCCTAAATACACGACCACCGTGGTTGGCGCTTACAGCGTGCCGCGTTGGTACGAGTCGTTTGACCGGCTGGTAGCGCTAGGCCAGTTGTCGCCGCAGGATTTTGCCGATGCGCAGCTTCGCGCTAGCCAAGCTGCGGTGGTCGATCAGGAGATGGCCGGCATCGACATCATTACCGGCGGAGAGATGCACCGGCGGACCCACAATCGACACTCGCCGCCCAACGCCATGCTCAACCACTTTTGGCAGAAGATCCCGTCCTTCGCTGGCCCGACGCGCGCCAAGCCGATCACGCCCCACGATCCCAACGTGTTTCATCCGGCCGCGACCTGCCGCGGCCCGGTACCGGACGCACTCGACTTAGGTTTGGTCGAGGAGTTCCGGACAGTGTCGAGTTACGCCCGCAAGCCGGTCAAAATTACCATGACCGGACCCCATCTGCTGGCAGCAGTCGCCTACGACGAATACTACAACGACCTTCCGCGTATGATGGCCGACTTGGGCAAGCTGCTGCGGTGGAACCTCAACAAACTGGTCGACGCCGGCTGTCGGCACTTGCAGATCGACGAACCCTACTTCACCGTCGCCGACGACAAAGAGGTCGAAGCGGCCGTGGAAGCCATCAACCTCGCGATAGAGGACGTGCCCGATCATGTGCACGTCATGTTGCACTATTGCCAAGGTAACTACGCCGTCGGCGCGGACTACGACGGTCAGATCGGTCACCGCTATTTCGACGTCGGTCGCTACAAGGCCGACCTGGTGTGCCGAATCGAATGCGACGGCTACATGATCGAGCATGACATGGCGCCCCATTACGAGGGCGTGCTGGGCGACAAGCAGCTCGGCGTCGGCGCTGTCGACGTGCAGTTCCCCAACGTCGAAACTGCGGAGCAGATCGTCGAGCGCATCCTGCAGCACTGTTGGCTGGCGCCGGAGCAGACAATCATCACGAGCTCGTGCGGCCTCAATCATCTGCCGCGCCATATCGCCCTCGGCAAGCTCCGGGTGATGAGC
>DASXOK010000289.1:0-20492 GCA_036494425.1 Pseudolabrys sp.
CACAGGATACCAGCCGTCACGCCCCAGATGTAGCGCTCGCCGAAGGTGATCGCATAGTAGTGCCGCGTCATGCCCTGCCAGTCGCGCGAATGGCGCTGGACGTTGGCGCGATCCATGACGAAAGCGAGCGGCACCTCGAACACGTTGTCGACTTCGGCGGTATTCAGCATGAGCGCGAAACCCGGCTTCACGCGCGCAATCGTCGGCACGATGCGATAGCCGAGCGTCGTCATGTAGAGGTCGAGATAGCCGAGCGGCTCGACGTGGCCTCTGTCGAGGCCGATCTCCTCCTCCGTCTCGCGCAGCGCCGCGGCAAGCGGATCGGCGTCGCTGCTTTCGATCTTACCGCCGGGAAAGGAAACCTGCCCGGGGTGATTTGGCAGATGCTGCGCGCGTTGCGTCAGCAAAACGGTCGGCTCCGGATGATCGACGACCGGCACCAGCACCGCGGCCGGACGGATCGGCCGCACCTGGGCGATTCTTTGCATCACCGGATCGGCGTCGTGATCGCCGCGCTTCGGTATCACATCCGGATCGGCGAGGCCGGCCGGCACATCGAGGGTCAGCCGTTCCTTGGCGCGCGCGAAGAATTGCGCCGCCGTCAGCGTGTCCGTCAGGGACGCTTCTTTCAATGGTTCTCTCTTCAAGGATTCTTGCATCAAGCGAACTCCCGCAAGGCGCTTGCTTCCGCCATCGGGAAGAATTCGCCGTTCGAGGCGACACCGAACATCGCCCTTCCGTCCATATCGCGCTCCTCGCCCAGCGCGACCAAGTCATAGAATAGCGCACGTGTCACCTTGGCCCACAAGTCGCGCCGCACGTGCAGGTAGGGCTTGAGCCCACCGGTGCCGGCCTCCGGCTCGAAGCGCAGCGCATGGCCGGCCCCGGCCCGAACGAGATCGTCGACATTGGTGCGGAAGCCGAGGATCTGCCCCCCAGCCCCCTGCTCGACCGCGAGCTCGACGGCGAGGAACGGAGCGTCTTCGATGTCGATGCCGACCTTTTCCACCGGCGTGACTAAGAAATACTTGTCATCCTCGCGTTTGAGGATGGATGCGAAGAGCCGGACCAGCGCCGCGCGCCCAATCGGGCTTTTTTGATAGAACCAGGTGCCATCGGCGGCGATCCGCATGTCGATATCGCCACAAAATGGTGGATTCCACTGGTCCACGGGAGGCAGACTGCCTTTTTCGCGGGGCAGCGATGCCGCCAGCCGGTCCAATCCGCCCTGCCCTGTCTTCGCCATCGTTGTCCTTTTGGTTCAGGTGTTTCGCGCCTGTTCGCATCTTCGTGATGAGCCGGCCGGGCGACGCAGGATAGCGTAAGCTTGGCCGGAGAAGGGGGCTCGGAGATTCGGCCTCCTCGGAACGCATCTAATTGGCGCGTGGTGTGTTTGTTGCATAGACTCGTATGGCGTCCGCGTCACACGAGCAACATATGAACCCTCGCGCTCCCGGGCGGAACGGCAACGCCCGACGAAAGGACCTGAAATCATGGCTGTGGCAAGTGGCGAAAGCCTGGAAAAGCTGGAAGACATGATCGTGCGTGCGGCGGAATCGACCGCCGCCCATGTGCGCGCTGCCAAGGAGACCATCGGCTCCGTCATTTTCGGCCAGGATATCGTGGTCGAGCGGGCACTGGTTACCGTCTTGTCCGGCGGCCATGCATTGCTGGTCGGTGTTCCCGGCCTCGCCAAGACCAAGCTGGTCGAGACCATGGGCACCGCGCTCGGGCTCGACGCCCGCCGCGTGCAGTTCACGCCCGACCTGATGCCCTCGGACATTCTCGGCACCGAGGTGCTGGAGGAGAGTGCCGGCGGCAAGCGCAGCTTCCGTTTCATCCAGGGCCCGGTCTTCGCCCAGCTGCTCATGGCGGACGAGATCAACCGCGCCTCGCCGCGCACGCAGTCCGCGCTCTTGCAGGCGATGCAGGAGCAGCATGTGACAGTCGCCGGCGCGCGGCACGATCTGCCGAAGCCCTTCCATGTTCTCGCGACGCAGAACCCGCTCGAGCAGGAAGGCACGTATCCGCTTCCCGAAGCGCAGCTCGACCGCTTCCTCATGGAAATCGACGTCGATTATCCCGGCATTGAAGCCGAGCGCAAAATCCTGTTCGACACCACCGGCGCCGAAGAGACGCGCGCCAAGGCGGCGATGACATCCGACGACCTCGTTGCCGCGCAGCGCCTGGTGCGCCGCATTCCTGTTGGGGAGTCTGTCGTCGAGGCGATCCTGCAAATGGTGCGCTCGGCGCGCCCCGGCCCTGAAGCCGGCGACCTCGGCAAGCTGATCGCCTGGGGCCCCGGCCCGCGCGCCAGCCAGGCCTTGATGCTCGCCGTGCGCGCTCGCGCGCTGCTCGATGGCCGCTTCGCGCCATCGGTCGACGACGTGCTGGAGCTCGCCGAGCCGGTCCTCAAGCACCGTATGGCGCTGACGTTCGCGGCGCGGGCGGAAGGCGAGACCATCCCCGACGTGATCCGGCGCCTCAAAGCGCGCATCGGATAGACATATGGCGGAGCCGAAAGCGGCCGACATCGAGACAGGTGCAGTCAGGCAGGCAACGGCGGGCGCCCGCACGCTCGCCGAGTCGATGCCACGGCTTGTGCTCGAGGCGCGTCGCGTTGCCGCATCCGTCATCCACGGCGTGCACGGCCGCCGCCGCGCGGGACCGGGCGAGAACTTCTGGCAGTATCGCCGCTTTATGTCGGGCGAGCCGGCGCAGAACGTCGACTGGCGCCGCTCGGCGCGTGACGATCATCTCTACGTGCGCGAGCGCGAATGGGAAGCCTCGCACACGATCTGGATCTGGCCTGACCGCTCGCCGTCGATGGCCTTTGCCTCGGGCCTCGGCGCCGAGAGCAAGCTCGACCGTGCGCTGGTGATCGCCTTCGCGCTGGCGGAGATCCTGGTGCAGGGCGGCGAACGCGTCGGCGTGCCGGGGCTGTTGCGCCCGACCGCGAGCCGCAACGTGATCGAGAAGATGGCGGAAGCGATCCTGCACGACACGCACGAGCGTGCGAGCCTGCCGCCGTCGTTTGCGCCGTCGCCGCTCGCCGAGATCGTGGTGCTGTCCGACTTGTGGAGCCCAATCGGCGAGGTGCGCACGACGATTTCGCAGTTGTCCGCCACCGGCGCGCATGGCCACGTCGTGCAGATCGTCGATCCGGCGGAAGAGAGCTTCCCCTATTCGGGCCGCGTCGAGTTCATCGAGCCGGAAGGCGCCGGCGCGGTGACCGCGGGCCGCGCCGAAACCTGGCGCAACGATTATCAATCGCTGATCGCCAATCATCGCGCTGCCGTGCGTGCGGAAACCGATCTGCGCGCCTGGAGCTTCGCCATCCACCGCACCGATCGCCCTGCGAGCGAACTCTTGCTCGTGCTGCATTCGCGCATGGGCGCGAACAGCCAGCCCGTCGCGATCGGCAGCCGCCGCACGCCGGCGCAAGCCGGAAGGAGCGCGTGATGGGCGCCCTGCCGCTCGCATTCGCCCAGCCGCTCGTCCTGCTCGGGTTGCTCACGCTGCCGGTGCTGTGGTGGCTGTTGCGGCTGGTGCCGCCGCGCCCGCGCCAGATCAACTTCCCGCCGACTCGACTTTTGTTCGAGATCGCGCCGAAGGAAGAGACGCCATCGCGCACGCCGTGGTGGCTCACACTGCTGCGGCTATTGCTCGCCGCGCTGATCATCCTCGCCGCGGCCGGTCCTTTGTGGAATCCGCCGCTTGCGGCCAATGACCGCGCCGCGCCGCTGCTGATCATGCTCGATGACGGCTGGGCAGCGGCGTCGACATGGGATGCGCGCCTGCGCACCGCCGACGAGATGGCCGCGCGTGCGGAAGCCGACAGCCGTGGCGTGGCGGTGCTGCCGCTCTCGGAAACCTCACGCGATGTGTCGCTGCAATTGGCGGGCGCCGCGCGCGTGCAGATCAGGCAGCTCAAGCCAAAGCCGCAGACGGTCGATCGCGCCGACGCGCTGTCGGTGATCGAGCGCTTCCTCAAGGCGACGCCCAATGTCGAAGTGGTGTGGCTCTCGGACGGCGTCGATGCCGGCAAGGGCTCCGATTTCGTTGCCGGCCTGAAGAACATCATCGGCAATCATCCGCTCACGATCGTCGAAGGCGGCGTGCCGGTCGCGCATGCTTTGGCCGGCGCCGACAATGCCGCCGGTTCGCTGACGGTGAAGGTGCTGCGCGCGCAGACCGGCATCGCCGAGAACGGCATCGTAAACGCCGTCGATCTCAAAGGCCTGCCGCTCGGCCAGGCGCCGTTCGCGTTCAAGTCGGGCGACCGCGAGACCGAGGCCTCGATCAACCTTCCGGTCGAGATCCGCAACGACGTGGCCCGGCTGGAGATCGTCGGCGAACGCTCGGCTGGCGCCGTGCAACTGCTCGACAAGCGCTGGCGCCGCCGCACTGTCGGCATCATCTCCGGCTCGTCGGAGGACCGCTCGCAGCCGCTGCTCGGACCGAATTATTATCTCTCGCGCGCGCTCAATCCGTTCGCCGATGTGCGGGTCGCTGAAGGCGTCGCGCCGGCGCAAGCGGTGAACCGCTTCCTCAACCAGCATCTGCCGATGATCATCCTCGCCGATGTCGGCAACGTCGCCGAGGCGCTCGATCCGCTGACCAAGTGGGTCGACGATGGCGGCGTGCTGGTGCGTTTCGCCGGTCCACGTCTTGCGGCGAGCGACGACAATCTGGTGCCCGTGCGCTTGCGCCGCGGCGGCCGCATCCTCGGCGGCAGCCTGAGCTGGGACAAGCCGCAGCCGCTCTCGGGCTTTTCGCGCGAGAGCCCATTCAACGGCATGCCGGTGCCCGATGATGTCACCGTCAATCGTCAGGTGCTGGCGGAGCCGGACGCGCAATTGTCGGAGCGCACCTGGGCGACGCTCGCCGACGGCACGCCGCTGGTCACCGCGCAACGGCGCGGGAAAGGGTTGATCGTGCTGTTCCATGTCACCGCCGATCCGCGCTGGTCGAACCTGCCGATCTCGGGCGCCTTCGTCGACATGCTGCGCCGGATCGTCAATGTTGCCGGTGCCGGCGCAAGCAGCGACGCCGGAGAGAGCGCCGAAGCCACGGTCGCGAACACCGCCGCCAACAGCCGCACGGTGCCGGTGGTGCCGCCGACGCGCATCCTCGACGGGTTCGGCGCCTTCTCGTCGCCGCCGCCGACCGCGCGGCCGATCCCGACAAATTACAACGCGCGCGCCACCGCCGATCATCCGCCCGGCTTCTACGGTCCGCCGGAAGGACTCGTCGCGGTGAACACGCTCGCGCCAGCAGACCGGCCGCAACCGCTCGACGTGTCATCGCTCAACGCGCGTATCGATGCCTATCGCCATGGCGAGCCGCTCGATCTGCGCGGTCCGATCTTCCTCGCCGCGCTGGCGCTGCTGGTCATCGACGCGGCTGTGGTGATCATGCTCTCGGGCGGCATCCTCGGATTGCGCCAGCGAAGGCGCGCCGCTGCGTCGCTACTGATCGCAGGGCTCATCGGCGCGTTCGCCTGGCATGGCACCGCGCAAGCGCAGCCGGCGCCGCCGCAGCAGCCGCCACCGCTGACGCAGGCGCAGCAGGACTTCGCCATGAAGGCGACGCAGCAGACGCATCTCGCCTACATCGTCACCGGCGATCCCGCCGTCGACGACGTGAGCAAGGCGGGCCTGCAAGGCCTCACGCTGTTCCTGGCGCAGCGCACCGCGCTCGAAGCCGGCGATCCGATCGGGCTCGATCCGGCGAAAGACGAACTCGCCTTCTTCCCGCTGATCTATTGGCCGGTCTCGCCGAACGCGGCGAAACCGTCGCAGGCCGCGCTCGACAAGATCGACACCTACATGAAGCGCGGCGGCACGGTGCTGTTCGATACGCGCGACGCGATCGACGCACCGCCCGGCCCCGGCGGCGCGATGCAAGGCCCCGGCATGGTGGCGCTGCGCTCGATCCTGTCCTCGCTCGACGTTCCCGAGCTCGAGCCGGTGCCGCGCGACCACGTGCTGACGAAGACGTTCTTCCTGCTGCACGACTTCCCCGGCCGCTTCACCGACGGCCAGCTCTGGGTCGAAGCGCTGCCGGCGGAGCCGGATGAAGACGACAACAACCGCCCTGCGCGCGCGGGCGATGGCGTCTCCTCGATCCTGATCACCTCGAACGACTTGGCCGGCGCCTGGGCCATGCGTCAGGACGGTCAACCGATGCTGCCGCTGGTGCCGGGCGAACCACGCCAGCGCGAGATGGCCTTCCGCGCCGGCGTCAACATCGTGATGTACGCGCTGACCGGCAACTACAAGGCCGACCAGGTGCATATCCCGGCGCTGCTCGAACGGCTGGGGCAGTGACGTGGCCTCATCCTTCGAGACGCCGCCTTCGGCGGCTCCTCAGGATGAGGGGAGAGGTTAGTCCTCATGGTGAGGAGTGCGGCGCAGCCGCGCGTCTTGAACCATGAGGACGGATGTAGGAGAATGATTTGAATCTCGGCGTCTCATTCGCTCCGTTGGTGACCCAATACGTCGTATGGGCGGCTTTCGGCGTAGCCGTGCTGATGTCGATCATGCTGCTGGTCGCGCGCAGCCGCGGCGCCGCCGTGCGCGCAGTCGCGCTTGGCCTCCTGGTGCTGGCGCTCGCCAATCCCTCGTTCACGCGCGAGGACCGCGATCCGATCCCGTCGGTCGCTGCCGTCATCGTCGATAAGAGCCCGAGCCAGGACTTCGGCGACCGCAAGGGGCAGACGGAAGCCGCGCAGAAGGCGCTGCTCGACCGGCTGCATCGCATTCCCGGGCTTGAGGTGCGCGTCGCCGATGCTGCGCAATCCGATGGCGAGAACGACGGCACGCGGCTGTTTTCGGCGCTGTCCTCGACGCTCGCCGACGTGCCGCCCGATCGTGTCGCCGGCGCCATCATGATCACCGACGGACGCGTGCACGACGTGCCGGCGGACGCCTCCGCGCTGGGCTTCAATGCGCCGCTGCATGGGCTGATCACCGGCCATCCGGACGAGATCGACCGCCGCGTCGTCTTGACGCAAACCCCGCGCTTCGGCATCGTCGGCCAGTCGCAAACGATCGGCTTTCACGTCGAGGACCACAACACCAAATCCAACACCGCGCAGATCACTGTGCGCCGCGACGGCGACGTGCTGGAGCAGCGCACGGTTGCCGTCGGCACCGACGTGAAAGTCAACGTGCCGATCCCGCACGCGGGCCAGAACATCGTCGAGGTCGAGGCTGCGCCGGTGCCGGGCGAACTCACCCAGGTGAACAATCGCGCTGTCGTCTCCATCGACGGCGTGCGTGACAAGCTGCGCGTGCTGCTCGTCTCCGGCGAGCCGCATGCCGGCGAGCGCACCTGGCGCAATCTGCTCAAGTCCGATGCCTCGGTCGATCTGGTGCACTTCACCATTCTGCGCCCGCCGGAGAAGCAGGACGGCACGCCGATCAACGAGCTGTCGCTGATCGCCTTCCCGACGCGCGAGCTGTTCCAGCAGAAGATCTCGGAATTCCAGCTCATCATCTTCGACCGCTACGCCCGCCAGGGCGTGCTGCCGATGATCTATTTCGAGAACATCGCCAAGTACGTGGAAGATGGCGGCGCGGTGCTGATCGCGGCCGGTCCCGACTACGCGAGCCCGACCAGCATCTGGCGCACGCCGCTCGACCAGATCCTGCCGGCGGAGCCGAGCGGCGACGTCACCGAGCAGCCCTACCGCGCGCAGTTGACCGAGGCCGGCCAGCGCCATCCGGTGACGCGCGGCCTGGAAGGCTCCGACAGCAATCCGCCGCATTGGAGCCAGTGGTTCCGGCTGGTCAACACCAAGCGCACCAACGGCACCACCGTGATGCAGGGCCCCGACGGCAAGCCGCTTCTCGTCCTGGGCCGCGAAGGCAAGGGGCGCGTCGCGCTCTTGCTGTCCGACCAGATATGGCTCTGGGCGCGCGGCTATGAAGGCGGCGGCCCGCATCTCGATCTGCTGCGGCGGCTATCGCACTGGCTGATGAAGCAGCCGGACCTCGAGGAAGAGGCGCTGCGCATGATCGTGCGCGGCCACGACATCACCATCGAGCGGCAGACCATGGCCGACAGCGTCAATCAGGTGACGCTCACGTCGCCGACCGGCGCGACGCGCACGCTCGACCTTCAGGCGGATACGCCCGGCCTGTGGCGCGCCTCGGTGAGCGCCAACGAGCTCGGCCTCTGGCGCGCGACCGACGGCAAGCTCAACGCGCTGGCCAATGTCGGCCCCGCCAATCCGCGCGAGTTCCAGGAGGTCACTTCGACCACGAACGTGCTCCAGAAGCTCGCCAACGCCACCGGCGGCGATGCGCGGCGTCTGCAATCCGGCAGCAGCCTCGACGTGCCACGCGTGGTTCCGGTGCGCTCGAGCACGACGTTCCAGGGCGACGACTGGATCGGCCTGAAGATGCGCGACGTCAGCGTCGTGCGCGGCATCGGCGTGCTGCCAATCTTCTCCGGCCTGCTCGGGCTGTTGCTGCTCATCGGATCGCTCGCGGCGACATGGGCGCGCGAAGGCCGCTAAAGCGGCCTTCGATGGCGTGCGAAGGCCGCTGACTCGGCCTTCGATGGCGAAGCCATCCTACTAATTGCCAATCCAATGTGTGGACCCGGATGAGGGGTTGCGCGTTATCGGCGCGCGCTTCCCATGGGACCCCCATCAATGCCGCCTGCGCCTTCCGTCATTGCCGTCAATTTTGACGCTTTTCGGATGCACGATGCGCCGTACACACTGGCGCACAGCGTGCGCCATCAGCCCGCACAGCACGAGGAACGAGGTTCACGATGATCGCCTCAAAGTCGGTTCGCTTTTTCGCAAAATATGCGGCGAGCGATCCGGTGAAGTTCTCCGACATGGTCCGGCGCCGCATGATCGAGCGGTTCTCCACGGCGCCGGCCGGAATCGCCGCGACACGCTTCCGCAACAAAGTGAACTATGAGATCGATCTGCGCACGCATCGCCTGATGCGGAAATATTACTTTCACACGCACGAGATGTTTCTCGAGCGCATCTTCGACCAGTATCTCTCGCCGGGCGACATCTTCATCGATATCGGCGCCAACTGCGGTTACTGGTCGGCCTATGCGCTCTCGCGCGTGGGGCCGACCGGCGAGGTGCACGCCTTCGAACCGGTGCCGCATTACTTCGCCTTCGTGAAGCGGCTCGCCCAGCTCAATCCCGCCTTCAAGATGAACGCCAACAACGTCGCCTGCGGCGCGCAGCCCGATCGCTTGCCGATGGCCACCGTGCCGCCGCGGCCGGAGAACTTCGACAATTACGATACCAACATCGGCTCGAGCTCGCTCGCGCCCGGCTTCCTCGATCATGCGAAGGCGCTGACCGAGACCATCTCGGTCGAGGTGATCCGCTTCGACGACTATCTCGATCGCCATCCGATCGATCTCGATCGCGTGGGGCTGATCAAGATCGACGTGGAAGGTTTCGAGGCCGCCGTGTTCGACGGCATGAGCCGCGTGCTGGAGAAGAAGGGCAGCAAGGTGCCGATCCTCTGCGAGATCCTCACCGACCGCGCGCGGTCCGAGCCGCTCGACGGCGCGGCGATCATCTCGCGACTCGAAGGCGCCGGCTATCGCTGCCTCAACGCCACCGACCTCAAGCCGATCGACCCCACCGCGCTCGGGTTCGAGGAGAACATCCTCTGCGTGTGAGTTAAACCCCCGCCCAATCCGGGCGGATGAGGCCGGAGATGCCGTCGAAGGCGCCGGGCACAAGCTCAGCAATCAAGAGCCGGGCCGGGTCCACCGGGCCCGGCATCTTCACCTGGCCCTTGGGGATGCACTTGAAGCCGGCCTTGCCGTAGAACGGCTCGTCGCCAACCAGCACCACCAGCGTGTGGCCCTTGGCCTTGGCGTTGGCGAGGGAGCGGTCGATCAGGGCGCGGCCGATGCCGTGCGAGCGGAACGGCGGCTCCACCGTCAGCGGCCCCAGTAGCAGCGCCGGCGTATCGCCGATGCAGATCGGCGTCAGCCGCACCGAGCCGACCAATAAAGTGCCGATGCGCGCGGTGAAGGACAGATCCAGCACATGCCCGCGGCCCTCGCGGATGCGGTAGGCGCTGCGCGCGAAGCGGCCGGGCCCGAAGGTGCGCTCGTGCAGGCGGTCGATCGCCACCGTGTCGCCGGCGGTCTCTGGCAGGATCGTCAGTTGAAGCTCGCTCATCGTTTTGAAGTCGTCCCGGCAGGCGGCGCCTGCCTCGTCGGGGCGCCAACAACCCGGCAGGCGATAGCATCTGGGCCGATTCCGGTCCATCACCCGTGGCGCCGGGCGCCGCGACGGCCTAAATGAGCCGTTCCGGGACTTTGGAGAACCGATCCCATGGGAATGCTGGTCGATGGCGTTTGGCAGGATGACGTTGCGCGCACCAAGGACGGCCACTTCGTGCGGCCGCCTACCCGCTTCCGCAACTGGGTGACGCCTGACGGCGGTCCCGGCCCGTCCGGCGAGGGCGGCTTCGCGGCCGAGCCGGGGCGCTACCACCTCTACGTCTCGCTCGCCTGCCCCTGGGCGCACCGCACCATCATCTACCACAAGCTCAAGGCGCTGGAGAACGTCATCTCGCTCTCCATCGTCTCGCCCGAGATGCTCAAGGACGGCTGGACCTTCAACAAAAATGAGGGCTCGAGCGGCGACGCCGTAAACGGCAAGAGCAAGCTGTCGGAGATCTACGTGCTGGCCGACAAGCGCTATACCGGGCGCGTCAGCGTGCCGGTGCTGTGGGACAGGCAGAAGAAGACGATCGTCAACAACGAGTCGTCCGAGATCATCCGCATGTTGAATGCGGCGTTCGATGCCTTCACCAACGTGCACACCGATTACTACCCGCAGGCCCTGCGCGCGCAGATCGACAAGCTCAACGAGCTCGTCTATCCGAACATCAATAACGGCGTCTATCGCGCCGGCTTCGCCACCTCGCAGGCGGCCTATGAAGAGGCATTCCGCAACCTGTTCGATACGCTCGACGAGATCGAAACCATCCTCTCGCGGCAGCGCTATCTCACCGGCAAGACGATCACCGAAGCCGACTGGCGGCTATTCCCGACATTGATCCGTTTCGACGCGGTTTATTACTCGCACTTCAAGTGCAACTGGCGGCACATCTACGAATATCCGAATTTGTCCGGCTATGTGCGCGATCTCTACCAGCAGCCGGGTGTCGCCGAGACGGTGAGCCTGCAGCAGATCAAGCGGCACTATTACAACAGCCAGCGGCAGGTGAACCCGACCGGCATCGTGCCAGTGGGTCCGCAATTGGATTTCTCCGCGCCGCACGATCGCGCGCGGTTGGGGTAGCGTCTTCCCTCCTTCGCTCTTGCGCTTCTTATCCCTCCCCCGCTTGCGGGGGATGGGCGCGAATTCCAGCCAAAAATCTACAGTTGCCGCGCGCCAACGATCGATGGATCAATTAGCGCATGACGGCGGCGCGAGCACGCGATGGGATTCTGTGGCGCCCCAGAGGGACATGACCATGACGGAGACCCTGATCACCGGCCTCATGCGCGGCGCCTGCGCCGCGGCGCTCTTCGCCGGAGCCTGTGGCGCAGCCTTCGCCGCGCCGGGCGATGCCGGCACGGCGGCCGCGCCGCCCGGCAAGCTGACGATCCCCGCGGACCTGCGCAACGTCCGCTACTGCGAGGTGATCACCGTGCTGCGGCAGGGCCTGACCTTCAATGTCGACGTCTACAATACGCTCGGGCTCAATTTCTGCCCGGCCGAACAATGGTCGGCGCTCAACGCCAAGGCTTTGGCCAAACAGCTCAAGGTCGGCTTCGTCAAGCTCAACGGCCCGCGCTACTGGACGCTCGACAGGATCGAGGCGAACGGCGCCTCGGCCAGCGGCAAGACCGCCGACTTCGGCGGCATGGGCATGGTGCATCGCGCCACGCTGCAGACCAAGATCTGGCAAGGCACCGTCGGCGACAAGTTCTACAAGCCGAACACGGTCCGGCGCACGACCGTGTTTCACTACAAGGCCGGTGCGCCGGTCTATGAGCTCGTCGCCCCCACCGGCGACGTCTATATGATGCAAAGCTATGCCCAGATCGTCGATCCGAAGCTGTCGATCGACGACTTGCCCGGTCTCGGGCGGCGCCTGAAGCTGCGGAAGGGATGGACGTTTCGCACGCGGACGCTGGACGCGGACTATGCGCTCGTCGCGGACGGGACGGCCTATGTGATCAACGATGATTTGTATAATTCGTATCAGAGAAGGGGGAAGTAGGCGGAGCTGCCCGCCCTCTTCCCGCCATTGTGCCATATGACCATATGGCATATACTACATATCCATGGCTGACGAGCCGAGTTTCGAATGGGACGATGCCAAGGACCGGTTGAACCGGATCAAGCACGGCGTCTCATTCGCGGCAGCCCAAGGCGCCTTTTTCGATCCGCGGCGCGTGATCGCCGAGGACTTGAGCCACAGCGGAACGGAGCCGCGCTATTCTGCTTCGGTCGCGTCGGCAATGGCATCCTGACGGTGCGCTTCACATGGCGCGAGCGGCGCATCCGCATCATCGGTGCGGGATACTGGCGCAAAGGAAGGACAATCTATGGGCAGCAGAGCCGTTAAATATACCGCCGGCGAGATCGGTCGCGCGCGTGTGGTGGAAGACTTCTTGCCACCGCCGGACGCGTTGGTCGCGCGCGAGGACAATGTGAAGGTGACGCTCTCACTCTCACGCCGCAGCATCGATTATTTCAAGCGCGCGGCGAAGTCGCGGCGCGTCCCCTATCAGCGCATGATCCGCGCGCTGGTCGATGCCTACGCGGAAAGGCAGGAGAGGAAAGGTTGATGCGTGAGGTTACGAAGTCCATACTCGCTACGCTTGCTTTCAGATACCCGGGATAATTTGACTCCCTGAATGATAGTAGGAGACATGCGCCATGGCGCACGTGAGAAAGGGGCAACTGACCGCTTCGGGAGAGTGGCGAAAGCATTTGCGCTTCTGGAAACGGTTTTTCTGGAAGGCCGAGCGCCGAGAAGCGCGACGCCAAGCGAGGCAAGAAGCCCGCGCCCGGCCCCCGCGCCGGGCTTTTGATTTTGGAGGGAATGCGTTGCCGTCGAGAAGGGTACGTTGCAGACCGAAGCGCGACCGGCCTCATGCTGAGGAGGCGCCGAAGGAGCCGTCTCGAAGCATGGGGCCGCCCCCATCCTTCGAGACGGGCGCGTTCCGCGCCTTCCTCAGGATGAGGGCGAAGAGCGAGCCGTCTTCTTTGGTCACATAGATTAGACCATCCGCACCTGTCCAATGCTTTGATTGAAGAATTGGCCACCAATGGTGGCGCTTTGGATCAGTCATTACCCCCCACCCCCTTCCCCCGCAACGCCTCGCCGATCTCCTCCAACACCGCCGGGTCATCGATCGTCGCCGGCATGGTCCAGGGCTCGCCGTCGGCGATCTTCTTAATGGTGCCGCGCAGGATCTTGCCTGAGCGCGTCTTCGGCAGGCGCGCCACGGTGATGGCAAGCTTGAACGCGGCGACGGGGCCGATGCGTTCGCGCACCAGCGCGACGATCTCCTGCTCGATCACGTCGGGCGCGCGCGCGACGCCCGCCTTGAGCACGATGAAGCCGCAGGGCACCTCGCCTTTGAGATCGTCCTTGATGCCGAGCACGGCGCATTCGGCGACATCCGGATGCGCGGCGAGCACCTCCTCCATGCCGCCGGTGGAGAGCCTATGGCCGGCGACGTTGATGATGTCGTCGGTGCGGCTCATCACATAGACATAGCCGTCCTCGTCCTTGAAGCCGGCGTCGGCGGTCTTGTAGTAGCCGGGGAATTCGTCGAGGTAGGCTTCTCTGAAGCGCTCGTCCTGCTGCCACAGCGTCGGAAACGCGCCAGGCGGCATCGGCAGCTTCACGACAATCGATCCAATCTTGTTCGGCGGCTGCACGTGGTTCGCCTCGTCGACGACGTCGATCGTATAGCCCGGCATCGGCACCGTGGCCGAGCCGTAGCGCACCGGCAATTGGCCCAAGCCCACCGGATTTCCGGCGATGCACCAGCCAGTCTCGGTCTGCCACCAGTGATCGATCACCGGCACTTTCAACAGGTCCTCGGCCCATTGGATGGTCGGCGGATCGGCGCGCTCGCCGGCAAGGAACAGCGTGCGGAAGCGCTGAAGGTCGTATTGGCTGAGCAGCTTGCCGTCGGGGTCCTCCTTGCGGATGGCGCGGAAGGCCGTCGGCGCGGTGAACAGCGCGACCGCCTTGTGCTGCGCGATGACGCGCCAGAAGGCGCCGGCGTCGGGCGTGCCGACCGGTTTGCCCTCGTACATGATCGAGGTCGCGCCGTGCAGCAGCGGCGCATAGACGATGTAGGAATGGCCGACCACCCAGCCGATGTCGGAGGCGCACCAGAAGATCGCGCCGGGATCGATGCCGTAGAGATTGTGCATCGACCATTTCAGCGCGACCATGTGGCCGCCATTGTCGCGCACCACGCCTTTGGGGATGCCCGTCGTGCCCGACGTGTAGAGGATGTAGAGCGGATCGGTGGCGGCGACGGGCACGCATTCGGATGTCTTGGCATAGTCGACCGCGTGCTCCCAGACCTTGCGCCAGTCATAGTCGCGCCCCGCTGTGAGCTGCGCCTCGCATTGCGGGCGTTGCAGGATCATGCAGGCCTTCGGCTTGTGCTTGGCGAGGTTGATCGCCTCATCGAGCAGCGGCTTGTAGGGGATGACGCGCGTGCCTTCGATGCCGCAGCTCGCGGAGAGGATCAGTTTCGGCTGGCAATCGTCGATGCGGGTCGCGAGCTCCTTCGCGGCAAAGCCGCCGAACACCACCGAGTGAACCGCGCCGATACGCGCGCAGGCGAGCATTGCGAAGACCGCCTCGGGCACCATCGGCATGTACAGGATGACGCGGTCGCCTTTTTCAACGCCGAAGTCGCGCAGCATGGCGCCGAGGAGCTGCACCTCCGAGAGCAGGCGGCCATAGGTGAAGGTCTTCACCGTGTTGGTGACGGGGGAGTCGTAGATCAGCGCCGGCTGGTCGTTGCGCTCGGAGAGCACGTGGCGGTCCAGGGCGTTGTAGCAGGTGTTGCAGACGCCGCCGGTGAACCAGCGGCCGTAGATACCGGCGTCGGGGTCGAACACCTTTCGCGGTGGTGTGTACCAGTCGATGTCCTGCGCCGCCTCGCCCCAGAAGCCTTCCGGGTCGCGCTGCCAGCGGGCATAAACCTCATGGTAGCGGCTTGTGCGGGCGTCCATGGGCTCCCCCGTTTCTTGGTCTTTGGCCACGAAGTGTGGAACGGCCGGGATGGTGAAACAAGACTGGCGGTTTGGCCGGCTTTCCGCTTTGATCCGGCGCAAATTCTTCTGTCATTCCGGGGCGCGGCCGTTAGGCCGCGAGCCCGGAATCCATATTCCCCAACGCTGCGGAGTATGGATTCCGGGCTCGCTCGCCAAAGCGCGTCGAAGACGCGCGTAAACGCGCTTATGGCTCGCGTCCCGGAATGACTGGCGCACTGGAATCCCGTGACCATCATCACCGATCCCCTGTTCTATGCGCTGGCGATTCCCGCGGTGGTGGCCCTCGGGCTGTCGAAGGGCGGCTTCGCCGGCATCGGGCAGATGGCTGTACCGATGCTGGCGCTGGTGATGCCGCCCTTGGAGGCGGCCGCCATCATGCTGCCGATCATGATCGTGCAGGACTGGACCGCCGTCTGGGTCTACCGCAAGGAGTGGAACGGCCGCATCCTCGCCATCATGATTCCCGGCGCGCTCATCGGCATCGCCGCGGCGGGCTGGCTGGCGTCGTATATCTCCGACGCCGCCGTGCGCGTCTTCATCGGCGTCACCACCATCGCCTTCGTGATCTACAACTGGGTCGGCGCGATGCGCATCGCCAAGGAGGAAAAGCCGGCGAGCATTGCCGGGGGCGTCATTTGGGGCGCGTTGTCGGGCTTCACCTCGACCATCAGCCAGGCGGGCGGTCCGCCTTACCAGATGTACGTGCTGTCGCAGAAGCTGCCGAAGATGATCTTTGTCGGCACCACCGCGGTGTTCTTTGCCTCGATGAACGCGGTGAAAGTCATCCCCTATGTCGCGCTCGGCCAGTTCTCGACCAAGGGCCTCGGCACCTCGCTGGCTCTCATGCCGCTGGCGCTCGCCACCAACCAGCTCGGCTTCTGGCTGGTGCGGCGTGTTTCCCAGGAATTATTTTACAAGATCACGCTCGTCCTGATGTTTTTGATCTCTATCGAGCTGGTGCGCGCGGGTGCGGTGGATATTTTGCGGCGCTGACAAGCGTGCGCAGCTTGGCTAACGTCGTCCCCCAGAGGGGGACACGACCAATGGCGAAAACGCCCTACGATACCGATCTCGACCGCAACCCGGCCAACCACCAGCCGCTGACGCCGCTCGGCTTCCTCGAGCGCTCGGCCTCGGTATTCCCCAACCATACCGCCGTCATCCATGGGCCGCTCACGCGCACCTATGCCGAATTCTATGCGCGGGCGCGGCGGCTCGCATCGGCCTTGGCGAAGCGCGGGATAGGCCGCGGCGACACGGTATCGGTGTTTCTCGCCAACACGCCGGCGATGCTCGAGTGCCACTACGGCGTGCCGATGACGCAGGGTGTGCTCAACACGCTCAACACGCGGCTCGATGCGCCGATCATCGCCTTCTCGCTCGACCATGCCGAGGCCAAGGTCGTCATCACCGACCGCGAATTCTCCAAAGTAATGAAGGAGGCGCTCAGCCTCTGCAAAGCAAAGCCGTTGGTGATCGACTACGACGATCCGGAATATTCCGGTCCCGGCGAGCGGCTGGGCTCCATCGAATACGAGGACTTCGTCGCGCAAAGCGATCCGGATTTCGCCTGGGCGATGCCGGACGACGAATGGGACGCGATCACGCTCAACTATACGTCGGGCACCACCGGCGATCCGAAGGGCGTCGTCTATCACCATCGCGGCGCGCATTTGCTGGCGATGGGCAATGTCATCACCTGTGGTATGCGGCAGCACCCGGTGTATCTGTGGACGCTGCCGATGTTCCATTGCAACGGCTGGTGCTTTCCCTGGACGGTGTCGATCGTCGCGGGCACGCATGTGTGTCTGCGTGCCGTGCGCGCGGGGGCGATGTACGACGCCATCGCGCGCCACAAAGTGACGAACATGTGCGGCGCGCCGATCGTGATGGCGACGCTGCTCAACGCCAGCGAGGCCGAGAAGAAGCCGCTGCCTCATGTGGTCGACTTCGCCACCGCCGCGGCGCCGCCGCCCGAGGCCGTGCTCGCCGGCATGAAGAGCGCAGGTTTCAACGTCACGCACGTCTATGGACTGACCGAATGCTACGGGCCTTCGGTGGTGAACGAATGGCACAGCGAATGGGATGCGCTCGCTGGGCCCGAGCAGGCTGCGAAGAAGGCGCGCCAGGGCGTGCGCTATCCGGTGCTGGAAGCGCTTGACGTGCGCGATCCCGAGTCAATGTCGCCCGTTGCGCGCGACGGCGAAACGCTGGGCGAAGTCATGATGCGCGGCAACGTGGTGATGAAAGGTTATCTCAAGAACAAGCCTTCGACCGAAAAGGCCTTTGAGGGCGGCTGGTTTCACACCGGCGATCTCGGCGTGATGTGTCCGGACGGCTATATCCAACTGAAGGACCGCTCGAAGGACATTATCATCTCCGGCGGCGAGAACATCTCGTCGATCGAGGTGGAGGACGCCTTGTATAAGCATCCCGCGGTCATGGCGGTCGCGGTGGTGGCCAAACCTGATGAGAAATGGGGCGAGACGCCGTGCGCCTTCATCGAATTGAAGGCGGGCGCGCAGGCGAGCAGCGACGAACTGATGCAATGGTGCCGGAAGAGTTTGGCCGGGTACAAAGTCCCGCGCTACGTGGTCTTCGCCGAAATCCCGAAGACCAGCACGGGGAAGATTCAGAAATTCAAGCTGAGAGAGATGGCGAAGGGGGTGTGATCTTCCTGCTCCCCGCAATGCGGGGAGCAGTGAAAGTGCCCTCACGCCGCTTCTGCTTCCGTCACCCCTACCACCAGCCGCTTGCCGAGGGCGCGCAGGACAGCCGTCAACGCCCGCAGCTTGGTCGTGTGCTTGGGATCGAGGATGCGGCGGACTTCTTTTTCATCCTTGCCAAGCCGGCGCGCCAATTCAGATTTGCTGATGCCGGCGGCCGCGAAGGCCTCGAGAACCGCCAACTTCGCTGCCACCTCCGGCGCGACCATGACCTCGACGAGGCCGCGGCCTTTCGCGCGCGGCTTCGGCAGCGGCATCCCCTGCTCCAGATAAGTCAGGAGCACGAGGCCAAGCGCCTCCTCGGCCATGGCGCGGGCGTCGGCGTCGCCACGCCCCTGGGTGATCGCCTCAGGAACATCCGGAAACGTGACGACAATATTGCCGCGCCGATCTCCAGGCTCGAACAGCGCGCGATAGGCGTAGGACTTCATCGTCAACATTCCTCTTCAATCAGTCGGCAAGGCCGAGCTGCTTCCTGATTTTTCGACCCGTGTTTGGGTCGATCTCGCGCGATGGCAAAGTTGTGAACCTTGTGCCAACCCAAACCATTGCGTGACCGCCCTTGCCGCGCCTGTATTTGACGCGAAAGGCAAGATTCCGGCGGCCAGCCTCTTCTTTTAATTCGGCAATAAACCTGTCGCGTTTGTTCATTTGCGTTCAAAACTTCATTGCGTTGAAAAGGAATTGTGAAAAAGAAAATCGACAATACGCTTTATCGGACAAAATTGTCCGATTGTCAACTCGCGGCACCGATCTTGTCGAGATGCCGCCGCAGCGACTCGAGCCAGCCGGCGAAAGCATCGCGGAAGAAGGCGGTCTTCTCGCCGACCGCCTCTGGCTCGCAATCGAATGTCGCCCACCACTCGACGAAGGCACGGTTGCCGTCGATCACGGGGGTCACGCGCAGCGTGGCCTGAAAGTCACGCACCGGCAACGGCGCCTCGCCGGCAAAGGCGTAAGTCTGCGTGCGGTCGACATCGGACAAGGCCAGCAAGCGCTGCCGGCGCCGATTGCCGTTGTAGAGGACGTTGCGCACCGCGCCGACCGCGTCGCCCGCCCGGCCGGCTTCGATCTCGCTTTCGCCGGCCCCATCGACCCAGACAGGATAGTTGTTGAAGTCGCGAATGACGCGCCAGATCTCGTCAGCGGATTGCTCGAAGATCGTACTATAATAGCTTTTCGCCACGTCGACGCTCCTTGTTCGCTGATACGTGGCAAGTACGGCCGTTCGCGGCCACCCGATTTCTGGCCGCTTACACCTGGGGGATTCATGCCAGACATTCACGTCGCCGACGACGGCCCCATCCGCACCATCCGGATGAACAGGCCGGACAAGAAGAACGCGCTCACGCTGGCGATGTACGACGCCATGGCGGAAGCGATCGAGGGCGCCGGTGGCAACAGCGGCGTACGCTGCCTGCTGATCGCCGGCAGCCCGGGCGCTTACTGCGCTGGCAACGACATCGGCGATTTCGTCAAGATGGCGCAAGGCGGCGCGCTGGGTGCGCAGATCCTGCGCTTCCTCTATGCGCTGGCGCGCAGCGAAACGCCGCTGGTCGCGGCAGTGAGTGGCACCGCGGTCGGCGTCGGCACGACCATGCTCCTGCATTGCGATCATGTGATCGCCGCGAGCGATGCCAGATTATCGACGCCGTTCGTCGCCCTCGGGCTGGTGCCGGAGGCGGCCTCGAGCCTGATCGCGGCGCGGCTGATGGGTCATGCGCGCGCCTTCTCGCTACTGGTGATGGGCCAGCCGCTCTCGGCGGAAGAGGCGAAGGCCGCGGGGATCGTGAACGCCATCGTGCCACCGGAAGAGCTGGAGACGGCGGCGCGCGCGGCCGCGGAGAAGATCGCCGCACTGCCGCCGGAAGGGGTGCGCGTCGCGCGGCGGCTGATGCGCGGCACACCGGACGAGATCGTCGCGCGCATCGACGAGGAAGCCGAGGCGTTCAAGCAGAGGCTCACCTCGCCGGACGCGCAGGCCGCCTTCATGGCCTTCCTCAGCCGCAAGCGGTAATGCGCTGAAGTTGCATTGAAGGGGGAGCCACTCTAACCTCGCGAAAGAGATCACGCTGAACGCTTGTCTTTGCCTTCAGACGCCCCCGGAATAGCGAAACGAGGAGAGCGAAATCGTGTTCGACACGACCGTCAATCTCGTCGGCCGAATGTTTCACGGCTCCGCCGATGGCCCCCGATATGGTGGAGTGCGGCAAGCATCGCGTCTGGCGCGTCGCCTCCGTATTCCGGTTCTGGTCACGCTTCTCGGTGTGTTGGTGTCCGGATGCGGCGTGAACAACATCCCTTCGTTCGAAGAGAAGTCCAAGGCGAATTGGTCCGACGTCCAGAACCAGTATCAGCGGCGCGCCGATCTCATCCCCAACCTTGTCGAAACCGTCAAAGGCTATGCGACGCAAGAGCGCGAGGTGCTCACGCAAGTGACCGAGGCGCGTGCGAAAGCCAGCCAGATCAAGGTCGATGCCTCCACCGTC
>DASXOK010000290.1:0-28569 GCA_036494425.1 Pseudolabrys sp.
GGGCTTGACCCGCGCATCCCGCTTAGGATGGCACGGTGCCCACCTAAGCGAGATGGCCGGGACTTCAGGCGCGATGACGGCGCTTCGCCCCTTTTGCCCGGCCATGACGGCCACGTAACTGTCCCAACTTCTGAGACACTCGTCGCGGGGCCGCGCGTGCTGCTGCTGCATAGTTTGAAGTGGGATCATCAGCCACAATTGCATTCGCGCAGTTGGGTCTTGTCGATCGAAGCGCAGCGCACATTGCGGCGCGCAATGCCGCGATTGTCCTGCGTAAGCACCAACCTTCGCCATTACCGTTAACCCGATACCATTTGCTTTACGCGGCCTTGCTTTGGCCATGTTGGCCCGTGTCTTTATCGACACGAAGTTTTTTCAATTCGGAAAACTTTCATGAAGCACATTGGGGCGGTGCTGCTGATCAGCCTTTTCGCGGTCACCACGGCGGACGCCGGCGGATGGGCCACCGTTCATCGCTACGTCAAGCGCTCCGGCAATTGCGCGGGACAGGAAGTGCTCGCGAGCCACTATTCATCCGGCCGACGCACAGCAAGCGGCGAGCGTTTCGACGCCAACGGCAACACCGCGGCGGCGCGCACCTGGCGGCTCGGCACCACGTTGACCGTGACCAATCCGGCAAATAGCCGGTCCGTGACAGTGCGCATCAACGATACCGGACCGTGGGGCATCGCGTACCGCATGGGCGCACGGCTCGATCTCGCACGCGGCGCGGCGCGACGTCTCGGCATGCATAGCGCGCAATATGTCTGCGTGACGTACAACACGCCTCTGCTGCTGCGGGGATGGTCAATCCCAAGATCATTCTCATGAGCTTACGCTTGATCGTCGGTGCCGCTCTGGGACTTGTTACCCTTACCCCCGTCTCCGCCCTCGACATCAACACCTTCCGCGCCGAGCACAAGCTGCCGCCGCTCAAACAGACCGCAGCGCTCAACGGCGCCGCCTCCAGCCACTCCAACGATATGGCGCGGCGCAACAGCCTCGATCACGACGGCTTCTATCAGCGCATGAGCGGCTATTCGCGCGCGGCGGAGAACGTCGCCTATGGCTGCGCCGACGCCGACTGTATCTATCGCATGTGGGTGAACTCATCCGGCCACCGGCAGAACATGCTGATGCAAGGACTCACGCATTACGGCCTCGCCTCGGCCACCGCGGCGAACGGGCGGCGCTATTGGACCTTGGAGCTTGCGGGCGAGCGTCCCGCGCCGGTGCGGCCGGCTCCGCCCGCGCGGGGGCGCAAGGAGAAGAAGCGTGCAGCGGTCACGCCTTGGAGTCTGTTTGAGAATGCTTTTCGATGAGAGACTGCCTGATCCCGGGGTCAAGCCCGGGATGACAGCGTGGAGAGGTGCGAGCACGCCACCGACTCCGCTCATTCCCGCGGACGCGGGAATCCAGACTTTGCCGCACAAAAATAAGAACTGGATGCCCGCTTTCGCGGGCACGAGCGGAACGTGGGCCTTCTATTTCTTCTCCAGCATCAGCGTGCCCTTGTGGCCGATCACGCGCTGCGCCGCGTGGGCGAAGCGCGCGAGCAGCCAGGGCAGCGTGACCTCGAGCCGCACGCCGGCGTCATAGACATCGATCGTGCCGGAGGCGCGCTGGCCCATGGCCTTGGCGATGAAGCTCAGGCGGTCGCCGTCCCAGGCCTCCTGCTCCAGCGTCAGCGCCCAGGCGAACTCGCTCTTGGCACGGCCAAGCCCGTCCTTGATGCGGCGCAACGCCTCGTCCTTGCCGAGGCGGTGCGGAATGGTGACGACGAGAGGCTCCGTCATCGCGGCCGTCTCCCTTTGGTGGCTCCCATCGATGTGGGGACGCCGCCCGCGCCGGAAAAGGGCGGCGGCCGTCAGCGGCCGACTAGGCGGATGATCACCAGCAGCAGCACGGCGCCGGCGGTGGCGTAGAGGATTTCGCGGATGAGGGCGGTCGTGGCGATGTGGATGCCGAGCTTGGGAAACAGCCAGCTGGCGAGGAAGGCGCCGACAATGCCCACACAAATGTCGCCAATCAGGCCGAAGCCGGCGCCGCGCACGATCTTGCCGGCCAACCAGCCGGCGATCAGGCCGACGAAAAGAATGATGAGAATGCTTTGACCCGAGAGATACATCGGCCCCGCCTCTGTTGTGTGTGCCCCACACGATACGCAGGTACCGGCGCCAACGGCGCAAGACAAGGGCAAAGCGTGCTATCCTGTTCCCTCCGAATCCAAACCCTCCTTCGACGCCCTCCCGACCAGGATCGCCATGCCGCTCTCCGACACGATCAAGACGCTTATCCGCAATGCCTGGGACGACGGCTACCCCTGCCTCGTCGCCACCTCCGGCCCGAACGGCCCGAACCTCACGCCGAAGGGCAGCATGATCGTCTACGACGACGCGCATCTCGCCTGGTGGGAGCGGTCGAAGCGCGCGGTGCTGGAGAATTTGAGCGCCGAAAAGCGCGTGTGCATCATGTATGCGAATTTCAAGGCGCAGCGCGACGGCGTGCTGGAATCGGGATTTTTACGCTTCTTCGGCACGGTCGAGCTGCACGAGAGCGGCCCGGTGCACGACAGGATCTTTTCCATGCTGCTGCCGCGCGAGCAGACGCATGTGGGCGCCGACGCCGGTATGGGCGTGCTGGTGCGCATCGAGAAGGCGATCGACGTGCGCGGCAAGCCGTTCATGTGAAGAGCGCCGCCTACCTCGTTCGGGCTACGCCAAAGACCAAGGAACGCAATCTCCGCTTGCGCATTGAAATGCGCGTGATCGGCCATCATCGGGCCGGGACGCATGCTATTGTGTATTCATCGGGGCGGGTCGGGAGTTGTGCATCATGCGTATCCGCAGCCTCAGTTTGTCCTGTGCCGCGGTGGTTGCGGCGCTCGCCATGATCTCCGCCGCCCGGGCCGAACTGCTCATCAACGTCGACAAATCCGCGCAGAGGATGACCGTCACGGTGGACGGCGTGCAGCGCTATGTCTGGCCGGTGTCGACCGGCGCGCAGGGCTACGACACGCCGGGCGGCGACTACAAGCCGTTCCGCATGGAGAAGGATCACTTCAGCAAGGAGTTCGACGACGCGCCGATGCCGAACTCCATCTTCTTCACGATGGAGGGGCACGCTATCCACGGCACGTTCGAGGGCAGGAATCTGGGCCACGCGGTGTCGCACGGCTGCGTGCGCATCTCGCGCACCAATTCCGCGATCCTGTGGGACCTGGTTAAGAAGGAAAAGATGGCGAACACCAAGGTGGTGCTGACCGGCGAGATTCCCGGCGGGGCCGGGGTGCCGGTCGCGCGGCGGCCGTCGCCGAATTATCAGCGCGTCTACACCACCGACGAACTCGACGACGAGGAAGTCTCGGCCGCGGTGTCGGCGCGGCAGCAGCGCGCGGCGCCCGGCTGGGGCGCTTACAATAACGGACCGCGCTATTACTACTACCGCAACTCCGCGCCGCCGCCTGTGCAGCAGGCGCCGCGTCCACCCTTCCCGTTCGGCTGGTGAGCGGAACTAAGATCGGGCGCACGCTTTAGCATCGGAAGACGATGCAAAGGTGCGCCCATGATCCGCAAGCTCGCCGGCGGCAAATACCGGCTCTATTCGCGCAAGAAGAATCCGAAGACCGGCAAGCGCCGCAACCTCGGCACGTTCGCGAGCAAGAGTGCTGCGCAGCAGCACGAGCGCGAAGTGCAGTATTTCAAACGGCACTGATCGGCGTTTTCCGTTGGGGATTTCCCCGGCGCCGCGGATGACATACCCGTTGCGCGCGCCGGTGGGGCGGGCGAACGTGCGGGCGTATGACCGAATCTCCGACGACCGTCGCCCGTCTCCCCTGTGACGAGAAAACCGCCCGCCGCCTCGCGTCCTTCCTCGGCGAAAGCCTGGACGCTGAGGATAGCGCTTGCGCCGCCTTCGAAGGCGACGATGGCCAATGGCAGGTCGCCATCCATTTCCGCCAGCCACCGGACGAAGCCTCCTTGCGCGATCTGGTGCAATTGTCGGCCGGACCCGCCGCGGCCGAGGCGCTTGCGTTCGAGACGGTCGCCGCCGCCGACTGGGTGGCGCAGAGCCTCGCGGGCCTGAAACCCGTACGCGCCGACCGTTTCATCCTGCATGGTGCGCACGATCGCGCACAGATAAAGCCGAACGAAATCGGCATCGAGATCGAGGCGGCGCTCGCCTTCGGCACCGGCCATCACGGCACGACGCGTGGATGTCTGTTGGCGCTGGATGAGGTGGTGAAGCGGCGGCGCTACAAGCACGTCCTCGACATCGGCACCGGCTCCGGCGTGCTGGCAATCGCCGCGGCGAAAGTCCTGCGCTGCGCGGTGACGGCGAGTGACGTTGACCGGCTGGCGGTCGACGCGGCGCGCGGCAATGCGCGGCTCAACCGCGCGCCCGACATCACCTTCGTCCATGCCGCCGGCGCTCAGGCGCGCGCGATCACGCAGCACGCACCTTACGACCTGATCTTCGCGAACATTTTGCTGGGCCCGCTGACACGCATGGCGGTGTCGGTCGCGCGGCTTGCGGCGCCGGGTGCGCGCGTCATCCTGTCCGGGCTACTGCCGAGCCATGCCAATGCGGCGCTGGCAACCTACCGCGCGCAGGGGCTGATGCTCGAACGCCGCGTGCCGCTCGACGGTTGGATGACGCTGGTGCTGCGCCGGACCTAGGCTTCCCTGACGCGAGATGGCCAATCAGCGGATCAACTCATCTTATGGGGTGGCAGGCTCCAGACCCTTGGTTTTCATCACCGCGACGGCCTCGGCGGTGAGCAAATAACTGATCAAGGCTTTGGCCGCATCCGGCTGCCGGGCAGAGTTGGCAACTCCGGCCGCCATGACGACGGAGTATTGCAATTCCGGGGGAAAGGCGCCGGCAAGTTCCACGCCGCGAGCAGAAAGCGCATTGCTCGTGAACCCAAACCCCATTTCTACGTCCCCGTTTGCCACATCGTGCCAGACCCGCGCGGTGGACTCCTCCGACCTCGTTTTGACCTTCATTGCATCGCCAATACCGAGTCCTTCAAACGCTTTACCGATGCGCTTTCCTGTCGGCTCGTCCGTGACATAAGAAACCGACTTCGCATCGAGCAAGGTGCGCTTGAAAGATTCAAGCGATGTCAGATCTGGCTTCCGGGCACCCGCTCGCACACCAACACCGAGGATGACGCGGGCCAACAAAGGCCGCGTAGCGGCACTAATCCTTCCCTGCTCGATCGCATCATCCAAAACGGGAGAAGGGACGATCGCGATATCGATGGTACCAGCAGCGATTTGCTGCTTTTGCGCTGCGACCAATCCGTATTGAATGGAGAGCGTGTGGCCAGTCGCCCTTTCAAATCGGGGACCAAGCAACGCGAATACCGCTGAAAACGCGGGGCTGGCGGTGACGCGTATTTCAGCAGCCTTTGCGAAAACGCTGGCCAATAAAATTAAAACGGCCGCGCCAGCCCTCAAGAGTAACGAAACAAAGTTCATGTCGCCCCCCGGAAAAGGTCCACGACAGTATCACCGAACTTAACCGCCCGGGGTGGGGATTCCCCGGGCCGGCTTCAACACGACAAGACGCGACGCCTACCAACCGCCGAAGGGAAGCTCTTCGGTCTGGGACTCCCGCAGCAACTGCGTGTGCATGCGGATTTCGCGGCGGGCCTGCTGCGTGCGAGCCTCGATCATGGCCTTGAGAACGCGGGCGAAGAAGCTCTGGCCGGGCGCGGTGCTCTCGCCGGCGGCAACACGAGCATCATCAAACGTAGCGGCAACCATCTCAATCTCCTCTGCGGAACCGGTGGATCGTGGTATCCGATCCGCCCTGATATGCTGCGGCGCAGTATAGTCGATTCCGCAGGCGCGAAGACCGGGCAAGAACGCATAGAATGCCGGTAAGATCGCATAAATATAGGCGCTTAACCGTCGTCACCGGCACCTTCGACGGCGCCGAATTGATGCGTTGCACCAATTCGCGTTGGGACGCCGCTTTATTGCGGCGCCCCCGGGGCGCGCGACATGAAATTACCTGCGCCTTTTGCTCGGCTTCACGCCGGACTTCCCCTGCTGGTTGTGCATGCCTGCGTTGCCCTCCGCGCCAAGCAGGCTAGAGTGCGCGCCATGTTCGAAGCCCGTTTCCAGTCTTTCGAGGACTCCAGCGAGCGCGCCGAAAGTGCCGCCCGCGTCTCCGCCCTCCGCACCGAGCTCAAACGCCAAGGCCTCGACGGTTTCGTCGTGCCGCGCGCCGACCGGCAGCAGAACGAATATCTCCCTGCCAGCGAGGAACGCCTCGCCTGGCTGACCGGCTTCACCGGCTCGGCCGGCGCGGCGATCGTGCTCGTCGACCGCGCCGCCGTCTTCGTGGACGGCCGCTACACGGTGCAGGCGGGCACGCAAATCGACACGGCGGTGTTCGCCATCGAGCATCTGGTGGACAACCCGCCCGACCAATGGCTGGCGCAGAATCTCAAAGCCGGCAATCGCCTCGGCTACGATCCCTGGCTGCACACGGTCGACGGCGTCGAGCGGCTGCGCAAGGCTTGCGCCAAGGCCGGTGCCGAGCTGGTTGCGCTCGAGAGCAATCCGATCGACGCGCTGTGGCGCGACCGCCCTGCCCCGCCCTCCGGCCTGGTGACGCTGCGCGACATCACGCTCGCCGGCGAAAGCGCCTCTGACAAACTTGCGCGCATCCGCGCCGAGCTCGCCAAGCTGCGCGCCGATGTTCTGGTGATCTCCGATCCGCAGAATGTCGCCTGGGCGTTCAACATCCGCGGCTCCGACATCGCGCATACGCCGCTGGCGCTCGCTTTCGCGCTGGTGCCGCGCGAGGCACGGCCGCGGCTCTATGTCGATGGGCACAAGCTCGACAACAACGTACGTCATACGCTCGAAGAGATCGCCGACGTGCGCGGAACCGACACGCTGGAAACCGATCTGCGCGCGCTGAAGGACAAGAGCGTGCAGCTTGACCAATCGAGCGCGGCCGATGCGCTGACGCGCCTTGTCTCCGAGAGCGGCGGCAAGCCTGTGCGCGCCGCCGATCCGATCACCCTGATGAAGGCGGTGAAGAACCACGCCGAAATCGTCGGCAGCCGCGCCGCGCACTTGCGCGACGGCGTCGCCATGGTGCGCTTCCTGGCCTGGTTCGATCATGAGGCGCCGTCCGGCCAACTGACCGAGATCGACGCGGTGTCGGCGCTGGAAAGCTTCCGCCGCGAGGGCGGCCTGCTCAAGGACATCTCGTTCCCGACCATCGCCGGCGCGGGGCCGAATGGCGCCATCGTGCATTACCGCGTCACGCGCGAGACCAACCGGCATATCGGCATGAACGAATTGTTCCTGATCGATTCCGGCGCGCAATATGAGGACGGCACGACAGACATCACGCGCACCATCGTCATCGGCAAGCCGAGCGAGGAGATGTGCGACCGCTTCACCCGCGTGCTGAAGGGCCATATCGCCATCGCCACGGCCGTGTTTCCCGAGAGCACCAGCGGCGCGCAACTCGATACGCTGGCGCGCATGTCGCTCTGGCAGGCAGGCCTCGATTTCGATCACGGCACTGGCCACGGCGTCGGTAGTTATCTCTCGGTGCACGAGGGGCCGGCGCGTATCTCCAAGCTCGGCACGGTGCCGCTCCGGCGCGGCATGATCCTGTCGAACGAGCCCGGCTACTACAAGACCGCCGCCTACGGCATCCGCATTGAGAACCTCGTGCTGGTGATCGCCGCGCCCGAGCCGCAAGGCGCCGAGAAGCCGCTCAACGCGTTCGAGACGCTGACGCTGGCGCCGATCGACCGCAGGCTCATCGCGACGCGCATGCTCACCGGCAAGGAGCGGATCTATATCGACAGCTATCAGGCGCGCGTGCATGAAGTGCTGGCGCCGCATCTCGATGCGCCGGCGCGCACGTGGCTGGAGAAGGCGACGAGGCCGCTTTAACCGGTCATTCCGGGACGCGAGCGAAGCGAGCGGGCCCGGAATCCATACGCCGCAGCACCGGGGTTATGGATTCCGGGTTCGCGGCCTGCGGCCGCGCCCCGGAATGACTCATGAATTGACCATCTTCAGCCACTCGTCCTCGGTCAGCACCGCGACACCGTGCTTCTTGGCTTCCGCAAGCTTGGAGCCGGCGCCGGGGCCGGCGACGACGTAGTCGGTTTTTTTCGACACCGAGCCCGCGGCTTTCGCGCCCAGGCGCTCGGCCATGGCCTTCGCCTCCTCACGCGTCATCTTTTCGAGTGAGCCCGTGAACACCACGGTCTTGCCCGCGATGGCGCTGTCCTTCTTCGGCTTCTCGGCGTCGAGAATCTTCACCTGCTTGGTCAGCCGCTCGACGATGCCGCGATTGTGGCTCTCGCCGAAATAGGCCGCCACCGCCTGGATCACCGTATCGCCAATCTGGTCGAGCGCGTCCATCTCGGCGATGGTCTCCTCGTCGCCCTTCGCGACTTTCAGACAGGCATCGTGGAACGCGTCCCATGAACCGTAGCCGCGCGCCAAAGCCAACGCCGTGGTCTCGCCGACATGGCGGATGCCGAGCGCATAAATGAAGCGGTCGAGCCCGATCGTGCGCCGCTCGTTGATCGCATCGAACAGATTGCGCACGGAGGTCTCGCCGTAACCTTCGATCTCTTCCAGCTTGATCATCTTGTTGCGCGCCTGCAGCGTGAAGATGTCGGCGGGCTCCCTCACCCATTCCTTCTCGTAGAACAATTCGATCTGCTTCTCGCCCAGGCCTTCGATATCGAAAGCGCGGCGCGAGACGAACAGCATCAGGTGCTGAATCTTCTGGAACGGACAGGCGAACTCGCCGGTGCAGCGGGCGCGCGCGCCCTCCTCGCCGGTCGCGGTTTCCTCGCGCACGATGTCGGTGTGCAGCGGGCATGGGCATTTCTTCGGGAAGTGATACTCCTTGGCGTCCTTCGGCCGCTTGTCGAGCACGACGTCGACCACCTGCGGGATCACGTCGCCGGCGCGCTGCACGATCACAGTGTCGCCGATGCGGATATCGCGGCCCTCCCGCAACACTTCGCCCTTGCCGCCGATGCCCTTGATGTAGTCCTCGTTGTGCAGCGTCACGTTCTGCACAATCACGCCGCCGACGCCGATGGGTTCGAGCTTGCCGACCGGCGTGAGCGCGCCGGTGCGGCCGACCTGGATCTCGATGTCCTTGAGCACGGTCGTTGCGCGCTCAGCCGGGAATTTGTGCGCGATGGCCCAGCGCGGCGTGCGCGAGATGAAACCGAGCCGCTCCTGCCAATCTAGGCGGTCGACTTTGTAGACGACGCCGTCGATGTCGTAGTCGAGATGCGAGCGCTGCGTCTCGATCTCGCGATGGAAGGCGATGAGTTCCTCTGTCGAGCGGCACAGCTTCGTGAGCGGATTGGTCTTGAAGCCGCAGCTCTCGAACCACTTGATCATGCCGGACTGCGTATCGGCCGGCATCGCGCTCATCTCCCCCCACGCATAAGCGAAGAAGCCGAGCGGGCGCGAGGCGGTGATACTCGGGTCCTTCTGCCGCAAAGAGCCGGCGGCGGAGTTGCGCGGATTGGCGAAGATGGTGTCGCCCGCCGCCTTCTGCCGCTCATTGAGCTTGAGGAAAGCGCCCTTGGTCATGTAGACCTCGCCGCGCACCTCGCAGACCGGCGGCACATGCTTGCCTTTCAGTTTCTGCGGCACGTCCTCGAGCGTACGGATGTTGGCGGTAACGTCTTCGCCCTCGGCGCCGTCGCCACGCGTCGCGCCAGTGACGAGTTCTCCATCGATATAGCGCAGCGACATCGACAGGCCGTCGATCTTCGGCTCGGAGGAGAAGGTGAGCTTGTCGTCGTCGGAGAATTTCAGGAAGCGGCGGATGCGTCCGACGAAATCGACCACGTCCTGCTCGGCGAAGGCGTTGTCGAGCGAGAGCATCGGCACCGCGTGCCGCACCTTCTTGAATTTGCCGGAGGGCGCGGCGCCCACTTTCAGCGACAGCGAGTCCTGGGTGCGCAGATCCGGGAAGCGCGCTTCGATCGCGTGGTAGCGCTGACGCAGCGCGTCATATTCGGCGTCGGTGATCGACGGCCGGTCGTCCTGATAGTAGCGCTTGTCGTGGCCGGCGATCTCGGTCTGAAGCCGCGCGTGCTCGCCCTGCGCCTGCTTTGCGGTGAGGAGTTCGACGGGGGTTTTGTCGGTACGGACTTTTGCTTTGGCCATGATATTCTACCGTCATTCCGGGGCGCGCCGAAGGCGCGAGCCCGGAATCCATACTCCGCAGCACCTAATGTGCTACGTTTACCTCACCGCGAGTCAGAAGCACGGCACGCTGTACCTCGGCGTGACCAACAATCTCGTGCGACACATTCATGAGCACAAAACAAAGGTCGCTCCCGGTTTTACCGCTCAGTACAACGTAACGCACCTCGTCTGGTTTGAATGTTACGACGACCCAATAAACGCAATCAGCCGCGAGAAAGATATTAAGAAATGGCGCCGCGATTGGAAGATACGTTTGATCGAGGAAGAGAAACCCGGATTGCTGGATCTGTATTCCTCTATTACTCGGTAGGCTGCGGAGTATGGATTCCGGGCTAGCGGCCTAACGGCCGCGCCCCGGAATGACAGAGGAGGAATGACATCTACCCCGCCGCCTTGATCAGCCGCTCGGCGGCGGCGCGGGCCTCTGCGGTGATCTCGGCGCCGGCGAGCATGCGGGCGATCTCCTCGCGCCGCTTCTCGGCGGCCACTTCGGTAACGCGCGTGGCGACGCGCTTGCCCTTCTCCAGCGCGTCCTTGCTGATGACGTAATGCCGGTCGGCGCGCGCCGCCACCTGCGGCGCGTGTGTGACCGCCAGCACCTGCACGCGTCGCGCGAGCCGCGCCAGCCGCACGCCGATGGCATCGGCCACCGCGCCGCCGACGCCGGTGTCGATCTCGTCGAACACCAGCGTAGGCGCCGAGCCACGGTCGGCCAGCACCACCTTCAGCGCCAACAGGAAGCGCGAGAGCTCGCCGCCGGAGGCGACCTTCATCAGCGGGCCCGGGCGCGTGCCGGGATTGGTCTGCACCCAGAACTCGACGCGGTCGATGCCGTTCGGCCCGGCCGCAGCGGCGTCCCTGACGATTTCCGTCGAGAATACCGCGCGATCGAGCTTGAGCGGCTTGAGCTCGCCGTTCACCGCCTTGTCCAGCGCGGCGCCGGCCTTCACCCGCGCCTTGGAGAGCGCGTCAGCGAATTTGCGGAAGTCGGCGTCAGTCTGCGCGGCGGCGGCTTCGAGTTGCTTGAGCTTGTCCTCGCCAGCGTCGATCAGCGCGATGTCGTTCTTGTAGCGCTCGGCCAGCGCGGCGAGATCGTCGACCTGCACGTTGTATTTGCGCCCGGCGGCGCGCAGCGCGAACAGCCGCTCCTCGATGCGCTCGAGCTCCGCCGGATCGTAATCGGCGGCGCGCAAGGCGGCGTCGAGATGCGCGCGTGTTTCCTCCAGCGCATTGAGCGCGGCATCGAAGGACTTCACCGCCGGCTCGATCAAGCTAGGGGCCTGCGCGCCGCGGCGCTCGAGGCGGCGGATGGCGGCGGCGAGTGCCGGCATCGCCGAGTTCGAGCCGGCGATCACGTCGTGCGCGTCGCGCAGATCCTCGGCGACCTTCTCGGATTGCATCATCGTGGTGCGCCGCTCGGCGAGCGCAGTCTCCTCTCCGGCCTGCGGCGCCAGCTTGTTGAGCTCGTCGACGGCGTGGCGCAGCCAGTCGCCCTCGCGCTTGGCGCGTTCGACCTCGGCTCTGTGCGCGTCGGCGGCCTCGCGCGCGGCGCGGCGCGCTTCCCACAAGGCCTCGACCTTGGCTGCGTCGGCTTCGAGACCAGCGGAGGCGTCGAGCAACTGGCGATGCGTGCCGGCATCGACCAGCGCGCGATCGTCGTGCTGGCCGTGGATCTCGACCAGGGCGGCGCCGAGCTGCTTGATGACCTGTACGCTGACCGGCTGGTCGTTGACGAAGGCGCGCGTGCGCCCGTCGGAGAGTTGCACGCGGCGGAGAATCAGCTCGTCCTCGACGGGGATATCGTTTGATTCGAGCAGCGCGCGCGCCGGGTGCTTCTTACCCACCTCGAAGACAGCGATCACCTGCCCCTGTTCGACGCCGTGGCGCACCAGCGACTGGTCGCCGCGGCCGCCGAGCGCCAGCGCAAAGGCGTCGAGCAGGATCGACTTGCCGGCGCCGGTCTCGCCGGTGAGCACGGCAAGGCCCTCGGCGAAATCGATGTCGAGCCGGTCGATCAGGACAATGTCACGGATCGAAAGTCGGGAAAGCATGAGTGCGTCGAATCCAGGAACCCGTCTTGCCCGGCCAAGCGCCGGGCATCCACGTCTACTACGGATTCGCCATCATCAAAGACGTGGATGGCCGGGACAAGCCCGGCCATGACCATGTGGGTAAGTTCGTGACACGAATTTGTCGGCAGAACGCCGGAACTAGCCCAGCCCGACCTTCTTAAACGCCCGGCTGATCCAGGACCCCTTATTCTCGTTGGGCTCGACACCGCCGCTCTTCACAAGCTCATAGGCGTGCTTGTACCAGTCGCTGTCAGGGAAATTGTGCCCGAGCACGGCGGCCGCGGTCTGGGCCTCGCCGACGATGCCGAGCGCCATATAAGCCTCGGTGAGCCGTTCGAGCGCCTCTTCGACGTGCCGCGTCGTCTGATAGCGGGTCACGACCACTTTGAAGCGGTTGATGGCGCCGGTGTAGTCCTTTTTCTGCAGATAATAGCGGCCGATTTCCATCTCCTTGCCGGCGAGATTGTCGCGCGCCACTTCTATCTTTTGTTTGGCGCTGGCCGCGTATTCGCTGGTCGGATACTTGCGCACCACCTCGTCGAGTGCGGCGAGTGCCTTGTCGGTGCCGTCCTGATCGCGGGTGATGTCGGGAATCTGGTCGTAATAGGACGCGCCGATGAGATATTGCGCGTAAGCCGCGTCGGGACTGCCCGGATGCAGTGTGATGTAACGCTTGGCGGCGGTGATGCATTCCTCGTACTGGCCGGCCTGATAATAAGAGAAGGCCGACATCACGAGCGATTTGCGCGCCCACTCCGAATAGGGATGCTGGCGGTCAACCTCTTCGAACTTCTTGACCGCATCCTTCGGCGCGTTCTTGGCGTTCAGGTAATACAGACCCTCGTTATAGAGCCGGTCCGCGGCCTCATCGGGCGGCGTGTCATCCTTTTTGCTGAACATGTCGGAAATGCTGCTGCAAGCGCCGAGACTGGCGGCGAGCAGAACCATCGCCACTAGGCGCACGAACGGACGCCGGCGGCGAGCGCGCACGGGCGACGTCATCGACGCGAAGTCCCCAGCATTCATCGGCGCGATATCCCCACGAACGGAACGCTTCCGCAAAATGAGCCGCTTCCCCCAACGGGTCTTGCCCTGGGCCGCGCTGGTTCTAGACGAAAAAACGCGGCTTGGCCAAGCGATTAAGCCGACATTCAGCCGGGATTAAGGCGAAGCCTTAACCGGGAAAGTGCTTGGATTTCAGGACACTTCCGGGCCAAAGGCCGGGGCCGGCAGGGAGGCCACCGATTGCGCCTGACCGCGCACGCGGCGCCTGCTGTCGGTCGCCTCGACCACACGCCAGGCGGTCGGGTCCGCCATCAGCGCCGAGAGGACGGCGTGATTGAGCTTGTGACCGCCGCGGACCGTGCGATAGGCGGCGAGCAGCGGCAGCCCGGCAAGCGCCAGATCGCCCACCGCGTCGAGCACCTTGTGGCGCACGAATTCGTCCGGATAGCGCAGGCCGTCGGAATTGAGCACGCGGTCCTCGCTGACGACCAGCGTGTTGTCGAACGAGGCGCCGAGCGCGTAGCCGGCGTTCCAGAGCTTGGCCACGTCCTTCATGAAGCCGAAGGTACGCGCCCGCGCGATCTCGCGGCGGAAGCTCACCGGCTCGATATCGAGCGCCAACGCCTGCTTGCCGATGAGCGGGTGGTCGAATTCGATCTCGGCCTCGACGCGGAAGCCGTGGCTGTAGGGCCGCAACTCGCCGAAGGCGCCATCCTTGCCGGACACACGTACCGGCTTGATGACTTCGATGTAACGGCGCGGCAGTGCGCGCGCGGTGAGGCCGGCCTGATCCAGCGCCTCGACGAAGGCAGCGGCGCTGCCGTCCATGATCGGCACTTCCGGCCCATCGATCTCGACGACGACATTGTCGACGTTGAGGCCGCGCAGCGCGGCGAGCAGGTGCTCAGCCGTCGAGCACAGCGGTCCCTTGGCGTCGCCAAGGACGGTGGCAAATTCGGTGGCGGTTACGGCGCGTACATCGGCGCGAATCTCGCGCTCGATCGAGCCGTCGCTGTTCACGCGTTGGAAGACGATACCGCTGTCGTCGTCGCCGGGACTCAAGGTGAGCGTGACAGGCTTGCCGGAATGAACGCCGACGCCGGACACGGCGACCTGGTCACGGAGCGTGGTTTGCTTAGCGCCCTTCATCAACCCATTTTCCGCCGGCTTACTTGCAAGCCATGCGGCCCCATCCTGAAGCCCCTCGAGGGCCACATTTCAGCCTTCACGTGAGAACCGCCTGAAGGTGTTCGGCGGCAACCCCCTGCGACTGAAAAGTCCCTGTCGCAGCGAGAACTTAGGCTAAGCCGGCGGCCGTCTCCAACTCACGCTTTATTGCCGACTGTTACTCTTTTCTGCCGCATTTTCCGCGGGCCGATAGAATTTACATTCTATTTACCCTACAGCGGCACCGAATTGAGGTCCGCCAATGACTTAGCAGGTCTTGCGCCGCGCGCAGCACATTTAAACAAAGTGAATTAATTTCAATAAGTTACCACTTTCCTTACCCGGCCCAGAACGCACAACGGCCCCGCTCCAGAACTGGAGCGGGGCCGTCTTGCTCATGGAAGCCCGTATCAGTTGGCTTGCCGGCGCAGGAAAGCCGGGATGTCGAGCTGATCTTCCTCTGCCGAATTATGCACAGGCGCCGGACGGCCGTGCGGGTCTAGGCCCTGCGGAGCCGCGGGACGGCGTGCGTATTCGGAAATCGGATCACCCGGACGGCCTTCCGGCTGACGCGCGGTCGGGCGTTGCTGTGGACGCTCGAATTGCGGCATCGGCCGTGCCGTCCGCGGAGCCGGCGGCGCCGCCTCCGGCTCTTCGCTGCGGCGGCCAAGGCCGACCGAGGCCAACCGCTGCATCAACGACATGCGACGCTTGTCGGGGTTCTCGTCGGCGAGCTCGCCACGCTGTGCGCGAATCTCGTTCTGTGCCGGCATCGGCAGCTCGTCGATTCGCGGCATGCGCGGCTGACGCAGGGTCCGTTCCGCGGCCGGCGGGATGAACGCGGCCGCCGGCGGCTCGGCCATGGCAGGCGCGGGCGGCTCATTAGGGGAAGCCTCGAACAGCGACGGCTTCATCGGCATCGGACGGATGGAGACGTCCTCCATCCCCGGCTGCGGAAGGATGGCGGCGGCGACGGCGGCATGGGCGGCCGATTCGACAGTCGCGGCGGCTTGCGTCGTCGCGACGGTCGGGATCGGCGCGGGGTTGCCGCGTTCGACGCGTTCAGCGATGCGGCGCGAGTCGTTCTTCAGCTTGCCGGCGAGCTCCTTGAGCGCGCTTTCGGCCGGGGCCGGCTGGCTCATCTTGCCGGTGTTGTCGATGCCAGTGGCGACCACCGACACGCGGATGATGCCGTCGAGGCTCTCGTCGAAAGTGGCGCCGACGATGATGTTGGCGTCCTGGTCCACTTCCTCGCGGATGCGGGTCGCGGCTTCGTCCACCTCGTACAGGGTGAGGTCCTTGCCGCCGGTGATGGAGATCAAGAGACCGCGCGCGCCCTTCATCGAGGCGTCGTCGATCAGCGGGTTGGAGATGGCGGCCTCGGCGGCGGTGAGCGCGCGCTTCTCGCCGGAGGCTTCGCCGGTGCCCATCATCGCCTTGCCCATCTCGCGCATAACGGCGCGGACGTCGGCGAAATCGAGGTTGATCAGGCCTTCCTTGACCATCAGGTCGGTGATGCAGGCGACGCCCGAGTAGAGCACCTGATCCGCCATCGCGAAGGCGTCGGCGAAGGTCGTCTTCTCGTTGGCCACCCGGAACAGGTTCTGATTCGGGATGATCAGGAGGGTGTCGACCACCTTGTGCAATTCGGTGATGCCGGTCTCGGCGTAGCGCATGCGGCGCTGGCCTTCGAAGTGGAACGGCTTGGTGACCACGCCGACGGTGAGGATGCCGAGCTCGCGCGCGGTCTTGGCGATGACCGGAGCGGCCCCCGTGCCGGTGCCGCCGCCCATGCCGGCGGTGACGAACACCATGTGCGCGCCGGAGAGATGATCGCGAATCTCGTCGATGACCTCCTCCGCGGCGGCGCGGCCGACTTCCGGCTGCGAACCGGCGCCGAGGCCCTCGGTGACCTGCGTACCCATCTGGATGATGCGCTCGGCCTTGGACATGGTGAGCGCCTGGGCATCCGTATTGGCGACGACGAAGTCGACGCCCTGGAGACCGGCCGTGATCATGTTGTTCACGGCGTTGCCGCCGGCGCCGCCGACACCGAACACGGTGATCCGCGGCTTCATCTCGTGGATGTCGGGGATGGTCAAATTGATGCTCATGGGGTTTTGCCTCTTTAGTGCACGGGCAGCAGGCTTCCGCCCGCACGCCGCCGACGAGACCGGTCCGCCACCGGTCTCTTCGTGGTTTGATTGTTGTGGGTCAGAAGCTTTCGCGCAGCCATCGTCCGACCCGTGCCATATAGCCGCCGGTTCCTGTCATCAGGTGCCGCGTACGCCGCGGCTCAAAGTGCTCGAGGTGGGCCGCCTGTGGGTAGACGAGCAGGCCGGCTACAACCGCGAAGGCTGGGCCCTTGGCCGCTTCCGGCAAACCGGCAAGTCCGAGCGGGCGGCCAATACGCACAGGACGCTTCAAGATACGCGCAGCGAGATCGGCGATACCGGCAAGCTGACTCGCGCCGCCGGTCAAGATGACGCGTCCGCGCGGCTCGGCCGCGAAGGGCGACGCCTTGAGGCGGTCGCGCACCATCTCCAGAATTTCCTCGACCCGCGGCTTGATGATGCGGGTCAGGGCCGCCCGCGACACAAATTGCGGAGGCTCGCGCTCGTCATCTCCAACAGGGGGTACTGTGATCATGTCGCGCTCATCCGATCCGCCCATCAAAACACTGCCATAGATCGCTTTGATTCGCTCAGCATCCGAGATGCGGCTGTTAAGTCCTCGAGCGAGATCCATGGTCACGTGATGCCCGCCGAGCGCGAAGCCGTCAGCATGAACGAAGCGGCCGCTTGAATAGACGGCCATAGTGGTGGTGCCGGCGCCCAGATCGATGATCGCGGCACCAAGGTCGGCCTCGTCGTCGGCAAGCACCGAAAGGCCGGCAACGTAAGGCGATGCGACCATGGCCTCGACGTCGAGATGGCTGCGCTCGACCGTGAGCATCAGATTGCGCACGGTGGCGACATCGGCGGTGACCATGTGCATGTCGACGCCAAAGCGATGGCCGAGCATGCCGCGAGGTTCGCGGATACCGGTGGCCGCATCGAGCGCGTAGCCGATCGGCAACGAATGCAGCACCGCGCGGCCGTCGCGCACCGAATGGCGGCTCGCCGCGGCCAACACGCGGGCGATGTCGCCGTCTGCAACGGCGCCGCCGGTGAGATCGATGTCGGCGATAAAGCGCTCGCTGCCGAGCCGGCCGCCCGAGAGCGAGACCACAACGGATTCGAGTTGCAGCTTGGCCGAGTTCTCGGCGATGTCGATCGCCGTGCGCACCATCTGCTCGGCTTCGACAAGATCGATGACCGTGCCGCCCTTCATGCCGCCCGCGGCGGTATGGGCAAAGCCGAGCACCCGGACCCCATGCGAGCGCCGTCGCAACACATCCTGCGGCGCCTGCGGCTCGAGCTTGGCGATCATGCAGACGATCTTGCTGGTGCCGATGTCGAGCGCGGCTACCACGGCGGCGCGCTTGGGCGACACCGGCTTCATCTTGGGCGTGAGGCCGAAGCGGACGACGTTGCTCATGCCTCGCTTCCTTTCTTCTTCTTGGCCGCCTTATCGGCGGCCTTGAGCGCCTCGTCGCGCGCGGCCGCGGCCGCATCCGACTGGCGCACTGTGACGCGGTCGGACAGGCGCAGGTCGACGGCGACGATGTCGCGCGACAGCAATTTCTTGGTGCGGTCGAGATCGACCAGGGTCTTCAAGGCCTGTTCGGGATCGGCCTCGGGGAGCAGAACGGTGACGCCGTCCTTGAGGTAGAGATTCCACCGCCGCTTGGCGACCAGCACCGAGGCCTGCAGTTGGCCGGCGATGAGCGGGTAGCGCGCCACCAGCGCCAGCATCTCCGGCGCCTGATGTTCGGCGCCCTTCCCCACCACCAGCGGCAGCGAGGCGAAGCGCGCCGGCACGCCCGGCTCGAGCACGGTGCCGTCGGCGGAAATAAGCGAGACCTTGCCGTCCTTCTGCCAGAGCGCGAAGGCCGAGCGTTCCTTGATCTCGATGCGCAGCCGGCCGGGATAGAGCTTGAGCACGGTGGCTTCAGATATCCACGGATTTGTCATCAGCCGCGCGCGTGCCTGCGTCGCATCGAGGAACAAGAGCGACGTGTGCTCGGTGATCCCGGCGGAGGCGAGGATCTGCTCGCGGCTGAGCTGATGTTCGCCGGTGAGCGCGACTTCGGAGATGCGGAAGCCCACGCCGTTCGCCGCGTCGTCGCAGAGGTCCTGCACGTTGGCGGCAACGTCGGCCGTATGATCGCCGCGGATCACGCCGTAGGTCACGGTCGCGAGTAGCAGCATCGCGACGGCCGAAGTACCGGCGCCGCGCGGGAATTGCAGGCCAATCAGCGTGAAATAGGCGCGCCGGATGGTGCGCGGCCAGCCCGCGGAACCGGACCGGGCAAGATCAAAGGCTTGCCCCGGCGCGACCGTGGCGCGCCGTCTTCCTTGTGACGTCAGCAACTGAGCGAGGCGTCCTCGACGATCCATCGCGACCGGCTCTGCAAACTTTCTGCCCTTTGGGGGCGACTGGCACGAGCGACGCGTCGGTCATGCCCGGTTTGGAAAGTGACCTCGGGAGCGGAACTTTGGTTCTGGCCGTTCCCCCTCGAGGCTGGTACAGCGGTCAAACCCGCATGCGTGACCGCGGCAGCCGAACGCATTTGACGCGCCGCCAACGCGTAGTCTTCGGTCCATTTGGTAAACGATTAGTAAAAGTTTACGAATTGTTTGGGGGTAGCTGTGGAAGGGTGGCCGGGTGCAGCGCCGTGATTTCGAGATAGAGCGACAGGGGATCGGTGCCGGGATGACGGTCCGGCAGCACATCGGCCGCCATGGGGATACCCACGCGACAGCAGGCGCGCACGTCAGATTAGCTGCATCCGCAACTCACGCCCCACGATGCGGGCGGCGCGCTGAAGGCTTTCGATGGTGGCGCTGCCATTGTCGGGATCGAGCAGGCGGTCCACCTGCGCGCGGCTCGTTTTCATCAGCTCGGCCATACGCTTCTTGGTGATCTTCTTTTTCTTCATTTCGGCGGCGAGCTGTTGCGCAATAACAGCTTTGATCGCAGCGGCGGTAACGTCCTCGCGGATGCCCTCCTCGTCCAGCCAGCTGTCGAAGCTCGACCCTATGTGCGGGTTCTTTTTGGCCATGACTGCACCTTCTCCAATCTTGCTCGCGCCAACGCTACGTCTTCCGCAGAAGCCTTGCGCGCCTTCTTGATGACGGCCTGTAGAGCAACCAGCGTCTCCTCATGAAACGCGAAGAAGACGCGCGCTTCGCGTTTGCTCGGGAGCGAAGACCGAACTTCCCAAAGACCTCCACTCAGAGGCCGACACACCGGCAGACCAACGGGCCAACCGAATTGCACTTTCGCGATGTCGCCGCCGATCGTCTGCTTGTCCTCTCGCGGCAGTTCCTTCAGCCAATCCCGAACCGGCTCGCGGCCCAAGGGAGACCGCCAGAAGCTGAACGGAATAGGCTTAAGGCGGCCAGACATTTATACATCAAACATGTATGTATCAAATATGGTACACTTTGCAAGTAAATAGCGCGCATTGCCAATTCGATCAAAGGTTGCATAACGCTGTCCCACCACACAAGGGTCCGCGGCGGGGTAGCGCCACGCGCAAATGTGACTTTCAGACAACAAGGAAAGGGGCAAGCCAAGGCCTCCCCTCTCCCTTTCGCCCCATCAGTCGATGAGGAGCCTTTCGTTGTAGCCGAGGCTTCCACCGCCGGTGCTCGCAGGGCTGTTTGGGTTTGAACGCGGGCGGAACGCGGAGCGGGCGCGCGGGGCTGCCGCGTAAGCGTTTCGGCCGTCGCGACGGACTGTAAATCGGTCGATCTGCGAAGCGGCCGGTTCGGAGCGAAACGACAGCACGTTTCCGGTGCCGACTTCCGGATCGAACGACTGGGCAAACGACGGCGTCGCCAGAACAGTCAGCACAGCCAGGGCGGCGAGATAGGTCTTCATGGTCAGTTTCCTGTGTTTGAACGATGCGGCCGTTCGGCCACGCACAGGAGAAGACCGCGAAAGCACGCTGATTATTCTGGCGGGGGCGATAGCGAATGCGTCATGTCAGATGACGTATTTTTCAGCGTGAATTGAGAAGCCGCCGGGGAATAGATCGCGTTGACGCTTACAATGCCTCGCGTGGTCGCCCACTCGGCTGTGCGGTAAAGTATCGGGTTAATGCTGATGCTGCCGAGGAGCGTCGCATGCCATCGAGACATAAAGTTCACATCTGGCCGCTCTGTTTTGTGGGTCTGAGCTTTGTCGAGTCAGGCACCATCGCACAGGTCGTCGCGGGTCAACAGTTCACGGACTGTTCAAACGGGTGCCCGGTGATGGCCGTAATTCCTGCCGGCACATTCATGATGGGCGCGCCGGAAAGCGATGCCGACCGCGACGACAGCGAGGGCCCGGCGCACGACGTGACGATCGCAAAGCCTTTCGCCGTGTCCATGTTCGCGGTGACGTTCGAGCAATGGGATGCCTGCGTCGCCGCGGCAGCGTGCCCGCGAGCTTCAGACCAATGGGGACGCGGGACGATGCCTGTGATCAACGTGAGCTTCAGCGACGCCATGCAATATGTCCGCTGGCTCTCGCAGGTATCGGGCAAGACGTATCGGCTTCCGACGGAGGCAGAATGGGAATACGCCGCGCGGGCCGGCACCAAGACCCGCTATTCCTGGGGCGATGATCCCGGCTCGGGCAACGCCACTTGCGACGGCTGCGGCAGCCGATGGGACCTCAAGCAAACGGCGCCGGTTGGATCGTTCAAGCCGAACGCCTTTGGGCTTTACGATATGCACGGCAACGTCTGGGAATGGGTCGAGGATAGCTGGCACCGGAATTACGAGGGTGCCCCGACGGACGGCTCGGCGTGGCTTGAGAGCGGCGATCAAAACGTCCGCGTCGTCCGCGGCGGCTCCTGGCGCAACGAAACCGCACACCTGCGCGCGGCGGCCCGCGTCGGGCGTAATAGCCATGTCCGCTTCGATACGCTCGGCTTCCGGGTCGCGAGATCGCTGGAGCCTTGATCGTCGGCTTTCACTCGGCCGGCCGCGGCGACGGCGCGGCAGCCGGGGACACCTCGTCATACTCCGCCGAAATATCCTGCCCGGTGTAGTCCGGCATGAGCGCCGTGGCCGCGAGGCTGATGACGGCACAGCCAGCGATGTAAACGGCAATCGCAAAGCTGGATTGGTAAGCAGCGAGCAGCGCCGTCGCGATGATGGGCGCCGGTCCGCCCGCGGTGATCGAGGCAAGCTGATAGCCCAGCGACGCGCCGCTGTAACGCAAACGCGGGGTGAACGCCTCGGCGATCAACGCCGCCTGCGGCCCATACATCATGTCATGCGGAATCAGCGACAACACGATGGCGATGAACACCAATGACGGGATGGCGGTGTCCACCATTCCGAAATAAATGAAGCCGAAGACACCAACGGCGAAAGTCCCGATCAAGTACATTTTCCTCCGTCCGATGCGGTCGGAGATGTGGCCTGACAGGGGGATGGTGACGAACGACACGGCAGCCGCCACCAAGACAGCCATCAAGATGAAGTCACGCGACATGTGCAGCGTGCCGACGGCATAAGCGAAGATGAACGCCGTGAAAATATAGAACGGCGCCTGCTCGGCGGTACGGAGCAAGGCAGAAAGAATGATCTCACGCGGCTGCTTCTTGATGACCTCGATGATCGGCGTGCGCTCAATCTTTCTCTTGTCCAGGAGTTCCTGAAACACCGGCGTCTCGAGAATGCCGAGCCGGATCCACAATCCGACGCCGACGAGAACGATGGAAATTGCGAAGGGGATTCGCCAGCCCCAGGTCAAGAATTCATCGCCCGACCAGCGGCTGAACGCCAGGATCGCGAGATTGGCCAAAAACAGGCCGCAGGGCACGCCGAATTGGGGCCACGATGCCACCAAGCCGCGCTGCCCGTGATGACGCGACCATTCCATCGCGAGCAAGACCGACCCGCCCCACTCGCCGCCCACGCCGATGCCTTGGATCGTCCGCAGGACCGTCAGAATGACAGCGCCCCAAATACCGATCGAGGCATAGGTCGGCACGAAGGCGATCAGGAAGGTCGCGATGCCCATCAACAGGAGCGTCGCGATCAGGGTCGCCTTGCGGCCGATACGGTCGCCGTAGTGGCCGAAGATCGCTGCGCCGATCGGCCTGCCAATGAAGCCGACAAAATAGGTACCGAACGCGGCGAGCGTTGCCGTCAGGGGGTCTGAATTGGGGAAGAACAGCTTGCCGAAAATCAGGCCTGCCGCAGTGCCGTAGATGAAGAAGTCATACCATTCGATCGTTGTGCCGATGGTCGATGCGATGACCGCCTTGCGGAGTTGCGCGCTGTGTTCGCGCTCCGAGAGCGCGCGATTTGCGGTTGCTTCGGCCATTGGTGTTCTCTCCCAAAGACCCGTCGCAGCCGGCCGGCACGCAATGACGTCATGCAGAGGTAACCTGGCGCTGACCGACGGGGTGAGACTTTTTTGCCTTCAGCACCCAAAGGCACACTGAGGTGATTTTGTTCCATGCTCGACCCGGAGCACGCCCGCCGGGAGGCATGCAGACTCGCGTGTCTGACGGCGGTCACCGATCGAGGGAGGCGTCCTCGACCATCCAGCGCGCCAGTTCCTCGAAGCTGATGCCGGCATGCGCGGCGAGTTCTGGAACCAAGGAGGTCTCGGTCATGCCTGGCTGCGTGTTCACTTCGAGGCAGGCAAGCCCGCTCACGCCGGCGGGGCTGTCGTCATAGCGGAAGTCCGCGCGGGTGACACCGCGGCAGCCCAGCGCGCGGTGTGCCAAGAGAGCGAGGCGGCGGCACTCCTCGTAGACCTCAGATGACACCGGCGCCGGCAGCAGATGCTTCGAGCCTCCGGGCGCGTATTTGGCCTCGTAGTCGTAGAACTTCACGGTCGGCACGATCTCGATCACGCCGAGCGATTTGTCACCCATCACCGCGCAGGTCAGTTCCTTGCCCGGAATGTAGGGCTCGACCAGCACCATTTCGCCGAAATGCCAGTCCGGCCGCGTCAGTTCCTGCGGCGGATGCGCGTGATCCTCGCGCACGATGAAGACGCCGACGCTGGAGCCTTCCGCCAGCGGCTTGATGACGTAAGGCGGCGGCAAGAGATGCTTCTTCGCGGCATCCTTGCGCGACACCACCATGCCGCCGGGCACCGGCACGCCGGCGGCCTTCAACACCGTCTTGGCAATGTCCTTCTGCATCGCCACCGACGACGCCATGACGCCGGAGTGGCTGTAGGGGATGCCGAGGATCTCCAGCATGCCCTGCAGCGTGCCGTCCTCGCCGGGCCGGCCATGCAGCACGTTGAGCGCGCAGTCGGGCTGGAGCGCGCGCAAGGTCGCGGCGATCTCGCGGTCGACGTCGATGCGGCTGATGCGATAGGCGCCGAGCCGCTCCAGCGCGTCGGCGCAGGCCTTGCCCGAGCGCAGCGAGACCTTGCGCTCGGCCGACCAGCCTCCCATCAATACGGCGACGTGCTTCTGCGTGGTAGCGGTAATGGCGGTGTCTCCCCCGAATCAGTTCGCCGGGTGGCGGTATATAAAGCCCTCATGGTCTAATATCCCAAGGCGGTGAGCGCATCCCTAACGCAGATGCGCGTGGAAGCAAAACGGGGGACCGAGTGTGATCGAAGCGTGGCTGGATCTGCCGACCGCGGGCATCTTCTCGGTACTGACCGCGATTTATGCGGCCACGGCGGCCGTGATCGTCTGGCTCACTTATGGGCCGCCTTTGGGGCCGCGCGTCCGCAAGCTCGACGGCGTGGTGGCGCCGTTCTTCGGATCGGTGGGCATCCTCTTCGCGCTGCTCACCGGCTTCCTCGCCGGCGATGTCGCCGACCGCAACCGGCAGGCGTCTCGCACTGTGCAGGCGGAGGTCGCCGAACTGCGCAATGTGTACACCCTCAGCATCGCTTCGGCATCGGACATGCGCGACATCCGCGCCGCCTGGGGTCGCTATGTGAACGCAGTGTTGCGCGACGAATGGCCGGCGATGGCGGATGGCGCCTCGGCCCCTTCCGCCGGAGCTGCTTATGACGACCTTCTGCGCGAGGTCAGCGATCCGAAGATCGCAACGTTATCGGGCGCGCCGGTGCAGACGGCGCTGCTCACGGCGACGGTGCGCGTCGGCACCGCGCGCTCGGAGCGGCTGGCGCTCGCCTCGGATACGACCAGCGCCCTCAAATGGGAGATCGTGCTCGTTCTCGGCGTGATGACGCAGATCGCCATCGGCCTCGTGCACTTGCAGCGGCGCAACGCGCAGATCGCGTCTCTGGCCGTGTTCTCTGTCGCGGTGGTGATCGCGCTTGGGCTGCTCGGCTTGCAGGAATATCCCTTCGCCGGCGACGTGCAGATTCACCCGGCGGCGTTCGATGATTTGCTCAAGGAGCATCCGCCGAATGGGCAGTGAGCGTCAGCCCGCGCGGCCGATGCGCTTGATTTCCCACTTGAGTTGGACGCCGGAGTGCGCCTTCACGCGCTCGCGCACGGTTTCGCCCAGCGTCTCGATATCGGCGGCAGTGGCGCTGCCGAGATTGATCAAGAAATTGCAGTGAAGCTCGGACACCTGCGCGCCGCCGACGATAAGGCCGCGGCAGCCGGCGGCATCGATCAACTGCCAGGCCTTGTGACCGGGCGGATTCTTGAAGGTCGAGCCGCCGGTGCGGCTCTTGATCGGCTGCGTCGCTTCGCGTGCCTCGGTAATCTTGTCCATCTCGGCGCTGATGACGGCGCGATCGCCCGCCTCGCCCTGGAACAGCGCCTGCGTGAAGATGACATCCTCCGGCGCGCCGCAATGGCGATAGGTGTAATGCATGTCGGCGGCTGAGAGGATGTGCACTTTGCCGGCGCGGTCGAGCGCGCGCGCTTCGACGAGCACGTCCTTGGTCTCGCGGCCATAGGCGCCGCCGTTCATGCGCAGCGCGCCGCCGATGGCGCCGGGAATGCCGCGCAGGAAGGCCATGCCGGCGATGCCCGCGTCCGCTGCCGCGCGCGCGACCTTCACGTCGGGCACCGCCGTGCCGGCGCGGACGCGATGATTGGGCTCGATGGTGACCTCGCTGAAGCCGCGGCCAAGGCGGATGACAACGCCGTCAACGCCACCGTCGCGCACGATCAGATTTGAGCCGAGGCCGATGGCCGTGACGGGCATCTCACGCGGCAAATGCTGGAGCGCGTAAGCGAGATCATCCTCGTCCTCCGGCATGAACAGCACCTGCGCGGGCCCGCCGACGCGAAACCAAGTGAGCTCGGCGAGCGTCTGGTTCGCCAGCAACCGCCCGCGCAGTTGCGGGAGGCGGGCTTTCAGATCGGCTGTGATGTCGGGGAAGGTCATTATTTGGTCCGACGTTGCCAGCGCTTAGGATCACGCCGACCGTGAAAACACGACAGAATCACAATCTCGTTGTCGGACACCGTGTAAATCAGCCCGTATGGAAACTTGCCGAGATGCGCACGCCGCGTTTTGCCGCGGATGACTTGATATTGAAACGGGTTATGCACGATTGAGCTAATGGTCTCTTCGAAGGCAAACAGAAGGTCGTCAGCGAGGCGCTTGTCTTGCGCATCATACCAATCCGAGGCGTCCGCCAACTCGAGTCGTGCCTGCGGGCGGACGATAAGACGGCGCGTCATTTACGGCGCGACCAGAGCCACTCCCTTACTTCTTCCCACGGGATCGCCCGGCTGGGGTCCTTCTCATGTTCTTCGATGCGCCGGTCGATCTCCGCCATTTGTTCCGGCGTCAGTGGCGGGTAGTCGTCGTCAGAGACGCTATCCAAAAGCTCATTGGCGAGCTCAATGCGCTCGGAAGGGCTGAGCTGAAGCAACTCTTTCAACAGTAACTTGTTCATGGACCAACCTCGCGCATCCGTCAGCAAAGGATAGTCACGCGCGGCCTGCGTCGCAACTCGCCCTCATCCGTCATGCGGGATGGGCGCGGGGCGCCGGTCCGGAGTCATGGCGACCAGCGTGAAGGTCGCCTCGGTGACCTTGAACTCTTCTTCGTCTTCGCGGCGGCGGCGCCAGGCTTCGACGTGCACCTTCATCGAGGTGCGGCCGGTCGAAATCACTTTGCCGTAGAAACTCACCTCGTCGCCGACGACGACCGGCAAGTGAAAACTCATCGCTTCGACCGCTGCCGTCACCACGCGATTGCGCGCGCGGCGCGTCGCCAGCGAGGCGGCGGCAAGGTCCATTGCGCCATCAACCAGTCGCCGAAGATATCGCCCGCCGGGTTGGCGTCGGCAGGCATGGCGATCATGCGGATCAGAGGGGCGTGACGAGCGACGTTCATATCTCCACTTTCAACTTTCAATGCTTAACCCGGCGCCGCAAGCTCGGCCGGCAGCGCGTAGGCCCACTGCGTGATCGATCCGGCCCCCAAGCACACGACATAGTCGCCGGGCTTCGCCAGCCCTTTGATCAGGCCGGCGAGCTTTTCCGGCGCTTCGAGCGGGATCGCCTGACGATGACCGTGCGCGCGCAGACCCTGCACCAGCGAGTCGCGATCGGCGCCCGGGATTGGCGCTTCGCCGGCCGGATAGACCGGCGCTATGATCACGGCATCTGCATCGTTGAAGCAGGTGCAGAATTGCTCGAACAGATCGCGCAGACGCGTGTAGCGATGCGGCTGCATCACCGCGATCACCTTGCCCTTGGCGCTCTCGCGCGCGGCGCGGAGCACGGCGGCGATCTCCACCGGATGATGACCGTAGTCGTCGATGATGACGGCGCCGTTCCACTCCCCCACCCGCGTGAAGCGCCGCTTCACGCCGCCGAAATTGGCGAGCGCCTTGCGGATCACGTCATCCGCGATGCCGAGCTCGTGCGCCACGGCGATAGCGGACGTTGCATTGAGCGCATTGTGCTGCCCCGGCATCGGCAGCATCAGCTCGTCGATGGTGTGCGTGGTGTTGCCCTCGCGGTCGCGGAACTTGACCGAGAAATGCGAGGAGCCGTTATTGTGCGTAAGATCGGCAAGCAGTACGTCTGCCTGCGGATTCTGCCCATAGGTGAGGATGCGGCGATCCTCGAGCTTCCCGACCAGCGTCTGCACCACCGGATGGTCGGTGCACATCACGGCGAAACCGTAGAACGGGATGTTCTCGATGAAGGCGCGGAACGCGTCCTGCACCGCGTCGAAAGTGTGGAAGTGGTCGAGATGCTCGGGGTCCACGTTGGTGACGATGGCGACGTCGGCCGGCAGCTTGAGGAACGTGCCGTCGGACTCGTCCGCCTCCACCACCATCCAGTTGCCGGCGCCGAGCCGCGCATTGGTGCCGTAGGCATTGATGATGCCGCCATTGATCACGGTCGGGTCGAGCCCGCCGGCGTCGAGCAGCGACGCGACCAGCGACGTGGTCGTGGTCTTGCCGTGCGTGCCGGCGATGGCGACGCAGGATTTCAGCCGCATCAGCTCGGCCAGCATCTCGGCGCGGCGCACCACCGGCAGCCGCTTGCCGCGCGCGGCGATGAGCTCCGGGTTGTCGCGCTTGATAGCCGAGGAGACGACGACCACGTCGGCGCCGTCGATGTTCTCGGCCTTGTGGCCGATCGCAACGGTGATGCCCTTGTCGCGCAGGCGCTTGACGTTGGCGCTATCGGCGACATCCGAGCCGGTAACGGTGTAGCCGAGATTAGCCAGCACTTCGGCGATCCCGCTCATGCCGATGCCGCCGATGCCGACGAAATGCACCGGTCCGATGTCGCGCGGCAGTTTCATGGTGGGAATCCTCAGTCTGTAGGCCGTGAAGCCGGCACAAGGCCGGGCGTCGCCGAAAAAGTCAAATCCCCGCCACCTGTATCACCACGTCCGCAAGCCGTTCCGCCGCATCGAGCGTTCCCGCCGATTTCGCAGCGGCGGCCATGGCGGCAAGACGGGCGGGATCACCCGCAAGACGGGCGATTTCGGCGGCCAGCCGCTCCGGCGTGAAATCGCGCTGCACGATGCAGAGCGCGCCGCCAGCGGCTTCGAGCATGCCAGCATTGGCGAGTTGGTCCTGATCGAGAGCATGCGGCAGCG
>DASXOK010000291.1:0-2443 GCA_036494425.1 Pseudolabrys sp.
CCCGCGAGCCGCGCCACGATGAGCGTCGCGAGCGTGAGCGCGATCAGCAGGACGAGCGCGAATGTCGCCCACTGGAGCGGCGTGTTGCCCATCTGCTCGTGGAAGCGAAGGGCAGGGCCGTAGCCGAAGCCACGGCCCTGCTGGAACGGGGGAGTGGTATTCATGCCGCCACCGTACGGCGGGCGGCTAAGACGGGGCTAAGCCGCTCTGTGGCGCAGTGCCGGAAGCCATCCCCGCCTCGATCCGCCCGAGCTCTTCCTCGGTGCCCTCGACGACCGGGCCCTTGAACCACTTGCGCGCCGAGACCATCCACCAGATGCCGACGAGGACGAGCACGCCGGCCACGGTGATCGGTGCGTAGTTGACGACGTTCCAGTTGAAGCCGCTGTGCCACGGGATGCCCGTCGGCACGGTCGGCATGAGGAACAGGATCACGATGACCACGATCCACGTAACGGCGATCGGGTTGATCCACTTGTAGTGCTTCCCGAGCGACCATGCGCCCGTCTGGAACGAGTCGCCGGCGCGCCAGCGCAGAAAGATCGGCACGCCGTACGCGATGTACAGGCCGATGACCGCGATCGAGGTGCCGACGAGGTATCCGATCGCCCCGTTCGCGAGCGTCGGCAGCATGAGCGCCCACGAGAGGAAGGCGATCGCGATCACCGCATTGACCGGCACGCGATGCGTGCGGCTGACCTTGCGGAAGAACTGCCGGCCCCCGGGAACCGCACCGTCGCGGGAGAACGCGAACATCATCCGCGAGGCCGCCGTCACCGAGGCCGTCCCGCAGTAGAACTGCGCGCAGCACACGATGAAGAGCAGGAACTCCGCCCAGCGCGTGCCGAGCGAGGTCTGCCAGATGTAGGTCACGTCGAAGGCGCCGGCGTTCAGCGTCCCCTGCACGTCCGGGACGGCGAACGTCACGGCGACGAGGAGGATGAAGCCGAAGATCACCGACATGACGACGGACATGACGACGCCGAGCGCGGCGGCGCGCGACGCCTTCTTCGTCTCCTCGCTCATGTGCGCGGACGCGTCGTAGCCGGTGTACGTGTACTGCGCCATCAGCAGGCCGATCCCGAACACGAACCAGAAGATCGGGCTCGAGAAGTTGTGGCCGCTGAAGCCGGACGAGTTGAGCGTCTTCGTGAAGACGAAGCTGAACGACTGGTGGTGGTTGGGCACGATCGCGAGGACGAAGACGATCACGACCACGCCGACCATGTGCCACCAGGCCGAGATCGAGTTGAGCCACGCGAGCAGCCGGACGCCGTTGAGGTTCAGCAGCAGCTGCGCGGCCATGATCGCGCTGAAGGTGATGAAGACCGTGTGGGTGTCGGTCCCGACGCTCGGGAACCAGAGGTTCATCAGCGCCGTCCAGAAGATGGCCGCGCCGTAGCTGATGGCGGCGGTGACGCCGATCTGGCCGATGAGGTTGAACCAGCCGGTGAACCAGCCCCAGGCGGGCGAGCCGAGCTTCGACGACCAGTAGTAGATCGCCCCTGCGGTCGGCATCGCCGACGCCACTTCGGCCATCCCGAGCGCGACGAGGATGACGAAGAAGCCGACGATGAGCCAGCCCCAGGTCACTGCCACCGGGCCGCCGTTGCCGAACGCGATGAAGTACGACGTCAGGCAGCCGGCGAGGATCGAGATGATCGTGAACGAGATGGCGAAGTTCGAGAACCCGCCCATCTCGCGATACAGGACCTGGGCATAGCCGAGCTTGTGCAGGGTCTGCTCGTCGTCAGCATGGACCCCGGGCGCTTCCGAGCTCATTCAGCCTCCCTTGGACAGTGCAGTTGCGCGCGACGCTACGCCTGCCGCCGGACGTTTTCAATCCGGCCAGGGGCCTAGGCTCAGGGCCATGCCCATATTCGAGTACGTCCCGCATCCGCACATCGAACGGCATCACGAAAACCCGCCCACGAAGGTGGCCGACCAGCTGCCCACCGGCACGCCCGTCGACCGGTTCAACACGTGGTTCGCCCTACGAATCACCGGCGGCGTCGGGACGATGTGGTGCGCCTACGTCTTCGCCGCGATCGCGCTCGTCTCGCTGCCGGCTGCGATCCACTCCGGCCAGCTGATCGTCATCATCGCGTGGATCGCGCAGACGTTCATCCAGCTCGTCCTGCTCTCCATCATCATGGTCGGCCAGAACGTGCAGTCGGCCGCGTCCGACAAGCGCGCGGAGGAGACGTACCGCGACGCCGAGGCGGTGCTGCAGGAGGCAAAGCAGATCCAGGCTCACCTCCTCGCGCAGGACCAGGTCCTCGAAGACCTCATCGGGCACGTCAAGGGGGCCGCCGCACGGTAGGGTCGCATCCATGCTCACGGTCGAGGAGCTGAGGGCGGACGCCGCGTCCGGCGCGGTCGACACCGTCATCGCGGCGTTCACGGACATGCAGGGGCGCCTCATGGGCAAGCGCCTCGACGC
>DASXOK010000292.1:0-9307 GCA_036494425.1 Pseudolabrys sp.
AAGCAGATGGAAGAGGCCGAGAAGCGCGACCACCGCAAGCTCGGCCGCGAGATGGACCTGTTCCACTTCCAGGAGGAAGGTCCGGGCACGGTCTTCTGGCACGCCAACGGCTGGACCATCTTCCAGGAGATCGTCGCCTATATGCGCCGCCGCCTGCGCGGCGACTACAACGAGGTGAACGCGCCGCAGCTGCTCGACAAGTCGTTATGGGAGACCTCGGGCCACTGGGGCTGGTTCCGCGAGAACATGTTCCAGGCGACCTCGGCGGGCGAGCACACCGAGGACGAGCGCGTCTTCGCCATCAAGCCGATGAACTGTCCGGGCCACATCCAGATCTTCAAGCATGGCTTGAAGTCGTACCGCGATCTGCCGTTGCGCATGGCCGAATTCGGCATCGTACATCGCTACGAGCCGTCCGGCGCGTTGCACGGCCTTCTGCGCGTGCGCGGCTTCACGCAGGACGACGCGCATGTGTTCTGCACTGAAGATCAGCTCGCCGACGAGTGCCTCAAAATCAACGACCTGATCCTGACGACCTATGCCGACTTCGGCTTCACTGGCGACCTTACGGTGAAGCTCTCGACGCGGCCGGACAAGCGCGTCGGCTCGGAGGCGGCCTGGGATCACGCCGAAGGCATCATGCAGGACGTGCTCAAGCAGATCGAGGCGCGCGGCCACAATCACATCAAGACCGCGATCAACCCGGGCGAAGGCGCGTTCTACGGGCCGAAGTTCGAATACGTGCTGCGCGACGCCATCGGCCGCGACTGGCAATGCGGCACCACGCAGGTGGACTTCAACCTGCCGGAGCGGTTCGATGCGTTTTATATCGCGCCGGACGGCTCGAAGAAGGCGCCGGTGATGGTGCACCGCGCCATCTGCGGCTCGATGGAGCGCTTTCTCGGCGTCGTGCTCGAGCACTATGCCGGGCACCTGCCGCTATGGCTCTCGCCCAAGCAGGCGATCGTCGCGACCATCACCTCGGACGGCGACGACTATGCCTGCGAGGTGACCGCGGCGGCGCGCAAGCTCGGCCTGCGCGTCGACGCCGACTTGCGCAACGAGAAGATCAATTACAAGGTGCGCGAGCACTCGCTCGCCAAGGTCCCTGTCCTTCTCGTGGTCGGCAAGAAGGAGGCGGCCGAGCGCACAGTCTCGATCCGCCGCCTCGGCAGCGACGGCCAGAAGGTGGTGCCGCTCGACGAGGCGCTCAAGATGCTCGCCGACGAAGCAACGCCGCCGGACATCAAGCGCGCGCGGGATTAGATCGCATCTTGCCTGCACGGATTGTCCGCTCGTCCCCGCGAAAGCGGGGACCCAGGGGCCACACCTTTTGACTCGCAACCAAAAACTGGATTCCCGCTTCCGCGGGAATGAGAGGAGCAAACGGCGGGCTCAATAAAACAGGCTTCGAAGGCCGGGCGGCCGTTACGCCGCGCGCAAAAGGCTTGCGACCGAAATATCTTCGTCAACATCGGGCCAGTGAATGCCCTGCCCCCGCCCGATCAGCCGCCAGTTCTTGCGCTGGTCTTCGGTCGCATCCGTCAGGCGTGGAAACCAAGCCAGCGGCGCGGCGAGTTCGCGCCCGTCGGCGAGAACGACCAGGAGATGGTCGTTCGTCACCCCCACGTCGATCGCGGTCGCGTCGAATTTAACGGCCGAAGTAGGCATTCCACGCCTCCAGGAATTTTAGGCGATGCTCGATCACAAGAGCACGCAAACGGTTGAGGTCGTGAGAGCGGAACCCATGTGACTCTGCAATACCAACCGGATCGAGCCAAAACTTGGCAACACGATCGCCGTGCTCGACATGAACGTGTGGCGGCTCCGAACCCTCCAGGCTGTAAAAGAAGGAGCGAAACCCCGAAATCCTTAGGATCGTCGGCATCGGCATCCCTCACAACGGAAGCTACGATTTCGCCGGGTCTTTTTCAACGCTCTCGGGTAGCGCCCTCCCCTGGCGCTCCACCGCCCGCATCGCCTCGCGGGCGCTGTCGGCGAAGAAGAGATACATCGTCGCGAAGAAGATCTGCGTCGCCTCCGCCAGCCGAGGGCGGACGATCACCCGGCCGCCGTCCTGACCGACGCGCTCGATGAAGCCGCCGTCGGCCGCGTCGCGGATCAGCTTGAGTACATGCGGGCGCGACACGCGGAAGCGCCGCGCCAGCGCCGCCATCGACATCGGCACGGGGCGCGACGGCGGGACGCTGTCGTCAGCCTCGCCGGCGGTGATCAGGGTCATCAGAATGAATAGTCCGGCATTGCGCTCGCCGAACAGGCCAAGGCCCGGCGCGTGGCTGATGAATCGGAAGCCGGCGCGGAAGCGTTCGACCATTCCGATGACCAGAGCGCGCCGCACGGCCGGATCGTCCAACGCTGCGAGTATCGCGTCGCCGTCCGGCAGCAGCGGCGCCATGGCGTTGAAGTGCACGCGCCATCGCTCGCGCAGCAAATCGTTCAGCTTGTCGGTGGCGACCAGACGCCGTTGCCGACGGTCGGCCACCTGGATGTCAGGCGCGAGATAACCGCCAAAGCGCATCAGCGACAGCATCGCGGTCGCGCGGCCGGGACTGCATATGTCGTATTCGGCGACCAGCGTGCGCATGCGCGTCGGCGTCAGCCCCGACGACGGATCGGCGGGGTCGCGCAACGCGTCGAGATAGAGCGCGAAATAGGCGAACAGGAGCCGCCCGCGATCGTCCATCAGCCAGTTGTGCAGATGGCCGCCCTGATACATGGCGATGAGGCCGGCGGCGGATGTGCGGATGGCCTGCTCGAAGCCCGGCCGCGCGCGCAAGGCGGTGATCGCCTCAGGCGTCGCCGGATCGCATGCAATACACATCGCCGATTTGGCAATGGAACTCACGTGATAAAAGCCCCCGCTTTTCGCCCATAAAGCAGGGATGCGAACAAATTTCTACAGTTGTGCCGCTAGCGCGCCCTTCTAGGTTCACAACTCGTTCACGCGATTGGAATCTTTTAGGAATTGCCGCGATGAGCCTGCGCGTAGTTGCGCCGCCGCCCCGCCGCGTTTGCGGCGGAGACATTGCATCTGCGCATCTGCGCACGTTTTGACCCGCCTGGCTGGGGCGGTGCTGGTGGGAACGGCTGCCCTGTGCCTCGGCGCGCAACCGGCGGCGGCGAAATTCATTTGCGACAGTACCGTCCCCGGCGGCGGCGCCAGCGCTACGGCGACAATGGCATCGAGTTTTGCTTGCGGGCGCCTCGCAATAGCAACGGGCGGCAATTCCGTTGCGATAGGCCCGAACGCGACGGCCACCGGTGACTCTTCGTCGGCTGTGGGCGCCGGCGCCGGCGCGCTGAACGACTATGCCACCGCATCCGGATACTTAAGTTTGGCCACCGGCATTGGTAGCTCGGCCTATGGCACCTATAGCGCCGCCGGTGGCGGCTCCAGCACCGCGGTTGGCTTGAGCGCGGTCTCGTCCGGTGCCGAGAGCACAGCGCTCGGCGCCAACACCGTGGCTGCCGGCAGCAGTTCCATTGCCATCGGCGGCGACAGCGCAAGCGGCGCCGGCAATGCCGCCTATGTCGATGCAGCAGCGAGCAACGCGATCGCGGTCAGCAATGGCGCACAGATCGGCGCAAACGGCGTGAGTGCCGTGGCGCTCGGCGTCGCAGCAAATGCGAACGGCTTGAATGCGCTCGCCATAGGAACAAGCAGCACCGCAAGCGCCTCGGGCAGCACGGCACTTGGGGCCAGCAGCACGGCGAGCAGCGTGGACAGTTCGGCGTTCGGGGCCGGAAGCGTAGCTGCGGGCAGCTATAGCGTGGCGAACGGCGCCAATACGCTCGCCAACGGCGCCAACTCCATCGCCATCGGCGGCAGCGGCGCGAGCGGCGTCGGCGGTGCCGCCTATGTCGATGCGGCGGCGAGCAACGCGATCGCGGTCGGCAGTGGCGCACAGATCGGCGTCAACGGCGTGAGCGCCGTCGCCCTTGGAGTCGGCGCGAATGCGAACGCCCTCTATGCGCTGGCGGTCGGCGCCAGCAGCACGGTGGGCTCGTTCGGAACGGATGGCGTCGCCCTGGGTGCATCGGCCATTGTCAACGGCCAATTCGCGATAGCGCTTGGAGCGAACGCTTCTGCCACTGCCGGCTATGCCACCGCGATCGGCGCCGCTAGCATCGCGAACAGCACGTCTAGCAGCGCTTTTGGCGTCCTCAGCACGGCGAGCAGCGTGGGCAGTTCGGCGTTCGGGGCCGGAAGCGTAGCCGCGGGCAGCTATAGCGTGGCGAACGGTGCCAATACGCTCGCGAACGGCGCCAACTCCATCGCCATCGGCGGCAACAGCGCGAGCGGCGCCGGCAATGCCGCCTATGTCGATGCGGCAGCGGTGAACGGCATCGCCATCGGCAACGGTGCGCAGGTCACGTCCGGCGCCGCGAGCGGCGGAACAGCAATCGGCGCCACTGCTATCGCCGGTTCGGTTAATGCGACAGCCGTTGGGGGCCAAGCCCAAGCCAGCGGCCTCAGCGCCACGGCGGTCGGCACCGGCAGCACCTCAGTCGGCTCTTACAGCGTGGCCCTCGGCTTCCGAAGCCAGGCGACCGGGACGAATAGCGTTGCCCTCGGCACCGGCCACAGCACCAATGGCGCTGGCGCACTGAATAGCAACGCCACAGCGGCCGGCTTCCAAGCGATTGCCAGTGGCGCGAGCAGCACGGCCTATGGCACCGCCAGCCAGGCGGCGGGCGACCTTAGCGTCGCGAGCGGCGCGAAGGCGCAAGCAAAGGCGGCCAACTCCATCGCCATCGGCGGCGGCACAACCGCCACCGCCGCCACAGTCGTGTCGACGGCGGCGAGTGGCATCGCCATCGGCACCGGCGCCCGGGTCAACGCGAACGGCAGCAATTCCGTCGCGATCGGCTCGAACTCGGTGGCCAACGTGGCCAACGTGGTGTCGGTCGGCGACGCCGGCAGCGAGCGCAAGATTATCAACGTCGCCGACGGCACGATCGCCTCCGGCTCGACCGACGCCGCCACCGCCGACGAACTCTTCACCGCCAATCAGCGCGTCGCAGCCGCCTTCGGCACCGTGCTCGATGCCTCGGGCCAGATCGTCGCGCGGAGCTACAGCATCCAGGGCCAGACCTATACCGACATCGGCAGCGCCTTCGGCGCCGTGGATACCGCGCTCACCGCCAGCAATAACAGCATCCTGGCGCTGCAGACCGCGCTCGGCAATGGCACCCTCGGGCTGGTGCAACAGAGCGGGGCGAGCGCGCCGATCACGGTCGGTGCGGCGACCGGCGGCACAGCGGTCGATTTCACCGGGACCACCGGCACGCGAGTACTGACCGGTGTGAGTGCGGGCACCGTCTCCGCCTCCAGCACCGATGCGGTCAACGGCAGCCAGCTCTACGCCACGAACGCCAACGTGACGACCAACAGCAGCAACATCGCCACGACCAACCTGCGCATGGCGAGCGCGCTTGGCGGCGGCGCGGCCGTCGACAGCAACGGCCTGCTCACCGCGCCGAGCTACAACGTGCTCGGCGCCTCTTACTCCAATGTCGGCGGCGCCCTCGGCGCGCTGAGCACGCAAGTGACGACCAATACCGGCGACATCGCAACGCTGCAGACCCAGCTCGGCAACGGCACCGTAGGACTGGTCCAACAGGATGCCACGACCCACGCGATCAGCATCGGTGCCACGACCGGCGGCACCGTCATCAATGTCGCCGGCACGGCCGGCAGCCGGACGGTCACTGGCGTTGCCGCCGGCATCCTCTCCGCCTCCAGCACTGACGCTGTCAACGGCAGCCAGTTGTATGCGACCAACCAGCAGGTGGCCTCGAACACCACGGCGATCTCGCAGCTCTCCGGCAATGCATCCGCCAACACTACCGCCGTCGCAAGCGCGCTCGGCGGCGGCGCCAGCGTCGACAGCAACGGCCTACTCACGGCGCCGAGCTATTCGGTGCAGGGTTCGACCTACGACAATGTCGGCGGGGCGCTGGGCGCACTCGATACGCAGGTCAGCAGCAATACCGCCAGCATCGCCAGCCTCACCAGTACTGTCGCCGGCCTTTCCGCCGGCAACTCGCCTTATGTGGCGGTGAACAGCACCGGCGCGAGCGGCGCCGGCCACCGGCAGCAACGCGATTGCGCTCGGCGCAGGGTCATCGGCCGCAGGTTCGGACTCGCTCGCCCTCGGCACCGGCGCCTCCGCCGCCGACTCCGGCAATGTCGCCATCGGCCTCAACAGCAATGCCAGCGGCGCCAACGCCATTGCCATCGGCACCAATTCCGTATCGGCCGCGAATTCCGTCGTGATCGGTCCCGGCGCCACAGACAACAACTTCACGAACGCGTCGGTCTACGGCGTCAACGCTCAGGTCGGCGCGACCGGCAATGTTGCGATCGGCGACAGCGCCAATGCGGCCAGCAGCAACTCCGTGGCCGTCGGCCAAAATGCGGCCGTGCTGGCGAGCAACGGCTCGGCGTTCGGCCAGGGGGCTACGGTGCAGGCTGGGGCGGCGAATTCGGTCGCCATCGGCCAAGGCTCGATTGCGAACGCCGCGAATACCGTGTCGGTCGGTTCCTCCGGCAACGAAAGGCGTATCACCAACGTGGCCGCCGGCGTCAATCCGACTGACGCCGTCAATGTCGCTCAGCTCAACAGTGTCGTCTCCGGCCTGAACTACCAGCCGCAGATCGATAATCTGCAATCCCAGATCAACGACACCAACAAGCGCGTGGACAATGCCAATGCCGGCGTCGCCATGGCCATGGCGATGGGCGGCGGTGGACTGCCCGAGACGAAGAAATACGCGGTCGGCGTCAACTACGGGACCTTCGCCGGGCAGAACGCCTTCGCCTTGTCGAGCGCCTTGCGGCTCTCCGACAATCTTGTGGCGTCGGGAGCCATCGGCTATGGCGTCGATAAGGGTCAGGTTGGTGGCCGGGTGGGATTGCAGGTGGCATGGTGACAAAAAAACACGGTTCGCGGCGTGGAATATTCGCGGCTGCAATTGCGGCGGCCTTGCTCGCGTCGTCCGCGGCGCAAGCGCAGGACAACGAATGGTCCAAGCTGCCGCGCATGCAGCTCGAGCGGCAATTCGCCGGCCCCTTGCAGGACACCATCATCCAGCGCTGGCGCGATCCGGTGGACGGGGCAGTCTGTTACATCTATCTGCCGATCACGGCGGCGCACACACCCCCGACGCCTTCCGGCTATGTGCAATACGGCCCCAATACGATCGGCACGCTGAGCTGCGTGCCGGGTCCGGGCGGCGTGAAGCCGATGCAGGCCGCGGCGCCAAAGCCTGCACCCGCGCCGGCACAGAAATAATCAAGACCGTTATCTGCCCTGCGTCTTGATGTAGGCCACCAGATCGGCGGCCTCGCTACGCGACAAATTCATGTCGGGCATGCGCGGATGCGGCGTCAAAAGGAAAAGGGCGAGCCTGGCATCGTCGAAGCCTGACTGCCCGGCAATGGCCGAGAACGGCGGCGCCTGTGTGTTGCCTCTTGTCTGGTCCGCCGACACGACGTGGCACGTCGCGCACCAGCGTTTGGCAAGCGTTTCGCCATTCCTGGCGTCTGCCGCCCAGCCGGCACTCGCGAACACTGAGAACCCAAGCAAAGCCAGCAAGCCGGTGACAGACTTCGACATGTGTAGCCCCGCACAATCGACGTGAGGCCACACTCTCGCGCGGCGCGGGCGCCTCCGGCGTGATCTAGATCAAGACCCGCGCATCATCGGGCGCCGGCAGCACGGCCTTGCGGCGGCGCGATTTCGCCGGCCACCGGCTCCTCGAGCGTGCTGAGGAAATGCTCCGCCCAATGGCTGAGATCATTGCGCGAGAGGACACGAAAATTGTGCGCGTGCCGCCGCTGGCGCTCCTCGAGCGCCATGGCCAGCGCGCGGTTGATCGCCTGCCCCACGCCTTCCGGATCGTAAGGGTTCACCAGCAGCGCCGCCGTGCATTCCTGCGCGGCGCCGGCGAAACGCGACAGGATCAGCACGCCGGGATCGTCCGGGTTCTGTGCCGCGACATATTCCTTAGCCACCAGGTTCATGCCATCGCGCAAGGGCGTGACCAGCGCCGCGCGCGCGGCGCGATAGAGCCCGGCAAGCGCCGTGCGGCTGTGTGCCTTGTTGATGTAGCGCACCGGCGTCCATGACGCTTCGCCATAGGCGCCGTTGATGCGCCCCACCGCCTCGCCGACAATGCGCCCGATGTCGGCATATTCCGGAATGCTGCTGCGGCTGCGCGGCGTGATCTGCAAATAAGTCACCTTGCCGCGCCAATCCGGATAGTTGGCGAGGAAGCGCTCGAATGCGTTCATCCGCTCAGGAATGCCCTTCGAATAGTCGAGCCGGTCGACGCCGATGATCATGGCGCGGCCCGAAAGGCTGTCGAGCACCTCGCGCACGAAGCTCGTCTCGATCGCGCGCCGCGCCAGCCGCGCGAACACCTCGGTCTCGACGCCGACCGGGAATGCGCCAACGCGGACGGTCCGTCCATCGATGGAAAAGGTCTCGTCGCCAATCCGGCGGAATTCGCATTCGTTGACGAAGTAGCGGCAGATGTTGGTGGCATCGACCTCGGTCTGGAAGCCGACCACGTCATATTGGCCGAGCGTCGGAATGAGTTGCTCGTGATTGGGCAGCGCGGTGAGGATTTCCGGCGGCGGGCACGGGATGTGGAGGAAGAAGCCGATCTTGTTCTTGTGCCCGCGTGCGCGCAGCGCCTTCGCGAGCGGCATCAGATGATAATCGTGCACCCAGATCACATCGTCGGGACGCAGAAGCTTGTCGAGACTGCTGGCGAAGAATTCGTTGACGCGGAAATAGCCGCCGAGATCGCGGCGCGTGAATTCGGCGAGGTCGAGCCGATAGTGCAGGATCGGCCACAAAACGCGGTTGGCGAAGCCGTTGTAGAATTCCTCGTAGTCGTCCTTGCGCAGGCCGACGGTAACGTAGCTGACTTTGTCATGAACCGATGTCTTTGGCGGGCCGGGATCCTCGTCGGTGACGCGACCACTCCATCCGAACCACATGCCGCCGCGACGCTTCAGCGTCGGCCTGATGGCCACTTCCAGCCCGCCCGCTCGCGTCCCGCTGTCAGGGACGCCAACTCGGTTTGAGACTATGACGAGCCGCGTCAATATCTGTTCTCCTCAGCTCCACGAAGACGTGAGCACAATCGATGACTGCCGCCGACCGCGGCAACTTTTGGATAAACTCCCCCAGGATATCAGTCGCGAGATGCGCCGCTTCGGCAGCCCCGTACCCTATAACGTGGAACTCCGGCCGAAGTTCACGCGTGCAGG
>DASXOK010000293.1:0-5492 GCA_036494425.1 Pseudolabrys sp.
CGCGCAAGGCGAAGGCGGCGGAGTAGGCCCGGTCGGCGCGGATGTCTAGCGCCGGCAACCGTCAAAGCGGCACTTGACCGATCGTCCCGGTCGCCGCTTTCGTTCGGACCATGGCGGCGATCTTCCGCTCGAAGTCCGGATGGCGCATCGATATCTGATGCCGTACGAGGAAGGCGTCCAGAAACGCGGTGATGCGTTCGGGTGGAATGCGACTTCCCGGATAACCGGACATGATCGTCATGACCTCGTCGAGATCGGTGATCGGATGGGTTGCCGTTTGGTAATCGCACCTTCCGAACGTCATGACCGTGCGCAGGCGGAGCAGCGCCTCGAATCCCGTGCCCGAGTTCACCACCGCGACCAAAGCCGCGCGGGAGAGCAGGTCGTCGATGTAGGCGTCCACGATCCGTGCGCCGCATTTCGCGACGGCGACGCCGATCACCGCACGAAACCGCAGGTCGTCACAGCGGGGATGGAATTTGACCACGGCCGGCCGTCCGCAACGCGCGGCCGCGCGCTGGACAGTCAAGATCATTTGCCCCGATGAGAAGCGCGCCAGCTCGAGAACGCTGTCGCCCTGCACCTGCGACAGCACCAGGACATAATCCGACAGGTCGACAGGCATAGGATTGGACGGTTCCGGGACTTCGTCACGCGGCGTTCGATGTAGCGCTCGACCAGCGACCGGCGCCTGGCGATGGCTGCATCAGTCGCGCCGGTGAAATGCGGCGCGCTCCCGCAAGCCGCCGACCAGCCGGAATAGCCGTCATCGTCGAAATAGAAGAACTCCGGCAGATATCCGACCTTCACGTTGATGACGTTCGGCGCCGTTATATGAGTGTGACAGCAAATATGTAGATAATGCCCGGTCAGATCGGCGCCGCCGGTGCCGTCATCGTCAAGCGCGATCGTCGCGATGCCGGCGTTTTGCAGAGCTGCTGCAAGCTTCGTATAAAACCGGCGAACATTGGGCGCGCTTGCAAGCGCTGCCACGGGACGATGGATGGCGACGACCTGGCGGAGACCCGCCTCCTTACTCCGCATGCATCGTCCCCAGCGGCGGCCGACTTTTTCGCCGCCACCATTGTTTCAATCTCGCATTACCAATTCAAGCACCGCATTCGATAACAGCCTCAAGGGCTTGGCCGCGGTGCCTCTGGCAAAAGCCGTCATTCCTCATTACATTCAGGCAGCGCCTCATTGGCGCAGGATTCTCATTTTGAACAAACCAACGACCAAGACATCAACCCTCCCCTCCAAGGCCGACCTCATCGCATTCATCGGCCGCCAGCCCGGCAAAGTCGGGACCCGTGAAATCGCCCGTGCCTTCGGGCTCAAGAATGCGATGCGCGTCGAGCTCAAGCGCATGCTGCGCGAACTGGCCGATGAAGGCACCCTCGAGAAGCGCCGCAAGAAGCTGCATCACGCAGGCCACCTACCCTCCACCGTGCTCGCCGACGTCACCGCGCGTGACGCCGACGGCGATCTCATCGCCACGCCCGACGAATGGGACGAGGAGGCACACGGGCCGGCGCCGAAGATCCGCATTCCCGTGCCGCGCAAGGCACGCCCCGGCGAGGCCGCCGGCTTGGGCGACCGCGTGCTCCTGCGCATCGAGGAAGTCGACGAGGATGACGGCATCCGCCACTGCGGCCGCATCATCAAGATCATCGACCATCCCAAGCATCGCGTGCTCGGCATCTTCCGCTCCGCCCCGCATGGCGGCGGCCGGCTCGAGCCGGTCGACAAGAAGATGCTCGGCAAGGAGCTCGCCATTCCGCCCGGCGCCACCAACGACGCGCAGGACGGCGATCTCGTCGCGGTGGAGACGCGCCGCGCGCCGCGCCTCGGCCTGCCCACCGGACGCGTGGTCGAGAAGCTCGGCTCGCTCAACAGCGAGCGCGCCGTCAGCCTCATCGCCATCCATGCGCACTCGATCCCGCAGGTCTTCCGCCGCGAGACGCTTGCGCAAGCCGACGCCGCGCGCCCGGCGACACTCGCCGGCCGTGAGGACTGGCGGCGCGTGCACTTCATCACCATCGATCCGACCGACGCCAAAGACCACGACGACGCCGTACAGGCCGAGCCTGACGAGGCGCCGAACAACAAAGGCGGCTACATCGTCCACGTCGCCATCGCCGATGTCGCCCATTACGTGACGCCCGGTTCGCCGCTCGATCGCGAAGCGCTGGTACGCGGCAATTCCGTCTACTTCCCCGACCGCGTCGTGCCGATGCTGCCCGAGCGCATCTCCAACGACCTGTGCTCGCTGCGCCCGCGCGAGGACCGCGCCGCGCTCGCCGTGCGCATGGTGATCGGCGCCGACGGCCGCAAGCGTTCGCACACGTTCCATCGCATCATGATGAAGTCGGCGGCGAAGCTCTCCTACAACCAGGCGCAGTTCGCCATTACCGGCCGCACCGACGAGGACACCGAGGCGCTGGTCGGGCCCATCCTCACCCCGCTCTACGCAGCCTATGAACTCGTGGCGCGCGCGCGCAACGAACGCCAGCCGCTCGATCTCGACATTCCCGAGCGCAAGATCCTGCTCAAGGCCGACGGCATGGTCGATCGCGTCATCCGGCCCGAGCGGCTGGAGGCGCACCGGCTGATCGAGGAATTCATGATCCTCGCCAACGTCGCCGCCGCGGAGACGCTGGAGAAAGCGCGCGTGCCGCTGATCTACCGCGTGCACGATGAGCCGACGATGGAGAAGGTGCATGCGCTGCACGAGTTCCTCGCCACGATGGATATCTCCTTCGCCAAAGGCGGCGTGCTCAAGCCCGAGGCCTTCAACCGCATCCTCGCGCGCGTGAAGGGCCGCGACAACGAACAACTCGTCAACGAAGTCGTGCTGCGCTCGCAAGCGCAGGCCGAATACGCGGCCGAGAACTACGGCCATTTCGGGCTCAACCTGCGCCGCTATGCGCATTTCACCTCGCCGATCCGCCGCTATGCCGATCTTGTGGTCCATCGCGGCCTGATCCGCGCGCTCAAGCTCGGCAATGACGGGCTGCCCGAGACAACCGAGACCAAGGACCTCGCCGAGATCGCCGCCGAGATTTCCGCCACCGAGCGCCGCGCCATGGTGGCCGAGCGAGAAACCAGCGACCGGCTGATCGCGCATTATCTCGCCGACCGTGTCGGCGCCACCTTCGACGGCCGCATCTCCGGCGTCACCCGCGCCGGGCTGTTCGTCAAGCTCAGTGAAACCGGTGCCGACGGCTTTATTCCGGCACGCACCATCGGCAACGAATATTTCCGCTACGACGAGAAAGGCCACGCCATGGTCGGCAGCCGCTCGGGCGATACCTATCGCCTGGGCGACAGCGTCACCGTGAAGCTGGTAGAAGCGGCGCCCGTGGCCGGTGCGCTGCGCTTCGAGCTTCTGTCCGAAGGACGGCAGGGACGCCCGCAGCGGTCATCGCGGCACGAGCCGAAGCGGCGCGAAGACCAGGCAAACCGGCATCGCCGGAAACAAAAGCGCAAGTGACGAAAGTGGAAGTGACGATGACCAAAGACATGGCCAAGCTCTGGGCCGAGCGGATGACCAAGTCGGAGCGCGATCAGACGCATCCCGACAGCGAGCCGCGCGACGCGGCGACCTTGATGCTGATCGACCGCTCTGGTCCCGAGCCCAAGGTCCTGCTCGGCCGCCGCCATCACGGCCACAAGTTCATGCCCGGCAAGTTCGTATTCCCCGGCGGACGCATCGAGACGCTCGACGCGCAGATGACGGCGATCAGCGAACTGCATCCCGACGCCGAGAAGAAGCTGACCGAGCGCGTCGCAAAACCGAGCCCCGATTACGCGCGCGCGCTGGCGCTCACCGCCGTGCGCGAGACGGCGGAAGAGACCGGTCTCCTCCTCGGCGTCAAAGGCGACGCGCCGCCGGCGACGCCCGGCGAGATCTGGACCGAGTTCGCCAAGGCCAACGTCTACCCCGACCTCGGCAACATCCACTTCATCGCCCGCGCCATTACGCCGCCGCGGCGGCCGCGCCGCTTCGACACCCGCTTCTTCACTGCGGATGCCTCGAACGTCGCCCACACCATCGAAGGCGTGGTCGGCCCGGATTCCGAGCTGGTCGAGCTCACCTGGGTTCCGATCGAGCAGGCCGCCCAACTCGACATGCCGACCATCACCGGAGTGATCCTGGAAGAGCTGGCGGCGCGGGTGGAGGCCGGAATGGCCCACGACCTGCCGGTGCCGTTCTATTTCATGGACAGCAACAAGCAGTTCATGCGGGAACTGCTCTAAAGGCCCCTTCAAGGCCTAAAGGCTAGCCAATCCGCCGTTTCTTGACATTTGGGCGATCGACGCTAGTTTCCGCGCCAAAGGCGCACCAATCGCCTCCGCAATTTCAGTTTTCGAGGACTATAATCCAATGGCCAAAGCCGTCAGTCTCAAGATCAAGCTCGTGTCGAGCGCGGGCACCGGCCACTACTACGTGACCAAGAAGAACTCGCGCACCCAGACCGACAAGCTGGTGAAGAAGAAGTACGACCCGGTCGCGAAGAAGCACGTCGAATACCGCGAAGGTAAGATCAAGTAAGCTGGTCCGCTGGCTTAAGGCCGCGTCACGCGCGGCGGAGGATGGGCGCCTTAAAAGGCGCCCTTCGCTTTTTTGCGGCCTGCGCAGAAGGTCCCTCTTCCCTCGCCTGCAAAGACGAAACGGCGCGGAATATTCAGCCCGTGGCGGACCTGATATCGTCGGGGTCCGTTTCGCCGGGAGAACTCCATGCGCCGCCTTTTGCTTGCCGCCCTGATGCTGTTGCCGCTCGCCTTTTGGCCGGCGCAGGCGGGGCAGACGCATCATCTCGCGTTGCAGATCAGCGACGACGATCCGGGCAAGATGAACGCGGTGCTCAACGTCGCCGCCAACGTGTCGAAGTATTATTCCGACAAAGGCGACGAGGTGGAGATCGAGGTCGTCGCCTTCAATGCCGGACTGAATATGCTGCGCGCCGACAAGTCGCCGGTGCTGACGCGGCTGAAATCCTTCAAGGAGGGCATGCCGAACGTGTCGTTCATGGCCTGCCAGAACACGTTGGATTCGATGGCCCGCCACGAAGGCAAGGAGCCGCCGCTGGTCGACAACGCCGAGCGCGTCCCCGCCGGCGTGGTCACACTGATCGAATTGCAGGAAAAGGGCTGGACCATCGTGCGGCCGTGAAACGCTCTTTGGCGTCACTCCCCGCTTCATCCTGAGGAAAGCGCGTAGTGCCCGTCTCGAAGGATGGCTGGCCCCATGCTTCGAGATGCCCGCCTCCGCTTACGCTTCAGCGGGTTCCTCAGCATGAGGCCGTGAGAGCCCACGCAACACGGCAACGCACCTGAAGCGAAGGCACATATAAGGTGGCCGGCCGGAAGCGGTGTCATGAGGAGGCCACTCGCACCGCTTCCAGACCGGCCGAACCCCACGGACCCAGGAGATGCGGCGGACCTGAGCATCGTAGGGTATGACGTTGGCGTTTCGCGCGGATCGCTTT
>DASXOK010000294.1:0-8406 GCA_036494425.1 Pseudolabrys sp.
GCGCGATCCGAAAGACTGGAAGGGGATGAAGTTCGCCATTCCCTTCGACTACTCGATGCACAATTACCTGCTGCGCTACTATCTCGCCGAGTACGGTCTCGATCCCGACACCGACGTGCAACTCCGCTCGGTGCCGCCGGCGGAGATGGTGGCGAACTTGCGCGCCGACAACATCGATGGCTTCCTCGCGCCGGACAATATCTGCCAGCGTGCGATCTATGACGGCGTCGGCTTCCTGCACAGGCTGTCGAAGGAAATATGGGACGGGCACCCGTGCTGCTCGTTCTCCGCGTCGCGCGAATTCATCGTCACGGCGCCCAACACCTTCGCGGCGCTCACGCGTGCCATCGTCGACGCGACCGCGTACAGCTCCAAGGCTGAGAACCGCAGGGCGATCGCCGATGCCATCGCGCCGGCAAACTACATCAACGCGCCGCCGATTGTGCTCGAACAGGTGCTCACCGGCACCTATGCCGACGGTCTCGGCGGCATCAAGAAGGATCCCAAGCGCGTCGACTTCGATCCATTCCCGTGGAATTCGTTCGCGGTGTGGATGCTGACGCAGATGAAGCGTTGGGGCCAAGTGAAGGGCGACGTCGATTACAAGGGCGTGGCCGAGCAGGTGTTCCTGGCGACCGATATGACCAAGCTTATGAAGGAGATGGGCCTCACCGCGCCGCCCGCGACGTCGAAGACCATCGTCGTCATGGGCAAGACTTTCGATCCCGCGAAGCCGGAGGAATACGCCGCCGGCTTCAAGATCAAGAAGGCGGCGTGATGGTGCGGACGCGGTCTACCCTCGCCTGGAGGGGGAGGGTCGGCGAGCATCATAGATGCGAGCCGGGGTGGGGTGATCTTCTTCAAGTGGTCACCCTCTCCCGCCGCGCTTCGCGCGTCGACCTCCGCTCTCCAGGGGGAGGTGAAGCGAGTATGCGGGAATGAATTCATCCCTCTCCTGGCGCGCGGCGATCGTATCGATCGCCATCTTCGCCGCGTTCCTCCTCGCCTGGCACTTCGCGACCAGCGGCCGCAGCAATGTCGCCGCGATGGATCCCGCATACGCCAAGCTGATGGGCGCTTCCGCGACGCAAGGCACCTCGGCGATGCCGGGACCGCTCGCCGTCGGCGAGAAGCTCTGGTCGCAGCTTCGCCATCCGTTCTACGACAACGGACCGAACGACAAAGGCCTCGGCATCCAGCTCGGCTATTCCATTGCACGCGTGATGGCCGGCTACCTGCTTGCCGTGCTGGTGGCGATTCCCGTTGGCTTCCTCATCGGCATGTCGCCGCTGATGAGCCGCGCGCTCGATCCGTTCATCCAGATTCTCAAGCCGATCTCGCCGCTCGCCTGGATGCCGCTGGCGCTCTACACGATCAAGGACTCGAGCCTGTCGGCGATCTTCGTCATCTTCATCTGCTCACTGTGGCCGACATTGATCAACACCGCCTTCGGCGTCGCCGCCGTGCGCAAGGAATGGCTCAACGTGGCGAAGACTTTGGAGGTCGGCACCATGCGCCGCGCTTTCACCATCATCTTGCCGGCGGCGGCGCCGACGATCCTCACCGGCATGCGCATCTCCATCGGCATTGCTTGGCTGGTGATCGTCGCGGCGGAGATGTTGGTCGGCGGGACGGGCATCGGTTACTTCGTTTGGAACGAATGGAATAATTTATCGATTGCTTCGGTGATTACGGCGATCGTGCTGATCGGGGTTGTCGGCATGCTGCTCGATCTCGTTTTGGCGCGGCTGACGCGGCTCGTGACGTTTCCGGAGTGAGCATGACCAGCTTCATCTCCATCGAAGGCATCGGGAGGCGGTTTCCCGCGCCCGGCAACGGCTCAACCACGATCTTCGAGAACCTGTGGCTGTCGATGGCGCGCGGCGAGTTCGTCTGCGTCATCGGCCATTCCGGCTGCGGCAAGACGACGGTGCTCAACATCCTCGCCGGCCTCGACGTGCCGTCCGAAGGCACCGTCATCGTCGACGGCCGCGCCATCGAAGGCCCGAGCCTCGATCGCGCCGTCATCTTCCAGAGCCACGCGCTCCTGCCCTGGCGCACGGTCATCGGCAACGTCGCCTACGCGGTCTCCTCCAAGCGCCGCACCTGGCCGCATGCTCAGGTCGCCAGGCACGCACAGACCTTCATCGACGTCGTCGGCTTGACCGGCGCCGAGCACAAGCACCCGTCCGAACTCTCCGGCGGCATGAAGCAGCGCGTCGGCATCGCCCGCGCGCTGTCGATCGAGCCGAAGATCATGCTGATGGACGAGCCCTTCTCCGCGCTCGACGCCCTCACGCGCGGCACCTTGCAGGACGAGGTGCGCCGCATCTGCCTGGAGACGGGACAGACCGTGTTCATGATCACGCACGACGTCGACGAGGCGATCTATCTCGCCGACAAGGTCGTGCTGATGACCAACGGCCCCGGCGCGGTGATCGCCGAGATCGTCGAGAACCCGCTGCCGAAGCAGCGCGCGCGCAACGACGTGCACAAGCATCCGCTCTATTACGCGGTGCGCAACCACATCATCGATTTCCTGGTGACGCGCAGCCGCGGCTTCGACAAGGGCTTAGGCTACGATCCGCGCGCCGTGCCGCTGGTGCGGCCCGGCGTGCCCGAGCCGGTCATCGCCGCCGGGTCGCCGTCACATTCCTCGCCGTCATGGCCGGGCTTGTCCCGACCATCCACGTCCACTTCCTTTCCCTCCCCCGCTCGCGGAGGAGAGTAGGGTGGGGGAAGGCGTGGATGCGCGGGCAAGCCCGCGCATGACAAACACATTGAACCACGAAGGAGAAAACAATGACCCGTGCCGGATTGACCGAAAAGCTTCTCGACATCAAACGCGAGAAGCGCTGGACCTGGAAATACATCTGCGAGCAGATCGGCGGCATGTCGCCGATCCTGGTGACGGGCGCCATCCTCGGCCAGCACAAGCTGACCAAGCCGCAGGCGGCGGCCGCCGCCAAGCTCTTCGGCCTGTCGAAGAGCGAAGAGGCGCTCATCAACGAAGTACCGATGCGCGGCGCCGCCACGCCCATGCCGCCGACCGACCCGCTACTCTATCGCTTCTACGAATTGATCCTCGTCAACGGCCCGGCGATGAAGGTGCTGATCGAGGAGGAATTCGGCGATGGCATCATGTCGGCGATCGACTTCGACATGAGCATCGACCGCCAGGCCGATCCGAAGGGCGACCGCGTGAGGCTGTCGATGACCGGCAAGTTCCTGCCCTTCAAGTATTACGGCGCGACGGGGAACGCGCTGACGTATGGGCTGAAGGAGGAGTAAGGGGCTTCTTTACCCTCCCCCTTGCGGGGAGGGTCGCTCGCTGAGCATTTGCGAAGCGAGCGGGGTGGGGTCATCGCGACTTTGAAGAACCCCACCCCGGCTCACTTCGTTCGCCGACCCTCCCCACAAGGGGGAGGGTAAGAAAAGAGAGCGCGGTGGCGCTCCGGGCCTCGAGCGCAACGCGCGAATTCCTTGGAAATTCAGGGCTGCCATGGTAAGAACAAAGCAAGAACATAATTGTTTCGATTGCGAACATCCCTATTCTGGGATATATCATGGGCCCAAGTCTCGCCTGCCGCGAAAAGCCGCTCGATTGGGTCGGCTCGGCAAAGCAGGATTTCCTCGCCTTTCCGCCCACGGTCCAGCGCGAGATCGGAAACGCGCGGGGGCTGGCTCAGTTTGCGGTAAGCATCCAAGAGCCAAACCTTGGAAGGGCGAGGGCCCGGGTGTGTTCGAGGCGGTCGATGATTTCGATGGCGACACTTACAGGGCGGTCTACACGGTGCGCTTTCGGCGCGTTGTCTACGTGCTGCATGCGTTCCAGAAAAAATCCCCGCGCGGGAAGCGGACCGCGCGCATCGACATCGAATTGATCGCGCAGCGGCTCCGGATCGCGCGACAGGATTACGAGGTCCGTTATGGCAAGAGCGAGCGGTAGCAAAGGCGAAGTGCGCGAGATCACCCGCGGCGGCGGCAATGTGTTCGCGGATTTGGGCTTCGCTGACGCTGAAGAGCGGCAGACCAAGCTCCGGCTCGCTTATGCGTTGAACGCGATCGTGGACGCGCAGCATCTGACACAGGCCGCAGCCGCGGCACGGCTCGGCCTCAATCAGCCCAAGGTCTCCGCGCTGCGCAACTACAAGCTCGAAGGCTTCTCGGCGGAGCGGCTGATGACGCTGCTCAACGCGCTCGACCAGGATGTTGAAATCGTCATTCGCAAAAAGCCGCGCTCGCGCGCCGCGGCGCGCATCAGTGTGGTGGCAGCGTGATGGGCGTGCCGCGGCCCAAGAGTGGGTTAGGCGCTGAAGGCGCGTAACCCACCGGGCTATCGATCGCCAGGCCGATCCGAAGCGCGACCGCGTGACGGTGTCGATGAACGGCAAATTCCTGCCGTTCAAGTATTACGGCGCGACCGGCAACGCGCAGCCTTACGGGCTGAAGGAAGAGTAGGGCACTTCTTTACCCTCCCCCCTGTGGGGAGGGTCGCTCGCTGAGCATTTGCGAAGCGAGCGGGGTGGGGTCATCGCGATTTTGTAAGAACCCCATCCCGGCCCACTTCGTTCGCCGACCCTCCCCACAAGGGGGAGGGTAAGCAAGAGAGCTCCGGGGCCTCTTGCGGGGGCGTCCGTCCAGGCAGATGTTTCTGGCCTGTGCCACAGAGGCCGCGCATGTCAGAGCGTAAGCACGTCCGACTGTTTCGCAATGGCCGCAACCAAGCGGTCCGGATTCCGGTGGAATTCGAATTGCCGGGCAATGAGGCGATCATGCACCGCGACGGCGACCGTCCGGTGATCGAGGCGGTGCGCAAGCGCGGGCTGATCGCCTTGCTGAAATCGATGACAGCCGTGGACGAGGACTTTCTCCGTGAGCGCCAGGCGGATCGCTTGGTCGCGCGCGATCATGTGTGCGCCTGTGTAGGTTTCGCCGGCGGCGCGGCGGCAAGCGGGAGGGGGTGATTTGAAGACTCTACGGAATCCTGTTGTCGCTCGTTCACCCCACCCCGATTGGCCTTCGGCCAATCGACCCTCCCCCTCCAAGGGAGGGTGAAAGATCAGCTCAAGTGCCGACGAGATTGTGCGGTGCTTCAAGAATGGAAGCGCTGCACTTTTGACATGCCAAGGGGCATAGACCGCGCCGCCATGCGCGACTAGCATCATTCCAAAGTATCGTTCCGTCTGCGAAGAGCCGGCGGAACGGGCGCGACCGGTAATAACCGGCGTGTGGACTAGGGAGTGAACCTGATGGCGGACGACACGATTCCGCGTCGCCGATTCTTGCTCGGCGCCGGTCTGGCAGGCACAGCCGTCGCGGCCGGCCTCGCACCCGAACTTCCCCTTCCTGCACAGGCTGAAACGTCACCGGCGCCCGCGCCGGCACCGGCTGCGCCCGCCGATGCGGAACCCGACACGCTGCTGCTGCTCACGGCCACCGAAGCGGCCTTCGTGTCGTCGGCGGTCGACGCGTTCATTCCGGCCGACGAGCTTTCCCCCTCGGGCACCGACTGCGGATTGGTGGTCTTCATCGACCGGCAGCTTGCCAGCGAATGGGGCGGCGGTTCGAAGATGTACCGCAGCGGGCCATTCCACAAAGGCAAGCCGGAGCAGGGCTATCAGCTCGCACTTACGCCGCGGCAATTTTTCCAGACCGGCATCGCCGAGGCCAACGCCTGGTCGCACAAAACCTACGGCAAGGAGTTCGATCGCCTCGCGCCGGCCAAGCAGGTCGCCGCGCTCAAGACGATGGAGGAGGGCAAGGCGGCGTTCGGCGGCGTTCCCTCGCGCGCCTTCTTCAACATGCTGCTGAGCATGACGATGGACGGTTTCTTCGCCGATCCCGCCTACGGCGGCAATCGCAATGCCGCCTCGTGGAAGATGCTCGGTTTCCCGGGCCTGCCCGCCACCTACGCCGACAAATTCGAAGAGTATCGCAACAAGCGTTACGTCGCGCCGCCGCGCTCGATGGCGGACTTCTCGTAAGCGGAGGCGGACATGGTAACGCGATTGAAAGACGTCGATGCGGTGATGGTCGGCATGGGCTGGACCGGCGCGATCATGGCGCGCGAGCTGACCAAGGCCGGTCTCAGCGTGGTCGGAATCGAGCGCGGGCCCGATCGGGTGCCGGGCGAGAACTTCATCCTGCCGGCAATCCGCGACGAGCTGCGCTACGTGCAGCGGCTCGAGCTGATGCAGGACAATTCCACCGACACGATCACCTTCCGCAACGCCGCTCCCGAGCAGGCGCTGCCGATCCGCCGTTTCGGCGCGTTCCTGCCGGGCGAGGGCGTGGGCGGCTCCGGCCTGCACTGGGGCGCGTTGCATTGGCGCTTCCTGCCGTTGGATTTCCGCATCAAGAGTCATTTGCGCGAGCGCTACGGCGCCAAGGCCATCCCCGACGACATGACGATCGAGGATTGGCCGGTGAGCTACGACGAGCTCGAGCCGTATTACGACAAGTTCGACAAGATCTGCGGTGCGTCCGGCAAGGCCGGCAATCTCAAGGGCAAGGCCGTCGCGGGCGGCAATCCGTTCGAGGGACCGCGCAGCAATCCCTATCCGAACAAGCCGATCATCTCGGCCGCGGCAAGCACGATGTACGCCGATGCGGCCAGGAGCCTTGGGTATCACCCGTTTCCGGCGCCGGTCGCGATCACCAGCGCGCCCTACACGAATCCCGAGGGCGTCGCGCTCGGCGAATGCCAATACTGCGGCTACTGCAATCGCATGGCCTGCGAGGCTAACGCCAAAGCCTCGGCCAACAGCACGATCCTGCCGAAGCTGCGCGATGAGCCGAAATTCGAGCTGCGCACGCGCGCCTTCGTGACCAGGCTCATCTACGACAAGCCGGGCAAGAAGGTCACCGGCGTCGTCTACACCGACATGCGCACCGGCGAGGAATACGAGCAGCCCGCCAACATCGTCGTGCTCTCGTCGTTCGTCTTCGGCAATACGCAGGCGATGCTGCTGGCCGGCATCGGCGAACCTTACGATCGCGCGACCGGCAAAGGCGTGGTCGGCAAGAACTACTGCTACCAGTTCGAGGCGGGCGCCGCGGCCTACTTCGAGGACAAGGAGTGGAATCCGTACATGGGCTCCGCCGGCGTCGGCGTCTGCATCGACGACTTCAACGGCGAGAACTTCGACCATTCCGGGCTCGGCTTCTTCGGCGGAGGCTACATCGCCGGCGGCCCGGCCGCCGCGCCGCCGATCGCCGGCCGCAACGTGCCGCACGGGACGCCGGGCTGGGGCTCGGAATGGAAGCGCGCGACAGTGAAATGGTACAATCGCGTCGCACGCTTCAATACGCAGGGCTCGGTCTATGCCAATCGCGAAAATTTCATGGACCTCGACCCGACTTACAAGGACGCCTTCGGCCGTCCCTTGCTGCGTCTGACCTACAACGGCACCGAGAACGACCATAAGATGTCGCGCTACCTCCTCGCCAAGCTCGAGGGGGTGATCAAGGCGATGAACCCCACGCACTACGAGATGCATCCGCGGCCGCGGAATTTCACTATCGTGCCGTATCAGTCGACGCACAACACCGGCGGCACCATGATGGGCGCAGATCCGAAGTCGAGTGCCGTCAACCGCTACCTGCAAGCGTGGGGCGCGCACAATCTCTTCGTCATGGGCGCTTCAGTGTTTCCGCAACAGCACGGCTACAACCCGACCGGTACGGTCGGCGCGCTCGCTTATTGGGCCGCCAATGCCATTACCAGCCAGTATCTCAAGAGCCCGGGACCTCTCGTCCATGCGTGAATTGAAAGCCGGACATAAATGCCTGCTCGGCCTGAGCGCCGCGGCACTGTTGGCGCTGTTCGCGACGGCCGCATCGGCAGCCGATGCAGCGCATGGCAAGCAGATCTTCGCATCCTGCGCCGCCTGCCACTCGGAGCGTGCCGACGCGATCGGCCCGGACCTGAAGGGCGTCGTCGGGCGCAAGTCGGCCGCGCTCGAGGGCTATCGCTACTCGGGCCCGATGCGACGCGCCAAACTCGTTTGGGACGATGCTAATCTCAAGCAGTACATTGCCGATCCTCAGGCAAAGGTGCCGGGCAATCGGATGCCATTCAGCGGTCTCCACGATCCGCACGATGTCGACGACGTCGTCGCTTATCTCAAGACGTTGAACTAGTGCGCGCCAAGAACTACTCCGCCCGCCTTCGCGCTCCGCGCTGCGGCGAGCGACCCTCCCCACAAGTGCCTGCGCCCGGGCGCGCGCAAGCGCGGCCCGGGTGGGAAGGGTAAAGAGGAGCGCGTCACCGCCTCCTCTTCCACCCCCTCGGATGCAGCGCCGGATGATCGTCCACCTCCGGCAGCGTACGGGCCTCGATCAGGAGATCGAGCGCCACCTTCGGCGCGCGGTCGATATCGACGCCGCCCTGGCGCATCTCCG
>DASXOK010000295.1:0-9549 GCA_036494425.1 Pseudolabrys sp.
TGGGCAGGACCGTCGCTGGCTGCGCCGCGCGGCGCAATCGCTCACCGATGCCGGCTGCGAGCTCAAGAACGGCAAGCGCGTGACGCCAGGCGGCGAGCCGATCGTGATCGAATTTCTGCTCGACGAGCCCGGCTTGCAGCCGCATCATTTCCCGTATTTCAAGAACCTCGCGACGCTGGGGATCGACGCCTGCTTGCGCATCGTCGATCCGGTGCAATACCGCAAGCGGATCGACGATTTCGATTTCGACATCACCGTCGATCGCTTCGGCTTCTCCTCGACGCCGGGCGATTCCCTCCGCACCTATTTCACCTCGCAAGCCGCGAAGACCGTCGGTTCGCAGAACCACGCCGGCATCGCCGATCCGGCGGTCGACGCGCTGGTCGAGATCATCATTGCCGCCAAGACGCGCGACGCGCTCACCACGGCCTGCCGCGCGCTCGACCGCGTTATCCGTTCGGGGCGGTATTGGGTACCGCAGTGGTATCTGGCCTCGCACCGGATCGCCTATTGGGACGTGTTCGGCCGTCCGGCGGCGCAGCCGCGCTATTATCGCGGGATTCCGGACACATGGTGGTCCGATCCGGGGAAGTCCGGGAAAGTGGAACGAAAGGGCTAGTCCGTGCACTATCCGGTCATTCCGGGGCGCGGGCGAAGCCCGCGAACCCGGAATCCAGAAAAGCACGCAGGCTTTGCCGTGATCTGGATTCCGGGTTCGCCGCTATCGCGGCGCCCCGGAATGACATACTGAGAGGCTCATGACCGCCTATATCGTTCGCCGCATCCTGTTCATGATCCCGACCATGTTCGGCATCATGCTGGTCGCCTTCGTGGTGGTGCAATTCGCCCCCGGCGGTCCGGTCGAGCAGGTGATCGCCAAGCTCACCGGCGCCGACACCGGCGCGACCTCACGCATTTCCGGTTCGTCCGGCGGCGATTTCGGCAGCCGCGGTGTGCAGGGCGGTTCACAGATCGACGCGGCGAATTCCAAGTATCGCGGCGCGCAGGGCCTCGATCCGGAATTCATCAAGAAGTTGGAAGTGCAGTTCGGCTTCGACAAGCCGGCGCCCGAGCGCTTCGCGCTGATGCTGTGGAATTACGCACGCTTCGATTTCGGTAAGAGTTATTTCCGCGACGTCAGCGTGATCCAGCTCATCAAGGAGAAGCTGCCGGTGTCGATGTCGCTCGGCATCTGGATGACGCTGCTCACTTACCTGATATCGATCCCGCTCGGCATCCGCAAAGCAGTCGATGACGGCTCGCAGTTCGACATGTGGACCTCGAGCGTCATCATCGTCGGCTATGCCATTCCCGGCTTCCTGTTCGCGATCCTGCTGATCATTTTGTTCGCAGGCGGCTCGTTCTTCGACATCTTCCCGCTGCGCGGACTGGTGTCGGAGAACTGGTCGTCGCTGCCCTGGTACGCCAAGATCGGCGATTATTTCTGGCACCTCACGCTGCCGATCGTCTCGATGGCGCTCTCCGCCTTCGCGACGATGACGCTGCTGACCAAGAACTCCTTCCTCGACGAGATCCGCAAGCAATACGTGCTCACCGCGCGCGCCAAAGGCTGCACGCGCAACCAGGTGCTTTACGGCCACGTGTTCCGCAACGCCATGCTGATCGTGATTGCCGGCTTCCCGAGCGCCTTCGTGCACGCCTTCTTCACCGGCTCGCTGCTGATCGAGACCATCTTCTCGCTCGACGGCCTCGGCCTGCTCGGTTTCGAGAGCGTGCTCAACCGCGACTATCCGGTGGTGTTCGCGACACTCTACATTTTCTCGCTGATCGGCGTGGTAGTGAACCTGATTTCCGACCTCGCTTACACGTGGATAGATCCGCGCATCGACTTCGAGACGCGGGAGGTCTGAGCGTGGACGTCCGCACCGCCATCAAACCGCCCGAGACCACTGCCGTCGGCCCGACGGGCCTCGACGTGCCGCCGGAGCGGCGCCTGATCGCCGTCTCGCCGCTCAACAAAAGGCGGTGGGAGAACTTCAGCGCCAACCGGCGCGGCTATTGGTCGCTGTGGCTGTTCCTCGCGCTGTTCGTGATCTCGCTGTTCGCGGAGTTCATCGCCAACGACAAGCCGATCTTTATCCACGTCAACGGCAAGTCGTTCTTCCCGGCGGTGATGACCTATCCCGACACGGCCTTCGCCAAGACTGCGGACCCCATGCTGTTCGGCACCGCCGCCGACTATCGCGACGATTACCTGATGGGGTTGATCAAGAAGGAAGGCGGCACGGTCATCTGGCCGCCGATCCGCTTCTCCTACAACACACAGGTGAGCAAGCCGCCGTCGCCCTTCCCCTCGAAGCCGACCTGGATGCTGACGAAAGCCGATTGCGAATACGCCGCCACGCACGGCTTCGCCAAATGCGGCGACCTCGAATACAACTGGCTCGGCACCGACGATGGCGGCCGCGACGTGCTGGCGCGGTTGATCTACGGCTTCCGCATCTCGGTGCTGTTCGGCCTCGCGTTGACCATCGTGTCGTCGATCATCGGCGTCGCCGCCGGCGCGGTGCAGGGCTATTTCGGCGGCTGGACGGATTTGCTGTTCCAGCGCTTCATCGAGATCTGGACCTCGATCCCCTCGCTCTATCTGCTTCTGATCATTTCCTCTGTGCTGGTGCCCGGCTTCTTCGTGCTGCTCGGCATCCTGCTCTTGTTTTCATGGGTGTCCCTGGTCGGCCTGGTGCGCGCGGAATTCCTGCGCGGGCGTAATTTCGAATACATTCAGGCCGCGCGGGCTCTTGGCGTATCCAATCGGGTGATCATCTTCCGCCACCTGCTGCCGAATGCAATGGTGGCGACGATGACGTTCCTGCCGTTCATCCTGTCGTCGTCGGTGATGACGCTCACGGCACTCGACTTCCTCGGCTTCGGCCTGCCGCCCGGCTCGCCTTCGCTCGGCGAATTGCTGTCGCAAGGCAAGGCCAACGTGCAGGCGCCCTGGCTCGGCCTTACGGGCTTTTTCTCGATCGCGATCATGCTGTCGCTCTTGATCTTCATCGGCGAAGCCGTGCGCGATGCGTTTGATCCGAGGAAGACGTTCCGATGAGCGCGCCCATGGAAAAGCTCCTCTCCATCCGCGATCTCTCGGTCGCCTTCGGCGTCGGCAAGCGCGAGGTCACGGCGGTCGATCGCGTATCCTTCGACATCGCCAAGGGCGAGACGCTTGCGCTGGTCGGCGAGTCCGGTTCGGGCAAGTCGGTCACCGCGCTGTCGGTGATGAAACTCCTGCCTTATCCGTCGGCGCATCATCCTTCCGGTACGGTCCATTTCCAGGGCCGGGAGATGCTGACGATACCCGAGAACGAGATCCGGCGCGTGCGCGGCAACGACATCACCATCATCTTCCAGGAGCCGATGACTTCGCTCAATCCGCTGCATACGATCGAGAAGCAGATCGGCGAGATATTGCTGCTGCACCAGGGCTTGACGGGCAAGGCCGCGCGCGCCCGCATCCTCGCGCTGCTCGATCAGGTCGGCATTCCCGATCCGGAAGGACGGCTCGGCAGCTATCCGCACCAGCTGTCCGGCGGCCAGCGGCAGCGTGTGATGATCGCCATGGCGCTGGCGAATGAGCCGGACCTGCTAATCGCCGATGAGCCGACCACCGCGCTCGACGTCACCGTGCAGGCGCAGATTCTCAAGCTCCTAAAGGACACGCAGCAGCGGCTCGGCATGTCGATGCTGTTCATCACCCACGACCTCGGCATCGTACGCAAGATCGCCGACCGGGTCTGCGTCATGCAGCGCGGCAAGATCGTCGAGCAGGGTCCGGTCGAACGCGTGTTCACCGCGCCCGAGCATCCCTACACGCGCGCGCTGCTCGCCGCTGAGCCCAAGCCCGACCCGGCGCCGCCAAAGCCGGAAGCGCCCGTCGTCGTGCAGACCGACGACTTGAAAGTTTGGTTTCCCGTCAAGCGCGGCGTCATGCGCAAGGTGGTCGGCCACATCAAGGCGGTCGACGGCATCAGCATGGAAGTGCGCAAGGGCGAGACGCTTGGCGTGGTCGGCGAGTCGGGTTCCGGCAAGACCACGCTCGGCCTCGCCATCTTGCGGCTGATCTCGTCCGACGGCCCCGTGGTGTTCATGGGCCAGACCATCCAGGGCCTCAAGTTCAAGAAGATGCGCCCGTTCCGCCGCGACATGCAGATCGTGTTCCAGGACCCTTACGGCTCGCTGTCACCACGCATGTCGGTCTCCGACATCATCGAGGAAGGGCTCTGGGTGCACCATCCGAAGCTGCAGGCGCCGGAGCGCGAGCGCCGCGTGGTCGATGCGCTCAATGACGTCGGCCTCGATCCCGAGACGCGCCATCGCTATCCGCACGAATTCTCCGGCGGCCAGCGCCAGCGCATCGCGCTCGCCCGCGCACTGGTGCTGGAGCCGACCTTCATCGTGCTCGACGAGCCGACCAGCGCGCTCGATATGCTGATCCAGGCGCAGATGGTCGATCTGCTGCGCGACCTGCAGAAGCGGCGCGATCTCACCTACATGTTCATCTCGCATGACCTGCGTGTCGTCGCCGCGCTGGCGAGCAGGCTTCTGGTGCTGCGCAACGGCAAGATGGTGGAGGAGGGCGCCGCCGCCGACCTGTTCAAGAACCCCAAGAGCGACTACACGCGCGCGCTCTTCGCTGCCGCCTTCAACCTGGAGACCGCGCCCGAGGGCGTCGTGTCGCAATGACCGTGACGCGGGCGCGCGGATGAGCGAAAGGGCCATTCTGATCGCGGTCGACGGGCCGCAGGCGGAAGCGTGGGCGGATGCCTTTCGCGCGCGAAGTGATGGCCGCCCGGTGCGCATGTGGCCGCACGACATCGGCGATCCGGCGGAGATCGGCATCGCCTGCGTCTGGCGCGCGCCGAAGGGGCTGCTGGCGAATCTGCCAAACCTGCGGCTGGCCGTCAGCCTTGGCGCCGGGGTCGATCATCTGTTCAGCGATCCGAGCCTGCCCGACGTGCCGATCATTCGCGCGACGCATCCCGATCTCAGCGTGCGCGTCACCGAATACGTCGCGCTGCATACGCTGCGCTATCACCGCCGCCAGCCGCTTTACGATGCGCAGCAGCGCGAGCGTGTGTGGAAAGAGCATCCGCAGCCGGCGGCGAGCGAAGTGGCAGTCGGCGTCATGGGTCTCGGCGTCATCGGCAGCGAGGCCGCGCGCGTGCTCGCCCGCATCGGATTTCAGGTGGCGGGCTGGAGCGCGAGCCCGAAAAGCGTCGACGGCATCGATGTCTTTCATGGCGCGGACGGCCTCGATCGCTTCCTCGCACGCACGGAAATTCTGATCTGCCTGCTACCGCTGACGAACGATACGCGCGGGATTCTCAATCGCGCTCTGTTTGCGAAGCTCAAGCGCGACGGCGTCGCGGGCGGCGCCTACCTGATCAATGCCGGCCGCGGCGGTTTGCAGATCGATGCCGACATTCTGGCTACGCTCGATGACGGCACATTGGCCGGCGCGACGCTCGACGTCTTCCCGCAGGAGCCGCTGCCGCCCGAGAGCCCGATGTGGAAGCATCCCAAGGTCACAGTCACGCCGCACAATGCCGGCGATGTGCTGCCGGACTTTCTCGCCGCCGACGTGATGCGGCAGATCGGCCGCCTGGAGCGCGGCGAACCGCTGCTGCATGTCGTCGATCGTAAGCGCGGTTATTAGGAAATGCATTGCATGGAGAAAAAGCTCGCCGACCGGCCGGCCGACGTCACGGTCTCTCCTCCCGAGTCATTGGCGAAAGGCTATCGGCCTTACGAGCGCTATCATGTGACATTGCGTGATGCGGACGGCACGTCGCACGGGCAGGAGCGTGACATCGTGCGCGGGGGCAAAGTCGCCGCCGTGCTGCCGATCGATCTCGCGCGCGATGAGATCGTTCTGATCCGCCAGTTCCGGTTGGCCGCGCACATTGCGACCGGTAATGGCGATATGGTCGAAATCGTCGCCGGCCGTGTGGAGACTGGCGAGCAGCCGATCGAGTCGGCGCGGCGCGAATGCACGGAGGAGATCGGCGTTGCGCCGGGCAAGGTCATCGAGCTGTTCCAGTATCTGACGACGCCCGGCGTCACCGATGAGGAAGTGATCGTCTTTCTTGCGTCCGTCGATGCCGCGCGCGTGCCGACGCGGCCGGTCAATCCGGACAGTGGTGAGCGCATCGAGACGTTGCGGGTGCCGATCGATACGGCGATCGCCGCACTCGCTGGCAGCGCGATGCGCAACGGCCCGATGGTCATGGCGCTGCAGTGGCTCGCGCTCAACCGGGCGCGGCTGCCGGAACTGCTCGCCGGCTAAAGCACCCGCTTCACGCTCATCACCTCGCCGCCCGTGGCCTTGATGCGCGTGAGCGCCGTGGCGAGAGGCTCGATCGCCACCATCATGTGATGCGCGTTGGCGTGGATGAGCGTCTCGGGATCACGCGCGATGGCGACGTGCCCCTTCCAGAATACGAGATCGCCGCGGCGCAAACTGGTGAGCGTCGTCACCTGGCCCAGCGCCAGTTCCTGCATGTCGCTATCACGTGGCGACGCGATGCCGGCCGCCTGCAGCGACACCTGCACCAGCCCGGAACAGTCGATGCCGAGCAAGGTCTTGCCGCCCCACAGATAAGGCGCACCGAGTAGGCTTTCGGCGACAGCGACGAAGTCCGCCTGTCGCGCCTTGACCGGCGCGAGATGCGCCTCCGCGATATGCCATCCGGCGGACGTCACCGCGAAGCGCTCGTCCTGCCGGGTGATGACAACGCGCGCACCCAATGGCAGCGCCGCCACCGGCGGCAGCTTGATGCTGGCACCGGGAAAGCACAGCGTGCGCGGTACGATCACTTTGTGTGTTGCCGCCGGACCCGGCACGCCGAGCGCGTTCGCCGACAGCCAGCCGACATAGTTGTCGCTCTCAAGTTGGCCCCAGGCCCAGCCTTCCTCGCTGGTCTCGTAGACCATCACGTGCTCGCCCAGAAGCGCCTGCGTATCGAGCGCGGCGTCGTGTCCCGGCATGCGGCGCACGTCGGCAACCGGTTCGATCACTTCGTAGCGCGCACCCTCGACGAAGCGCTCGGCCTCGACCTGCCCGCGCAGATGCGCCGCCGCGATCTCAGGGCGGAACGGATTGATGCGGGGATCGAGCGCGACCATCACGAATACCGCGCACTCAGCATCGCATAGAGCGCGCGTGCCGACATGCATTCGCCGCCTTCCGGACGGCCCGGCTTGGGGGACGAATTCCACGCGAAGATGTCGAGATGCAGCCAGCTCTTGGCCGTCACGAAACGCCGCAGGAACAGCGCCGCGGTGATGGCGCCGCCCTGGCCGCCGGATCCGACATTGTTGATGTCGGCCGCTTTCGAATCGAGCATGGCCTCGTAAGGCCGCCACAGCGGCAGCCGCCACAGCGGATCGTTCTCGTCTGCGCCGTGCCGCATCAATTCGGCGGCCAGGGCGTCGTCGTCGGTGAAGAACGGCGGCACGTCGGGACCGAGCGCGACGCGCGCGGCGCCGGTGAGCGTGGCGAAGTCGACGATCAGCTCGGGCTTGTCGTCGTCGGCGAGCGCCAGCGCGTCGGCCAGGATCAGCCGGCCTTCCGCATCGGTATTGCCGATCTCGACGGTGATGCCCTTGCGCGAGGTGAAGATGTCGCGCGGCCGGAAGCTCTTGCCGGAAATGGAATTCTCCACCGCCGGAATGAGCACGCGCAGCCGCACCTTCAGCTTGCGCGACATGATCATGTGCGCGAGCGCCAGCGCGGTCGCCGCGCCGCCCATGTCCTTCTTCATGTTGAGCATGGAGGAGTCGGGCTTGATGTCGAGGCCGCCAGTGTCGAAGCACACGCCCTTGCCGACCAGCGTGATCTTCGGGTCGCTTTCCTTGCCCCACGTGAAGTCGATCAAGCGCGGCGCGCGCGGCGAGCCCATGCCGACGGCGTGGATCAGCGGAAACTCCTTCTCCAGCCGCTCGCCATTGATGACGTTGATGGCGGCGCCATGCTGTTGCGCCAGCACGCTGGCGGCTTCTTCCAGTTCCGCCGGCCCCATATCGTTCGACGGCGTGTTGATGAGATCGCGCGCCAGGTTCACGCCTTCGACGACGCAAGTGAGGTCCTCGCCGTCGACGCCGTCCGGCACCACCAGCCCGGTGTCGCGCGCCTCCGCCTTGCGATAGCGCGTGAACTGATAGGTGCCGAGCGCAATGGCAAGCGCCGCAAGCCGCGGATCGTGCGGGTCATTGGCGAAACGGTAGGTGCCCGGCGGCAATAGCGTCGCGAGCTGTCCCGGCCGGAACAGGTCCTTCACGCTTGCGTCGGCGCCCTCGATGCCGAACAGCACGGCTGCGAGTTGCCCGTCCGCCGCGGGCACCAGCAGATGCCGCCCGGCCTTCGGCTCGAAGCCGGCGGCGCGCACGAACACGTTCGCGCGCGCGTCGAGCACGCGTGTCGTCTCATCGAAATTCGCGGAATTGACGAAAAGGATCGGAACAGCCTGCGCCTCACCGGCGCGAGCGAACAGTGGATGCATCAGGTTACTCCGCGGCGTCACGCAGCGTGGGGGCGGGCACGTAGCCGTCGCGGGTCTGCGGCAGCTTCCAGCCCAGCATCTTCGAAGCGACCAGCGTGCGCAATACCTGCGTCGTGCCGCCGCCGATGGTGAACATGCGCACGTCGCGCGCCATGCGCTCGAGGGGCAGCGCGCGCGAATAGCCCCGCGCGCCGAAGAATTGCAGCGCATCGTTTACAATTTTGATGGCGCTTTCGGAGGCGAAGATCTTCGCCTGCGCCGCCAGCATGGGGTCGGGGAAGGCGCTGCCGTCCGGGCCGCGCGAGCGCGCCGCGGCATAGAGCATCAGCCGCGCGGCGGTGAGCTGCACCTGCATGTCGGCGAGCATCCATTGCAGGCCCTGGAACTCGCCGATCGGACGGCCGAACTGCACGCGCGACTTCGCCCAGTCGAGCGCATGGTCGAGCGCGCCGGCGGCGATGCCCATGGCCACGGTGCCGGCGCCGACGCGCTGGCTGTTATAGGCGTTCATCAGGTCGGCGAAGCCGCGGCGGAAGCCGGATGGCGGCATCACCACCATGTCGGCCGCCACTTCGAGGTCCTCGAAGGCGAGGTCGCCTTCCGGCATGCCGCGCAGGCCCATGGTCTGCTCGCGCTTCGCCACGCGCAGGCCTTTCGCCTCGTCTCGCACCGCGAGGAAGCCGCCGATGCCGAGCTCTTGGCCCGTCTCGTCGAACACGCGAGCGAAGATCAGATGCAGCTTGGAGATGCCGGCGCCGGTGATCCAGTGCTTGCGGCCATTGATGACGTAGGCGTTGCCGCGTCTGTCGGCGCGCGTGGTCATGGCGGTGGCGTCGGAGCCGGCGTCCGGCTCGGTGATGCAGATGGCCGGCTTGTCGCCGCCGAGCACCAGCTTCGCCGCGAGCCGCTTCTGCGCCTCGCTGCCATAGGCCATCACCGTTGAGATCGCGCCCATATTGGTCTCGACCACGATGCGCGCGGTGACGGTGCAGGACTTCGCCATCTCCTCGATCACCAGCACCGCGTCGAG
>DASXOK010000296.1:0-2730 GCA_036494425.1 Pseudolabrys sp.
GGCCACGTCGCTGGGCTTCTGCTTTTCCGCGATCGGGGCCGTCGCGACCGCGCTGGTCGCCGCCCATTTCCCGGTCGGCGCCATTCCGCCATGGACGCTGATGGGGCCGGCGGTGATGTTCATCGGGCTCGGCATGGGCACTTCCATCCCGACCATGATGCGGGCGATCGTCGAGCGCGTGGAGCCGCGCCACGCCGGCCTGGTCAGCGGGCTCGTCAATTCGACGCTGCAGGTCAGCGCCGCGGTCGGCATCGCGATATTGGGCGGACTGTTCTACACGGTTGCCGGTCCGCACATCGGTCCGGCTTCGGTGACGCATGCCTTCTCCATCACCCTTCTGGGAATCGCGGCGTGTCACATTTGCGGCGCCATCCTTGCCGCCGGCCTCGGCCAGCGGCGCCATGCGGTGGTGGCCGCCACGACGACCGTGACCAAGAGCGTGGCCACGAAGACCTGCCAGCAGGAACAATAAGCGGACGCCTGGCGATCGGCGGTTGAAAAGCTGACCGGAAGGGGTAGGGACCCCGTGCTTGCAGTGCGGCGGCCAAGAGCGTAACTCGAACCCTTCCATCGGATCGTCTTCGTGAAACGCGAACCCCTCTTCAACATTCCCGCCGTCGTCACGGCCCTCTTGGCCGTGCTGGTGCTCATTCACGTCGTCCGCATCTATCTGCTCACCAATGAGCAGGACATCGATGTGCTGCTCACCTTCGCGTTCATTCCGGTGCGCTACGATACGTCGGCCGTGCTCGGCGGCGTTTTGCCCGGCGGATTCGGCGCCGAGCTGTGGACCTTCGTCACTTACTCTCTGCTGCATGCGAGCTGGACACATCTCGGCGTCAATGCGATCTGGTTCTTGCCTTTTGGCAGCGCTGTCGCGCGCCGCTTCGGCACGTCGCGCTTCCTTCTTTTCTATGCGGTGACTGCGGCCGCCGGCGCGGCGATGCATCTTGCGACGCATCCCGGCGAGCAGTATCCGATGATCGGCGCGTCCGCTGCGATCTCCGGCACGATGGCGGCGGCCATGCGCTTTGCCTTCCAGCACGGCGGACCGCTCGGCATGCTGCGCGGCGAGGACGATGAAGCCTATCGCGTGCCGGCGCTGCCGCTCACCGGCGTGCTGCGTGACAGCCGCGTGCTGCTCTTTCTGATCGTTTGGTTCGGCATGAACATTGTCTTTGGCCTGATCTCGCTGCCGATCGGCGGCAACGATCAGCCGGTGGCCTGGCAAGCGCATATTGGCGGCTTCCTCGCCGGCCTTTTGTTGTTTTCCTGGTTCGACCCGGTACCGAAGACCCCGCCCGCCGACGATTTTGGTCCGTAGCTTCAATAGCTAGCGCAGTGCAGCAACTGAATCGCTTGACGGAACCGGGCTTCGGCAGGATCGTTGTTGCAAGACCCGGTCTCACGGGTTTGCCGTGAGCCGTGGGCACTCGGAGGCTGCCATGAAGGTCAAGTCGATCCTGGCCGCCAAGGGCGGCGGCATTATCTGTATCGAGCCAAATGCCGACCTTGCAGCGGCGGCAAAGCTGCTGAGCAAACATCGCATCGGCGTCGTCGTTATCCGCGGCGCGGGCGAGCGGCTGGCCGGCATCTTGTCGGAGCGCGACATCGTACGTGCGGTTGCCGAGCACGGCGCCGCGGCGCTGTCGCTTCCGGTCGGGCAGGTGATGACGCGCGAGGTTGCGACCTGCGGCGAGGACGACACCTGCGCCTTCATTATGGAGCAGATGACGCAACGGAAATTCCGTCATTTGCCGGTGATGAACAAAGGCGAGATGGTTGGGCTGATCTCGATCGGCGACGTCGTCAAGCAACGCGTCGTCGAGATCGAGCAAGAGTCCGAGGCGATGCGCGATTACATCCGCACGGCGTAATGGCCGCTTGCGCTACGGCTACTTGGCGACGCCGCTGCCATTCCCATTATAGGGCTGCGATAGGGCGGTGATTGCTTCGGTCACCGCCTCGAGTGATCGCTCGGCGGCCTCGTTGCCGATGGCGATCGCATCGGCACCGCGGTGGAAGTCGAACCAGCCGACATTGCCCAGGCGCGGGCTGATCAGCACATCTGGCGGATCGCCGGCGAGTCGCGCGCGCGTGATGCGGTCCTGCATGACGTTGAAGGCTTCCACCATCACCGTGGGAATGCCGGGGCGGCCGCGCCGGCCGAGCACCTGCCGGCGCAACGAACGCTCGCGCGAGAACATGCCGCGCAGGCCGCTTTGCTTGGGCTCCGCGTGCAAAGCTTCATCCCGATCGTCGGATCCATGGCTGGCAATGATGGTGCCGCGGCCGAACAGATCGGAGTTGAGATTGACCGCGATCACCAGGCGCGCGCCGAGCGCGCGCGCGGCCGAGACGGGTACCGGATTGACCAGCGCGCCGTCGACCAGCCAGCGGCCGCCGATCAGCACCGGCGGGAAGATGCCGGGCAGCGAATAAGAGGCGCGCATCGCTTCGGACAGACGTCCGCGCGTGAGCCAGATCTCGTGGCCGGTGTTGAACTCGGTGGCGATCGCGGCGAAGCGGATCGGCAGTTCCTCGATGCGCATGTCCTTGAGATGCGCATCCATCCGCTTCGAGAGGTGACCGCCGCGAATGAGGCCGGAGCCGGAGAAGTTGACGTCGAGATAGCTCAGCACGCTGCGCACATTGAGCCCGCGCGCCCAGGCCTCCAGGTTGTCGAGTTCATGCGCCGCGTAGCACCCGCCGACGACGGCACCGATCGAG
>DASXOK010000297.1:0-2955 GCA_036494425.1 Pseudolabrys sp.
GAAGCAGCGCTCGGCGAATTCGCGCGCGTAGCCGTTCGCCAGCATGCCGTCGATCATCTTGCGCTGGAAGGTGCCGATGGTGCCCGTGCGTTTGAACGTCGCCATGGCGCGGCGCAGCTTGTCGGCTTCCGCCGGCGTGAAACCCGCGGCGACGATGGCGATCTTCATCGCCTGCTCCTGGAACAGCGGCACGCCCAGCGTTTTGGAGAGCACCGCTTCCAGTTCTTTGGACGGATAAGAGACCGGCTCGAGCTTCTGCCGCCGCCGCAGATAAGGATGCACCATGTCGCCCTGGATCGGTCCGGGGCGCACGATCGCCACTTCGATGACGAGGTCGTAGAAGCTCTTGGGCTTGAGCCGCGGCAGCATGGTCATCTGCGCGCGGCTTTCCACCTGGAACACGCCGAGCGAATCCGCGCGGCTGAGCATGGCGTAGACGGCGGGTTCTTCGGCGGGGATGGAGGAGAGGTCGTAGCGGCGTGGGCGCGCGTTTGCTTCGCCACTTGCCGCAGTCTGACTCCCTCCCCCGCTTGCGGGGGAGGGTTGGGGAGGGGGTGTTGCTGAGGACGAGCCCTCTCCCGCCGCGCTTCGCGCGTCGACCTCCCCCGCAAGCGGCGGAGGTGAAGAAAGAGCAAGCGAGGGAGATGAAGGCAGAAAGCCGGTGGAAGACAAAAGCTCGCCGGGATAATGCTCCCCCACCAGATCCAACGCTTTGCGCAGGCACGACAGCATCCCCAAGCCGAGCACGTCGATCTTGAGGATGCCGAGCGCGTCGAGATCGTCCTTGTCCCATTCGACGAAGGTGCGGTCCACCATCGCGCCATTGCCGATCGGCATCACCTCGTCGAGCCGGCTACGCGTGATGACGAAGCCGCCGACATGCTGCGAAAGATGGCGCGGGAAGCCATTGATCTCGGCGGCGAGCGCCGCGATCTGCCGCATGCGCGGGCTTTGCGGATCGAGGCCGGTGCGTTTAACGGCGTCCTGCGACACCGCGCCGCCGCCGCCGCCCCAGATCGACGACGACAGCGCGCCGATGGTGTCTTCGCTCAAGCCGAAGGCCTTGCCGACCTCGCGGATCGCCGAACGCCCGCGATAGGAGATGACGGTGGCGGCGATGCCGGCACGCTCGCGTCCATATTTCTTGTAGATGTACTGGATCACCTCCTCGCGCCGCTCATGTTCGAAATCGACGTCGATGTCGGGCGGTTCACGCCGCTCCGGCGAGATGAAGCGCTCGAACAAGAGATCGGCGCGCACCGGATCGACCTCGGTGACGCCGAGGCAATAGCAGACGGCGGAATTCGCCGCCGAGCCGCGGCCCTGGCAGAGGATGCCTTGACTGCGCGCGTAATGGACGATGTCGTGCACGGTGAGGAAGTAGGGCGCGTAGTCGAGCTGCGCGATCAGCGCCAGTTCGTGCTCGATGCTTGCGCGCACTTTGCCGGGAATGCCGTCCGGATAGCGCCGCGCCGCGCCTTCATAGGCAAGGTGCGTCAGCGCGTCTTGTGCGTTGTCGAAGCCGGCGATGGTCTCGTCGGGATATTCGTAGCGCAGCTCGTCGAGCGAGAAGGTGAGGGCGTCACTCAGCGCCAGCGTTTCCTCGATCGCCTCCGGCGCATCGCGAAAGAGGCGCATCATCTCCCGCGGAGGTTTCAGGAAGCGCTCGGCATTGACGGCGAGCTTGCGCCCGGCGCGGTCGATGGTGGTCTTCTCGCGGATGCAGGTGAGCACGTCGGCGAGCATTCGCCGGTCGGGATGATGGAAATGCACGTCGTTGATGGCGATCAGCGGCACGCCCGCCTCACGTGCGGTCTCTTTGAGGCGCGTGAGCCGCGCCCGGTCACGTCCGCGATAGAGCATGGATGCAGCAAGCCGCACGCGGTGTGGGGCGATGGTGCGTAATTTTACGATGTCATTCCGGGGCGCGGCCGTCAGGCCGCGAACCCGGAATGACTCTGTGTTTGTCGACCTCTCCGTCACCACCAGCTCGAGCCCGAAGGCATGCGCGATGAGGTCGTCGAGCGTGAGGATGCATTCGCCTTTCTTAGCCCGCAGGTTGCCGATGGTGAGCAGGCGCGTGAGCCGGCCCCAGGCGGCGCGGTCGCGCGGATAGGCGAGGACGTCGGGCGTGCCGTCGGCAAAGACCAGCCGCGCGCCCGGGTGATAGCGCAGCGTCAGGTTCTGCTCGCGCTTGGCCAGATGCGCGCGCACGACGCCAGCGACTGAATTGCGGTCGCAGAGCCCGAGCCCGCTGAGCCCGGCGTGCTGCGCCTGCACCATCAACTCCTCCGGGTGCGAGGCCCCGCGCAGGAAGGAGAAGTTTGAGGCGACGGCGAATTCGAGGTAACGCATCACTCACTCTCAAACTCCTCACGCGAACGTCCCGTGCAGGAACCACGTGGGCGCGGGCGTGCCGGGCACCAGCTCTCCCCGCATCAGGTCGCGATAGAGTCCGGCGCGGAACAGCCAGAAGCGCAGGCCGGTTTTGTCTTCCACACGGAAGTAATCGCGCGCGGGTCCGTTGTGCTCGCTCCACCAGGCGCCTTCGATGCGCTCAGGCCCTTCCGCCGCGATCACCTCGTGCAATGCGCGCCGCCAACGGAAACGCAACGGCGGCCCGTCCGGCACTTCCGCCACCGCTTCGATCGGCTCCGGCCGCGTGAACAGCCGCAGCGGCCGCAGCGAAAGCTCGACGTCGTCGCGATGGCGGCGGAACGCCGCCCAGCCATCGTCGGTGCCGGTCATCTGCGCCGGCACGCTCGCCGCCGCGAGCTCCGGGATGTGGCTGTCCTGCGCGACGAGCCTGCGCACGCGCTGGCTGCCGAGCCGCGCACTCAGATGATCCATCATGCGGCCGATCGCCGCCGCATCCTCGCGTCCGCCGATGCCGATCTGCTCGGGCGCGCACGGCTCGGCCACCGTCACCGACAGCCGCGCCATGTCGAAGCCGAA
>DASXOK010000298.1:0-6948 GCA_036494425.1 Pseudolabrys sp.
TCGGCAACGGCGCCATCAAGGTCACCGCCGAGCGCGAACCGTCCAAGCTGCCGTGGAAGGACCTCGGCATCGACATCGCGCTGGAGTGCACGGGCCTGTTCACCGCGAAGGAGAAGGCCTCGGCGCATCTGACCGCCGGCGCCAAGCGCGTGCTGGTTTCGGCCCCCGCCGAAGGCGCCGACTTGACCGTCGTCTACGGGGTCAACCACGACAAGCTGACCAAGGACCACAAGATCGTCTCCAACGCCTCCTGCACCACCAACTGCCTGGCGCCGGTCGCCAAGGTGCTCAACGATGCCGTCGGCATCGACAAAGGCTTCATGACGACGATCCACTCTTACACCGGCGATCAGCCGACGCTCGACACGTACCACAAGGACCTTTATCGGGCCCGCGCCGCCGCGCTGAACATGATCCCCACCTCGACCGGCGCCGCCAAGGCGGTCGGACTTGTTCTGCCCGAGCTTAATGGCAAGCTCGACGGCGTCTCCATCCGCGTGCCGACGCCGAACGTCTCCGTGATCGATTTCAAGTTCGTCGCCAAGAAGGCGACCAGCAAGGATGAAGTGAACGGCGCGATCAAGCGCGCGGCTGAGCAGCAGCTCAAGAACATCCTTGCCTACACCAACGATCCCAACGTCTCGCTCGACTTCAACCACGATCCACACTCCTCGATCTTCCACATGGACCAGACCAAGGTGATGGACGGCACGTTTGTGCGGGTGATGTCCTGGTACGACAACGAGTGGGGCTTCTCCAACCGGATGTCGGATACCGCCGTCGCGATGGGCAAATTGCTCTAGCGGCGCGGCGGGGGCCACTATGGGTGCTTTCAAGACGCTCGACCACGTCGACGTAAAGGGCAAGCGCGTCCTCGTGCGCGTCGACCTCAATGTTCCCTACGAGAATGGCGTCGTCACCGACGCCACGCGCATCGAGCGGATGGCGCCGTCGATCACCGAGATCGCCGACAAGGGCGCCAAGTTGATCCTGCTCTCGCATTTCGGACGGCCGAAGGGCCGCGACCCATCGCAATCGCTCAAGCCGGTCGCGGCCGAAGTTGCGCACATCATCAAGCGCCCCGTACGCTTCGTTGACGACTGCATCGGCGACGCGGCCGAGCGCGCCGTCGCCGAGATGAAGGCCGGCGACATCCTCTGCCTGGAGAACACGCGCTTCTATCCGGGCGAGGAGAAGAACGAGCAGGGCTTTACCGCCGCGCTCGCGCGCCTTGGCGACATCTGGGTGAACGACGCCTTCTCGGTGTCGCATCGCGCGCACGCCTCGACCGAAGGCCTCGCGCATTTCCTCCCCGCTTATGCCGGCCGCACGCTGCAAGCCGAGCTCGAGGCCTTCGAGAAGGTGCTCGACAAGCCGGAGCGTCCGGTGGCTGCGATCGTCGGCGGCGCCAAGATCTCCACAAAGCTCGATCTGCTCGGCAACCTGCTCACCAAGGTCGATACGCTGATCATCGGCGGCGCCATGGCGAACACTTTTTTGCTGGCGCTCAACAAGCGTGTTGGGAGATCCCTTGTTGAGCGTGACCTGCTCGACACCGCGCAGAAGATCATGGACGAGGCGAAGGCTGCCAAGCGCACCATCGTGCTACCCGTCGACGCCGTTGTTGCCGAAAAATTCGAGGCGCACGCGCCATCGCGCGCCATCGACATTGACGATGTCGCCGAGAACGACATAATCCTCGATATCGGCCCAAAGAGCGTGGAACAGGTCGTGTCCGTGCTCGCGCGCTCGAAGACGCTGGTGTGGAACGGCCCCTTCGGCGCCTTCGAGATGGAACCGTTCGACAACGGCACCGTCGAGGTCGCCGAGGCCGCGGCGGAACTCACGCAGAGCGGCAAGCTCGTTACCGTCGCCGGCGGCGGCGACACCGTCGCCGCGCTGAATGTCGCGGGGGTCGTCGACCGCTTCACCTATGTTTCGACGGCAGGCGGCGCCTTTCTCGAATGGCTCGAAGGCAAGGCCTTGCCTGGGGTCGAGGTGTTGCGCGTAAAATAGCCGCGAGAGTTAGCCATGCCGGGGGGATGTCAGAACACGGTCTCATATGAGAGCCATAATTCTCATGAGACCTGCTCGAGCAAACGGATGCGACGGAGGACACAATGAATCTCGATGAACTGAACAAAGTGGCGCAGGCCATGGTCGCGCCCGGCAAGGGCATCCTGGCTGCGGACGAGTCGTCAGGCACCATCAAGAAACGCTTCGACGCCATCGGCGTCGAGTCGACCGAGGATTCGCGCCGCGACTATCGCGAGATGATGTTCCGCACCGCCGAGGCGATGAAGAACAACATCTCCGGCGTCATCCTTTATGATGAGACGATCTGGCAGAAGGCCAAGGACGGCACGCCGCTGGTCGAGATCATCAAGAAGTCCGGCTCGATCCCCGGCATCAAGGTGGACGAAGGCACGCAGCCGCTCCCCAACTGCCCCGGTGAACTCGTCACCGTCGGCCTCGACAGACTCGCCGAGCGGCTGAAGAATTATTACGACCAGGGCGCGCGCTTCGCGAAGTGGCGTGCGGTGATCGATATCGGCCAGGGCATTCCGAGCTACACCTGCATTCTGGCCAACGCGCATGCGCTCGCGCGCTACGCGGCGCTGTGCCAGCAGGCGCAGATCGTGCCGATCGTCGAGCCGGAAGTGATGATGGACGGTGCGCACGACATCGACCGCTGCTTCGAAGTCACCACCTGGGCGTTGAAGGAGACCTTCCAGCAGCTCTTCTACAATCGCGTCGCGCTCGAAGGCATCGTGCTCAAGCCGAACATGGCGGTGTCGGGCAAGAAGAGCGCGAAGAAGGCTTCCGTCGAAGAGGTCGCCGAGAAGACCGTAAAGATGCTCAAGGAGTGTGTGCCGGGCGCGGTGCCGGGCATCGCCTTCCTCTCCGGCGGCCAGTCCGACGAAGAGGCGACCGCGCATCTCGATGCCATGAACAAGATCGGCAATCTGCCGTGGGGCCTCACCTTCTCCTACGGCCGCGCGCTGCAGGCCGCGCCGCAGAAGGCGTGGAGCGGCAAGGCGGAGAACGTCGCCGCCGGCCAGCGCGCCTTTGCGCATCGCGCGCACATGAATGGCCTTGCCGCCTTGGGCCAATGGAAGGCCGACCTGGAGAAGAAGGCCGCGTAGTTCTGAATCCGTGTCCCGGGCGCAGCGCAGCATGAAATGATGCGCTGCAGACCCGGGACCGTCGCAACGACCGCGCTTGGTAAGGTCCCGGATCAGCGTCGCATCACTTCGTGCTGCCCCGCGTCCGGGACACACACACAAAAAAGGCCGCCTCCACCGAGGCGGCCTTTTCATTTATCCAATCAGATGCCGATTACTGGCAGTCAGTCCTGCTCATGGACCGCTCGCCGCCCAAGTCTTCCTTGTGCACAGTGCGTGTCGTGCAATCGCCGTTCGGTCCCGTGCCCATCGTCTCAGTCGTCGTCTTCTTTTCCGTGCCGAGGAAGCCGCCGCGTTCAACGGTCGTCGGCGATGACGACGGTGCGCGCTCGATCACCACAGGCGCGTCCCGCTGCTCAATGACGACGCCCGGCGGAGGACGATCCTCGATCACGGTCGTCTGCGCACCCGCGCTCAGCGTACCGAAAGCGGTTGCCGCCAGCGCCAACGTCAGAACCTTGAACCTCATCATGGTCGCCTCCGTTCATCGTGGAATGCGGGCTACAACGCGCCGCCCGCGCCAGGGGTTCCGTATCGATCGGCACCGACGTGAAAAAGGCCGCGAAAACGCGGCCTTTTTCATGCTCCGAGGTGGACCACACGTCAATCGCAGTTGGTCTTCTTCACCGTTGTGTCGCCGCCAATGCCTTCTTTGTGCACAGTCTTGCTGGAGCAATCACCAGAACCGGTCGTCTCGCGCGTGATGGTCTTGTGCTCGGTGCCGAGGAAACCGCCGCGCTTCTCCACGGTCACAGAGGAGTCCGGATGATCGTGTTCAACAGTCACGCCCGGTGGATCGTGCCGCTCTTCGATCACGGTCTGGGCATTAGCGGTCATCGCACCAGAGGCCGTCGCCACAAGCGCGATCGCTAAGACGTTAAGCTTCATAGTCGCCTCCTTCACAGGTCTCGCAGTCAACGCCTATCCCGGTGGTGATGTTCCTCGCTGTTCTATCGTCCTGGAATCAGTCCCGTATCGGGAACCGGCGGCTATCGCCACTTCCCGAAGCCGCGCGCACGGAGTAAGACCGCAGACGGGGCGACAAGGCGATCCGCGGCCCTAATCATCGCGCCGCACAAAAACGAAGAATCGCACCGATGTCCCAAGCAGAGAGACCCGCAGCGCCTTCGATTCTTGTTCACCCGACGACCGCCCGCCGCAGCCTGGATCATGCGGTCTATGCACTCATTGCCGCAGCCGGCCTTGCGTTGTGGTGGCTATGCCGCACGCATATCACCGAACTTCCGTTCTGGGCGCCGTGGGATTTCTCATGGGTCGAGTTCTTCGCGGCCTGGCTGACGCTGTTTTGGTACCTGCGCGGCCTCACGTTGCTCGCGCCGGAGGACCGTCCGTCTCTGCCGCGCCGCCTCACCTTCTTCGCCGGCATGCTCGCGATCTATGTCGTGCTTGAGACGCGGTACGAATATCTCGCCGAGCACCAGTTCTTCTTCAACCGCCTGCAGCACATCGCCATGCACCACGTCGGGCCGCTGCTGATCGCGCTTGCGTGGCCCGGCGCGGTCATCCTGCGCGGGATGCCGATGCGGCTGCGCCGCGTTATCGAGCATCGCCTTGTCGCCGGCACGGTGTACGTGCTTCAGCAGCCTGCGCTGGCCGCCTTCCTGTTCGTCGGGCTGATCTTCTTCTGGCTGATCCCGTCGATCCACTTCAAGGCGATGATCGATCCGCGAATTTATGCGCTGATGAACTGGAGCATGGTCATCGACGGCCTTCTGTTCTGGTGCCTCGTGCTTGACCCGCGCGCCACGCCGCCGGCGCGCGCCTCGTTCGGGGCACGTGCGGCGCTCACGATGCTGGTCATGTTCCCGCAGATCATCGGCGGCGCCATGATCGTGTTCAATCCGCGTGATCTCTATAACTTCTATGATCTCTGCGGGCGCATCTATCCGGCGCTCGGCGCGCATTACGACCAGTCGGTCGGCGGCCTCATCGTCTGGATTCCGCCCGCCATGATGAGCATCCTCGCACTGCTGCTGGTGCTCAACACGCTGCGGCGGGTCGAGGAGAAACAGTGGCGCGACATCGCCGACGATGGCGATCTCACGCGGCCGATCATCGATTCCAAGCTGTGGACGGGCTGAGCGCGCGCGAGATGCGCGTCACAACAGATGCATGACGCGCTGCCACCAGGTCACCGCAGCCGCGCCCGACACCAACTGCCGCAGATCGGCGGTCATGCCGTCCAGCTTGGCATTGGGCGCGGCGAGCGACGTGAACAGGAGCTTGATGTTGCCGTTGCGGTCGAACACGTAAGCCGCCGTGCTGTGGCTGACGTCGAACCCGTGGCCGTCGTCCGCCGGTCGTACCGAATAGGCGACGCGATAACGCTTGGCGAGCGTGGCAAGCTGATCCGGCGTGCCGCGCAAGCCGACGATCTGCGGCGCGAAGCTGCCGGTATATTGCTTGAGCACGTCGAGGGTATCGCGGCTGGGATCGACCGTAACGAAAAGAACGCGAACATCGTCTGCGTGCGGCCCGAGCGTCTTGAGTATCGTCGCCGCATTCAAGAGCGTGGTCGGACAGATGTCGGGGCACGACGTATAGCCGAAGAACAGAATGACGATCTTGCCCTTGTAGGCCGCCGCATCGATCTGCTTGCCGTCGCTCGCCCGCGTCATTGTGAAATCGAGACGCGGCAACGCGCCGGTCATCTCGGTCGTGTGCCATGCTCTGGCGCCCTGGCTCGACGCGAACACGACCGCGGCGACGCACAATGCCAGCGCACAAAGGCGGATGGGCAGAGCCCGCGTCGCGCCAGCGGGCCGAAGAGCCTCGTACAATGGCGCAAGCCGACGCAAGACCGAGGACGCAAGCGGGCGTGAACTCATGATGCTCTCCGTGTTCGCCGCCCTTGCCGCGACTTTAGCGCAGTCCACGCATCGATGCGACCACGTCATTATCAAAAGGTGAAAACCTGCCAGCAGCGGCCGGCGCCGCGATGAGTTGCGCGGCTGCGCTCAATATGATCAAAGCCACCACCACGCCGCGTACTCTTCCCAAAGGAGTCAACCCTTGATCGACCTTTACACGTGGACGACGCCCAACGGCCGCAAGGCTTCCATCATGCTCGAGGAGATCGGCCTGCCTTACACGGCGCATCCGATCGACATTTCCAAGGACGAACAGTTCGCACCGGCCTTCCTCAGGATCGCGCCGAACAACCGCATTCCCGCGATCGTCGATCGCGACAATGGATTGTCGCTGATGGAGTCGGGCGCGATCCTCATCTATCTCGCCGACAAGACCGGCAAGCTCCTGGCGAAAGAAGGCGAGCGCCGTTATCGCGCCATCGAATGGACGATGTGGCAGATGGGCGGCCCGGGGCCGATGCTCGGCCAGGTGCATCACTTCGTGAAATATAATCCCGGCAAGGCGCCCTATGCCGAGGAGCGTTATCTCAAGGAAGCGCACCGTCTGTATAAGGTGCTCAACGCCCGCCTCGAAGGCCGCGAGTTTCTCGCCGACGAATACTCCATCGCCGACATCGCCACCTGGCCGTGGATCTCGCGCTTCGAGTGGCAGACGATCGACTTGAAGCAATATCCGAACGTGAACCGGTGGTACGAGACCATCGCCGCCCGCCCGGCCGTGCACCGCGGCTACAAAGTGCCGAAGGACGTCGGCGAAATCCCGATGCCGAAGTGAGGTTGCCTTGCCCCGGACGCGGCGCAGCATGAAGCGATAGCGGAATGCTGCGCTGCTGATCCGGGGCCGTAAAGAATTCCGAAGTTGTGAAGGTCCC
>DASXOK010000299.1:0-3428 GCA_036494425.1 Pseudolabrys sp.
GTGCTCACGCATCTCAAGGGCCTCAAGTCGGCGCCGCAGGCGCCCATCGCGATCGAGCGTGCCTGCTGGCAGGGCGAAGCCGTCTGCGCCGTGGTCGCGCGCACGCGCGCGCAGGCCGAGGATGCGTGCGAGCTGGTGGACGCGACATTTGAAGAGCTGCCCGCCGTCACCGATGCCGAGACCGCGCTCGACACCGGTACGCCGGTGATCCATCCCGATCTCGGCGACAATCTCTGCTTCGAGCGCAAGCTCGAGGTAGGCGAGGTCGACAAGGCTTTCGCCGAGTCCGAATCGGTCATAGAGACAACATTCCGCACCGGCCGCCACACCGGCGTGACCAACGAGCCGCGCTCGATCGTCGCCGACTGGAACGCCGGCGAGCAGCGCCTGACCGTGTATCAAGGCACGCAGGCGCCGCACATGATGCAGGACCTGTTCGCCAAGCACTTGGGCCTTGCAGCGCATCAGGTGCGCGTGCTGACCAAGGACGTCGGCGGCTCCTTCGGCATCAAGGTGCACACCTATGCCGACGAGATGGCGACGGTCGCGCTGTCGAAACTACTCAAGCGGCCGGTGAAGTTCGTCGCGGATCGCCTCGAAAGCTTCGTCACCGACATCCATGCGCGCGACCATCGCATCAAGGCCAAGATCGGCGTTAAACAGGACGGCACCATCACCGCCTTCGAGATCGACGACCTGACCGGCATCGGCCCCTACTCGGTCTATCCGCGCACCTCCGGCATCGAGGCCAACCAGGTGGTGAACCTCGTCGGCGGGCCTTACGCCTGCCCGAACTACCGGGCGCAGGCGCGCGTCGTGTTCCAGAATAAGAACGTGATGTGCCAGTACCGCGCCGTCGGCCATCCCATCGCCGTGGTAGTGACGGAAGGGCTGGTCGAGCTCGCCGCCGCCAAGATCGGCATGGATCCGCTGGAGCTGCGCCGGCGCAACATGATCGCCGACGACGCTTATCCCACGCAATCCGCCTCCGGGTTGAAGCTCGAGAAGCTGTCGCATCACGAGGCGCTCGCGCATCTCGACTCGATGATGAATTATGCCGGGCTGCGCGCCGAGCAGGCCGCGTTACGCAAGCAAGGGATCTATCGTGGCATCGGCTTTGCCAGCTTCATCGAGGTGACCAACCCGTCCGCCGCCTTCTACGGCGTCGGCGGCGCGCGCATCTCCTCGCAGGATGGCGCGACCGTAAAGCTCGATGCGCAAGGCATGATTTCGATCCACTCCAGCGTCACCGAGCAGGGCCAGGGCACCGAGGCCGTGCTGGCGCAGGTGGTCGCTTCCGCGTTCGGCGTGCCGATCGAGCGCGTGCGTGTGGTGATCGGCGACACCGATAACACGCCCTATGGCGGCGGCACCTGGGCGTCACGCGCGGCCGGCATCGGCGGCGAAGCCGCGTGGCAGGCGGGCAAGGCCTTGCGGCAGAACGTGCTGGCCGTGGCGGCGTCGATCCTGCAGGCGAAGCCCGAAGACCTCGACATCGCCAACGGCATCGTCGTCGACAAGGCGAGCGCCAGCGAGCGCTTGCCGCTCGATGAGCTGGCGCGCATCGCCTACTTCCGCCCGGACACGCTGCCACCGGGCTTCCAGGCCGAGTTGATGGCGACGCGTCACTACGTTCCGCGCGGCTGGCCCTTCGCCTTCACCAACGGCATCCAAGGCTGCTATCTGGAAGTCGACACCGACACCGGCTTCGTGAAGCTCCTCAAGCACTGGTGCGTCGAGGATTGCGGCACTATCATCAATCCGCAACTCGTCAATGAGCAGATCCGCGGCGGCGTGGTGCAGGGCATCGGCGCCGCGCTCTACGAGCAGTGCCTCTATGACGAGCGCGGGCAGATGCTCAACGGCACGATGGCCGACTATCTGGTCCCGATGGCGGTGGAGATGCCCGACATTGAATGTGGCCACGTGGTCTCGCCCACAGCCGACAGCGAATTGGGCGCCAAGGGCGCGGGCGAAGCCGGCACCGCCGGCGCGCCGGCGAGCGTGATGAACGCGATCAACGATGCGGTGCGGCCCTTGGGCGCCACGCCGCTCACCGACATGCCATTCACGCCGGAGAAGATTTTGCGGGCGCTGGGGACGGTGTGAGCCTGTGTCCCGGGCGCGGCGCATCACGAGCGCAGCGAAGTGATGCGCTGCAGCCCGGGCCCGTAACAGTCTCCGAGTTTGGTAAGGTCCCGGATCTGCGGTGCACCGCTTCGCTGCGCTACGCACTGCACCGCGTCCGGGACACGCCCCTCAAAACTTAATCATCTCGCTCTTCGTCAGCGTCGTCTTCGCCGAGACCGACGGCGCATTGGTGAACGTCCAGGCCGTCGTGAGATCGGCATAGGCATCCGCTGACGACATGCCGTCCATGGGGATGATCACGTTCATGCCGCGGAAGGCCGCGCCCGCCGCCGTGAACAGTACCGCGCCGTTCGCCGCTGTGCCGGTGACGATGACCGTGGTGATGCCCTTGTCCTTCAAAATCTTCTCGAGATCGGTGCGCAGGAACTTGTCCGGCCCCGCCTGCACATGCGGCTCGCCCGCCTCCGGCGCCACGTCCTTCATCACGTCCGCCGGCGTCGAATTTGCGATGATCGAATAGACCACCGCCGCCTTGGCGGTGCGCGCTTCGCCGAGCAGCTTCTTCATCGCTGGAAGTGACTCCACGCAGCGCGGGCGCTTGGCGCAATTCTGGTTCATGAAATCGAGCATCAACAGCGCGGTGGTCTTCGGGTCCACCGTCACCGGCTTGAGTTCTGGCGCCGGCGGCTGCTTGATGGTCGTCCACTCATCGACGATGTTCGCCGCCTGCGCGGGCAGCGACAGCGCCGCCGCCAAGGCAGCGGCCAATACAACGTGCTTCATCATCATCCTCCCCGGGTCAGTCCAATGGATCGCGTGCTGATGCAGCACAGTGGCACGCGCGCGTGACATTCGTCTTATGACACATTCATGAGGCGGCTGCGGGCGGGACAGCTCAGGGCAGCCATGACAGGCCCCGCTTGATGTAACACCGCGCTCCATCGCATTATTCGCCCCAGCAGGGCAGGCAAGTCCGGCGCCACGAAAAACGTCAAGAGGAAGGAAAACGCTTCATGAACATCAAGGTCGGCAAAGAGGCGATCGCGGAAGCCTCCAAGAAGCTCTCGAACTGGGGGCGCTGGGGTAAAGAGGACCAGAGCGGCACGCTCAACCACGTCACCCCCGAGGACATCGTCAAGGCTGCGAAGCTCATCCGCACCGGCAAGGTGTTCGCGCTCGGCATTCCGCTCGACCGAGACGGGCCGCAGAACGGCCTGTTCGGCGGCCGCTTCAACCCGATCCACCAGATGCTCGCCACCGGAACCGACGCCGTCGCCGGGCAGCAGGACTGGAACAAAATCCGTTACGCCGACGACACGCTGATGCTGTGCGTGCAG
>DASXOK010000300.1:0-4431 GCA_036494425.1 Pseudolabrys sp.
TCCGGATCAGAACGCAGCCATCGCGGTACGGCCTCGTCGTGGTGGACGGTGGTGAGACGACTTCCGACGCGAAAGCTCTTGCTTGCGACTTCCGCCATCGGCCGCCCCAGCCGGGCCGAATTTCGGTTACCATACTTCAAAACCGTTGACTAGCGAGGCCCAAAATACCCGGACTAGGCCTGTAATGCCAAGGCTTTGCGCGCTTAAATCATGGCCATCCCGCCATTGATGTGGATGGTCTGGCCGGTGACATAGGCGGCTTCCTCGGAGGCGAGATACACCGCCGCCGCGGCGATCTCCAGCGGCGTACCGAGGCGGCCCATGGGTACACGAGATAAAATCGTCTCGCGCTGCTTGTCATTGAGCTTTTCGGTCATGGCGCTGGTGACAAGGCCCGGCGCGATGCAATTGGCGGTCACATTCCGCTTTGCATATTCCATTGCGACGGATTTGAGCATGCCGACCATGCCGGCTTTTGAAGCCGTGTAGTTGCCCTGCCCCGGGTTGCCGGTAAAGCCCGATACCGACGTAATTCCGATCACGCGGCCCCAGCGGCGACGCATCATCCGCGAGACCGCGGCACGGGTGAGCCGGAATGTGGCGGTGAGATTAACGCCGATGACCTTTTCCCAGTCCTCGTCGCGCAGTTGGACGAAAAGGTTATCCTTTGTGACGCCGGCATTGGCGACCAGGATATCAAGCTTTTCCATCGCCGCCTCGGCCGCCGGCACAAGGGCCTCGACCGCATCCTTGTCGGCGAGATCGCAGGGCAGCACATGCACACGGCTGCCCAGCTCGCCGGCCAGCGTGTCGAGTTGCTCGCGGCGTGTGCCGGACAGGGCGACAGTCGCACCATTACCATGCAGCGCGCGCGCAATGGCGCCACCTATGGCGCCGCTTGCGCCCGTGATGAGCGCCGTCTTGCCCGTGAGATCGAACATAGAAATTCTCCTTCGCTGCCGGCTAGACGTGGGCAGCCTTGGCAGCTTTGAACGCGGCGACGTCGTCGGGAGTGCCGATCGCGCTGGCGCTTGCGCCGTCCGCGATACGCTTGACGAGACCGCTCAGCACCTTGCCGGCACCGACTTCGTAGAATGTCGTCACGCCAGTGTGTGCCATGGAAGCCACCGACTCGCGCCAGCGCACGGTGCCGGTGACCTGCGCGACGAGCGCGCGCACGATTTCCGCCGGGTCCTGGATGGGCCTGGCGAGCACGTTCGAAACGATCGGCACGACCGGTGCCTTCACCGCAACGTTCGACAGCGCTTCCGCCATCACGTCGGCCGCCGGCTGCATCAGCGCACAATGGAAGGGCGCCGACACTGGCAAGAGCATCGCACGCTTGGCGCCTTTTTCCTTGGCGATTTCCACAGCGCGCTCGACCGCCGCCTTGTCACCGGACACGACGACCTGACCGGCGCCGTTGTCGTTGGCAGCCTGGCACACTTGCCCTTGTGCCGCTTCGTCGGCAATGGCGGAGGCCGTTTCGAAATCGAGGCCGAGCAGCGCCGCCATGGCGCCGACACCGACCGGCACGGCCTTCTGCATTGCCTGACCGCGCGTGCGCAACAGCCGCGCGGTATCGGCGATGCTGAACGCGCCGGCAGCGGCGAGCGCGGAATATTCACCGAGCGAGTGCCCGGCGACGAACTGCGCATCGCGCTTGAGATTGAGTCCGGCTTCCGCCTCCAGCACGCGCATAACGGCGAGCGACACCGCCATCAATGCGGGCTGTGCATTCTGCGTGAGTGTGAGCGTATCTGCGGGACCTTCAAAGATGATGGCGCTCAGCTTTTCGCTGAGGGCGTCGTCGACCTCGGCGAAAACCTGACGTGCGGTCATGAAGTTGTCGGCGAGGGCCTTGCCCATGCCGACAGTCTGACTGCCTTGCCCTGGAAATACGAACGCGCTCGCCATTCCCGCTCTCACCCCTCTTTTCGCGATGCCCGGCCGTGCGAAATCGCGCCGAAAGACACTGCGGGCCTCCTTATGTCAAGTTGAACGGCGACGGTAACCCGGTGACAAGAGTCCTTCGGCTAAGGTTTTTATCCACCGCGGGCGGCGAACGATGAGGGACCTGGTGACCGAGGACGACCTCGCGCGGGCGCGCAACGATCCGGCCTTCCGGCAGAAACTGCTGGCGCACAACCTCGACCGCCTGCTGGCGGCCCTCAACAAGATGCGCCGAAACGGCGCCCGGGACGAGGATACGGCCCGCCAGATCCAGGAGGGCGCCGATTTGGCGGTCCAACTGGCCGACCGGCTCCAGGGCACGCGCGATACCGGCCCACAGGCGGCCTGAGGGCGGCCTTTTCTGGCCTTCCTGCCTTGCAATTGCCCGAAAAGGCCCTATAAACCGCGCACTCCGTCGATCCTGGTTGGGAGCTGAACGGACGGCTGGGTCAAGGCGCTCGCGCCACGACCCGGTAGGCCCAAAAGGCCGGCGTCCCGTGTTCCCGCCTTCAGAGCATTCGAGCCTTTCCCGAAGGGCTCGAGGGGCTAGGCGCCAGGATCGAGGCCATGGGATAGACAAGGGAAAGGCATTCAATGCCATTGTACGAACACGTCTTTCTTGCGCGCCAGGACCTGAGCGCGCAACAGGTCGAGGAATTGACCACGCAGTATACCGCCGTCATCACGCAGGCAGGCGGCAAGGTCACCAAGAACGAATACTGGGGCCTCAAGTCCCTCTCCTACCGCATCAACAAGAACCGCAAGGCGCACATGACCTTGCTCAACGTCGAGGCGCCGTCGGCCGCGCTGAACGAGATCGAGCGTCAACAGCGTCTGAGCGAGGACGTGCTGCGCTATCTCACCATCCGCGTCGAGGAGCTCGAGGAAGGCCCCTCCGCGATGCTGCGCAAATCCGACCGCGACGATCGTGGCGACCGCGGAGATCGTGGTGACCGCGGCGGCCGCTTCGGCGACCGTGATCGCGGCGACCGCGACCGCGGCGAGCGCCGTCCGCGGCGCGAGGAAGCAACCGAAGAAAGCACGGAGGATTAAGCCATGGCATTCGCACCGCAAGGCGGCGCCCGCCGGCCGTTTTTCCGCCGTCGCAAGACCTGCCCGTTCTCTGGCGCCAACGCGCCGAAGATCGACTACAAGGACGTCAAGCTGCTGCAGCGCTACGTGTCGGAGCGCGGCAAGATCGTGCCGAGCCGTATCACCGCGGTCTCGGCCAAGAAGCAGCGCGAGCTGGCACAGGCGATCAAGCGTTCGCGCTTCCTCGGCCTTTTGCCCTACGTGATCCGCTAACGGAAACTTAAACGCCTCATCCTTCGAGACGCGGGCTTCGCCCGCTCCTCAGGATGAGGCAAATCAACGAGTCTTCCGGGGACGCCCCGGGAGCCGATGGTTGGGGCGGACAAGCGATCCGTCTCTAACCGCTCGCAGAGCGGGACAGCTCGTGATGACGCAGTTCGGATTGGTCGGACTTGGCGCTGGCGCCGCGGCAGCTTTGCTGTTCGCCTCGGTGACGTCGGGCGCGTGGCTATCGATCATCCTCTTCTATCTCGCACCGCTGCCGATCATGATAGCCGGGCTCGGCTGGAGCCATTGGTCGGCGCTCATCGCCGGCGTCTTCGCCGCGCTGGCGCTTGGGACCGTGTTCGGCGGCGTATTCTTCTTCGCATTCCTGGCCGGCGCCGGGCTTCCGGCCTGGTGGCTGACCTATCTCGCCATGCTGGCGCGGCCGGCGGCGGTGCTGAATGGCGCCGCTGCGGCGCAGGGCAACGGGCCGCTCGACTGGTATCCGCCCGGCCGGCTGGTGATCTGGGCCGCCATCCTCGCCACGCTGATCGTGGTCGTCGCCATCCCCAATTTCGGCCTTGATGCCGAGAGCTTCCGCGCCAGCCTCAACAGCGCGCTCGCGCGCATGCTGCAAATCGAGACCGGCGCTGCGCCCGACCAGCCGCTTTCGGTGCCGGGCACATCCGATCCCAAACGGCTTCTCAGCCTGCTGGTCGACGTCATCCCGCCGGCGGCGGCCGTTCTCGCCACGCTCACCAATATCGTCAATCTCTGGCTCGCCGCCCGCGTCGTCAATTTCTCCGGACGGCTGAAGCGGCCGTGGCCGGACATCTCCGCGATGACCTTTCCGCCGCTCGCCGCGGCCGCGCTCGCGGCCGCCGTGGCCCTGAGCTTTGCCGGCGGCCTTTTCGGCATCGTCGCCGGTGTACTGACGGCGAGTCTGCTGATGGCTTACGGCGTGCTTGGCTTCGCGGTGATGCACGACATCACGCGCGGCATCAACAGCCGCCCTTTCCTGCTCGGCGGGCTCTATGCGTCGGTGCTGGTGTTCGGCTGGCCGATGCTGGCGCTCTGCATCCTCGGCCTCGTCGACGCGGCCATCGGCTTGCGCGCGCGGGTGAAGCGCCGGCGCGGGCCGCCGGCGAAAACCTGACCACGAAAGATCAATCGACGTTCACA
>DASXOK010000301.1:0-10188 GCA_036494425.1 Pseudolabrys sp.
GGTTGACGGCGTGGTGCTCGACGTGGGCGTGTCGTCGATGCAGCTCGATACGGCCGAGCGCGGCTTCTCGTTTCGGCTCGACGGCCCGCTCGACATGCGCATAGGCGGCGAAGGAGCGAGCGCCTCCGATGTCGTGGCAACGGCGAGCGAGCGCGATCTTGCCAACATCATCTTCATGCTTGGCGAGGAACGTCATTCGCGCGCCGTCGCGCGTGCGATCGTCAAGGCGCGGGCGCAGGCGCCGATCGTGACGACAACCGCGCTCGCCGAGATCGTGGCGTTGGCGGTGCGCATGCGCCCCAACGACATCCATCCGGCGACGCGCACGTTCCAGGCGCTGCGCATCTTCGTCAATGATGAGCTCGGCGAGCTCGCCAATGCACTCTTCGCCGCTGAAAACGTCCTCAAGCCCGGCGGCCGCCTGGTGGTCGTGTCGTTCCATTCGCTGGAAGACCGCATCGTCAAGACGTTCCTGGCATCACGCGCGGAGACGCGCGGCGGCTCGCGGCACGCGCCTGAAGTACAACGTGCCGCGCCGAGCTTCACCGTGTTGACCAAGCGGCCCATTGTCGCGGACGAGGGCGAGATCGCGCGCAATCCGCGCGCCCGCTCCGCTAAGCTGCGCGCCGGCGAGCGTACCGATGCGCCCGCGCATCGCGCCGACGCAGCCGATCTGCTGCCGCGCCTGCCGTCGCTCGCCGACGTCCTGAGGGCGCGCTGACCATGCGCCTTCTCAACATCATCGTCATCGCCGCGCTGATCATCGCGGCCTCGGTCGTCTACAAGATCAAGTTCGACTCCACGCTCCAGGCCGAGCATGTCGCCAAGATGCGCAGCGAGATGAACACCGAACGCAACGCCATCGCCGGATTGCGCGCCGAATGGGCGAGGCTCGATACGCCCGGCCGCATCCAGGGCCTCGCCGAGCGCCATCTTGCATTGAAGGCGGCGCTGCCGACGCAATTCGATACGCTCGACCATCTCCCCGATCGTCCGCCCGCGGCGGCACCTGCGCCCGTGGGCGATCCGATCGGCGCCATGCTCGAGCGAACGCCTGAAACGACCGGCAGCGTGCCCGCGCCGGCCCCGCGGTGAATCCCATGACCGCTCCCGCCACTCCGCAGAAGACCGAAACCCGCTGGCAGCGCTGGCTGCGCTCCTTGCTCTACGGCAAGGACGTCGACCGCAATGTGAAGGCCAAGGCGCGGCTCGGCCTCGCCATCGTCGCCTTCGCCGCGATCTATTGCATCATCGGCGTGCGCCTTGTGATGTTCGCCGTGGTGAGTGATGGCCACGGCGGCCATCGCACCGTCGGCCAGGACGCTGTCGCCACCGCGCGCCCCGACATCCTCGACCGCCGCGGCGAAATCCTTGCCACCGACGTGAAGTCGCCGTCGCTCTTCGCCGAGCCGCGCAAGCTCATTGATGTGGACGAGGCGGTGGAGCTTCTCACCGCCGCGCTGCCCGACCTCGATGCGAAGGAAGTGCGCGAGCGTCTCTCCTCAAAGCGCGGCTTCGTCTGGCTCAAGCGCGAGATCACCCCGCAGCAGCAGCGCGAAGTGCACCGCCTCGGCATTCCCGGCGTCGGCTTCCTGACCGAGAACAAACGCGTCTATCCGAATGGTCCGGTCGTCTCGCACGAGATCGGCCACGTCAACATCGACAACCAGGGCATCGCCGGTATCGAGAAGTGGCTGGACGGGCAGGGGCTCGCCGCGCTGCATATGGCGGGACTCGCCACTGACCGCTTGCAGCGGCCGGTCGATCTCGCCGTCGATCTGCGCGTGCAGTTCGCCATGCGCGACGAACTCGTGAAGGCGCGCGAGAAGTTCAAGGCCAAGGCCGCCGCCGGCGTGGTGCTCAACGTCAATACCGGCGAGATCGTCTCGATGGTGTCGGAGCCGGATTACGATCCGAACAATCCGCGCGAGGCGAACGATCCGACGCGCATCAACCGGCTCACCACCGGCGTCTACGAGATGGGCTCGACGTTCAAGGCGCTGACCATCGCCATGGCGCTCGACTCCGGCAAGTCGACACTCAGTTCGATGTATGACGCACGCGTCCCGCTGCGTTACGGCAAATTCCAGATCCACGACTATCATCCCGAGCACCGCTTCCTCTCGGTGCCGGAGATCTTCACTTATTCGTCGAACATCGGCGCCGCGCGTATGGCGCTCGCCGTCGGCGTCGAGCAGCATCAGGCCTTCCTGAGGAAGATGGGCCAGCTCGACCGTCTGCGCACCGAACTGCCGGAGAGCGCCGAGCCGATCGTGCCCAAGCACTGGGGCGAGCTGAACACCGTCACCATCGCCTTTGGCCACGGCCTGTCGGTCGCGCCGCTGCAGGCGGTGATGGGCGTCGCCGCGACCGTGAACGGCGGCAAGCTCATTCCGCCGACTTTCCTCAGGCGCACGCCGGAAGAGGCGCAGGCGCTGGCCAAGCAGGTGCTCAAGCCCGAGACCAGCGTGAAGATGCGCTATCTCATGCGCTTAAATGCCGAAATCGGCAGTGCCAAACTGGCCAACGTCAACGGCTACTACATCGGCGGCAAGACCGGTACCGCGGAAAAGGTGGTCAATGGCCGCTATTCCAAGACCAAGCTCTTGACCGATTTCATGGCGGTGCTGCCGGCCGACAAGCCGAAATACCTTCTGCTGATCATGCTTGACGAGCCGCAGCCGCTGCCGGAAACCCATGGCTTCGCCACCGCCGGCTGGAACGCCGGTCCGACCGCTGCCAAGGTGATCGCGCGGATCGGGCCGCTGCTTGACCTCGAGCCGCGGTTCAATCTGCCCAAGGCCGATCAGTTGATTCTGGCCAGGGCGGTGAACCCCTAGCCTGCCCCTCTAAGCGATCGGGTAGGGAGCGTCTTGAAGTTGCGCGGTTTCAGTGCTTGTGACACCTCTTTGAGAGGCCAGAAGGGTGCCAATGAAACTCGCCGACCTGCCGCTGGAAAATGCCCGTTTCGACCCGCGTTTCTCCGGGCTCGAACTCAGCGGCATTGCGGCGGACAGCCGCAAGGTGAAGCCGGGCGACCTGTTCGTCGCCGTTCCCGGCACCAAGGCGGATGGCCTCGCCTTCGTGCCGCAGGCGCTGAAAGCCGGCGCCGCCGCCATCCTGTCCGAGCAGGTCGCCGATCTGCCCGCGCAGGTCGCGCTCATCCAGGTGCAGAACGTCCGCCGCGCGCTGGCGCTCGCTGCCGCGGCCTTTTTCCCACGGCAGCCCGCCACCATCGCCGCCGTTACGGGCACCAGCGGCAAGACCTCCGTGGCCGCCTTCACCCGGCAGATCTGGGCGACGCTGGGGCAACAGGCCGCGAGCATCGGCACCGTCGGCGTCGTCTCGTCGAAGCGGGAAACCTACGGCTCGCTCACCACGCCCGATCCGATCGAGTTGCATCGCACGCTCGATACGCTGGCCGGCGAGGGCGTCACGCATCTGGCCTTGGAAGCCTCTTCGCACGGTCTCGATCAGCATCGGCTCGACGGCGTGCGCATCGCCGCCGGCGCCTTCACCAACCTCTCGCGCGATCATCTCGACTATCATCCGTCCATCGAGGCCTATCTCACCGCCAAGCTGCGCCTGTTCGACGATCTCATCACCGCGGACGGTACAGCGGTGATCGATGTCGACGATTGTTATGCGGGACAGGTGGTCGACGCCGCGAAGAAACGCGGCCTCAAGATCATGACCGTCGGTGTGGCCGGTAATGACATCAAGCTCGTCGGTGGCGCCATCGATGGCTTTGCGCAGGTCGTCGACATCGCCTATGGCGGCCACACATTCGAAGTGAGACTGCCGCTGGTCGGCGCCTTCCAGGTGCAGAACGCGGCCGTCGCCGCTGGGCTTGCGATCGCCACGGGCTCCGATCCGACGGGCGTCTTCGCCGCGCTGAGCCATCTCGCCGGGGCCAAGGGCCGGCTCGAACTCGCCGGCACGCGCAATGGTGCGCCGATCTTCATCGATTATGCGCACAAGCCCGATGCGCTGAAGAAGGCGCTCGAATCCCTGCGTCCTTACACGCGCGGCAAGCTCATCGTCGTATTCGGTGCCGGCGGCGACCGCGACAACGGCAAACGCCCGATCATGGGCCGTATCGCCGTGGAAAACGCCGATCGCGTCATCGTCACCGACGACAATCCGCGCAGCGAGAACCCCGCCGCGATCCGTGCCGCCATTCTCGCGGAAGCGCCGGGCGCCGCGGAGATCGGCGACCGCGCACAGGCGATCCGCCGGACAATCGCCGATCTGCAATCCGGTGATGTACTGTTGATCGCCGGCAAAGGCCATGAAACCGGCCAGATCATCGGCGATCGCGTTGTCCCGTTTTCCGACCACGACGCCGTCGCCACGGCCTTGCAAGGAAAGGTCGCATGAGAGGGCTTCAGCATCTTGTCCCGGGCGCGGCGCAACACGCAGTGTTGCGACGCAGACCCGGGACCGTTCAACACTCAGAATTTGGCGCGATCCCGGGTCTGCAGCGCACCGCTTCGCTTCGCTCGCGCTGCGTTGCGCTCGGGAAAAGAGGCCCCGCATGACGCCCCTCTGGACCATTGATGCCATGGCCGCCGCGATGCGCGCGGAGAAATCCGGCGCACTGCCGCCGGATACAAACGGCATCTCCATCGACAGCCGCAGCCTCGGACGCGGCGACGCGTTCTTCGCCATCCAGGGCGACAACCGCGACGGCCATGACTTCGTCGAGAATGCGCTGAAGGCTGGCGCCGGTCTCGCAGTCATCGGGCGCGACAGACGCGATCGTTTCGCTCCCGACGCGCCGCTGCTGCTGGTCGACGATGTGCTCGAAGCGCTTCGCGATCTCGCCACAGCCGCGCGTGCGCGGTCGCATGCCAAGATCGTCGCCGTCACCGGCTCGGTCGGCAAGACGAGCACGAAGGAGGCGTTGCGTCTCGCGCTCTCCGCCGACGGCGAGACGCATGCCTCGGCCGCCTCCTACAACAATCACTGGGGCGTGCCGCTGTCGCTCGCGCGCTGCCCGCAGAGCGCCAAATACGCGGTGTTCGAGATTGGCATGAACCATGCCGGTGAGATCACGCCGCTGACCAAGCTGGTGCGTCCGCATGTGGCGATCATCACCACCATCGAGGCGGTGCATCTGGAGTATTTCGGCTCACTCGAAAAAATCGCCGACGCCAAGGCGGAGATTTTCGCCGGCATCGAGCCGGGCGGCGCCGCCGTGCTCAACCGCGACAACGCCCAGTTCGCGCATCTTGCTGGCGCGGCCAAGGACGCCGGCATCGTGCGCATCGTTTCCTTTGGCGAGGACGCGCAAGCCGACGCTCGGCTTTCGCGCTGCGCCCTGCATCCGGAATGCTCGACGGTGGAAGCCGACATCCTCGGCACTCACGTCACCTACAAGCTCGGCGCGCCGGGCCGCCATCTGGTGATGAACTCGCTCGCCGTGCTGGCGGCCGTCTCGCTTGCCGGCGCCGATCTCGCGCTCGCCGCGCTGGCGCTGAACAACCTCAAGCCCGCCGCCGGCCGCGGCACGCGCATTCCGCTCGCCTTACCGGGCGGGCAGGTGCTGCTGATCGACGACAGCTACAACGCCAACCCCGCCTCCATGCGCGCGGCGATCGCGCTGCTGGGGCAGTCGCCGGTCGGCCTGCGCGGCCGCCGCATCGCTGTGCTCGGCGACATGCTCGAACTGGGCGTCCAGGGGGCCGAACTGCATCGCGGATTGGCGACGGCCATTTCCGCTGCCAAAATCGATCTGGTGTTCTGTTCCGGTCCGCTGATGCACGCTCTGTGGGAGGCTCTTCCCTCCGGCGCGCGGGGCGGCTATTCCGAGACGTCGGCGGCGCTGGAGCCGACGGTGCTCGGCGCGATCCGCGCAGGCGACGCGGTGATGGTGAAGGGCTCGCTGGGCTCGAAAATGGGCCCGATCGTCAAGGCACTCGAAAAGCAATTCGCCAAACAGGCGGCGCATGAGCACGCGCGCGTATGATCCCGAACAGCGGGAACTGGTTTCGGATAAGATCATGCGCAAAGAGAAAATCCAGGGCTGACCCTCAGGGCTGAATGCGATGTTCTATTGGCTGACCGAACTCTCCGATAAGATCTCGTTCCTTAACGTCTTCCGCTACATCACCTTCCGCACCGGCGGGTCGGTGGTCACCGCGCTGGCGTTCGTCTTTCTGTTCGGACAGCCGATCATCGATCTCCTGCGCATCAAGCAGGGCAAGGGCCAGCCGATCCGCACCGATGGCCCGCAGTCGCATCTCGTGACCAAAAAAGGCACGCCCACGATGGGCGGGTTGATGATCCTCTCCGGCCTGTTCGTCTCGACGCTTCTCTGGGCGAACCCGATGAATCCTTACGTCTGGGTCGTGCTCGGTGTGACGCTGTGCTTCGGCATGATCGGCTTCTACGACGATTATCTGAAGGTGACGAAGCAGACGCATAACGGCTTCTCCGGCCGCACGAGGCTCTTCGCCGAGGCAGCCGTCGCCGTGGTCGCCTGCGTGCTGTTCACTCATCTCGGACGGCCGCCGATCGCCACCTCGCTGGTGTTTCCCTTCTTCAAGGACCTGGTGTTCAATCTCGGCTACGCCTTCATCCTGCTCGGCGCATTCGTCATGGTCGGCGCCGGCAACGCGGTGAACCTGACCGACGGCCTCGACGGCCTCGCCATCGTGCCGGTGATGATCGCAGCGGCGACCTTCGGGCTGATCTCCTACGTGGTCGGCAACGCGCTGTTCTCCGAATATCTGCAATTGCACTATGTCGCCGGCACCGGCGAACTGGCAGTGCTGTGCGGCGCGGTGATCGGCGCGGGACTCGGCTTCCTGTGGTTCAATGCGCCGCCGGCCTCGATCTTCATGGGCGACACCGGCTCGCTCTCGCTTGGCGGTCTGCTCGGCGCCGTCGCGGTGGCGATCAAGCACGAGATCGTGCTGGCCATCGTCGGCGGGCTGTTCGTGCTCGAGGCGGTGTCGGTGATCGTGCAGGTGGTCTCGTTCAAGCTCACGGGAAAGCGCGTCTTCAAGATGGCGCCGATCCATCACCATTACGAGCAGCTCGGCTGGACCGAGCCGCAGATCGTGATCCGCTTCTGGATCGTCGCCGTGGTGCTGGCGCTGGCCGGCCTGGCGAGCTTGAAGTTGAGATGAGCGTCTCCTTTGTCATTCCGGGGCGCCGCGAAGCGGCGAGCCCGGAATCCATAACCCCCCGCGCTGCGGAGTATGGATTCCGGGCCCGCGTCTTCGACGCGTCCCGGAATGACGGAGTATAAAATGATCCCCATTACCGTCTTCGCCGGAAAGAAAGTCGCCGTCTTCGGCCTCGGCAAGTCCGGGCTGCTATCAGCCGGCGCGCTGATCAAGGGCGGCGCCGAGGTAGTCGTCTTCGACGACAGCGAGAAGATGTTGGCCGACGCGCAGAGCGCCGGCCTCAAGACGCAGAATTTGCGCGAATTGGATTGGAGCGAGATCGCCGCGCTGGTGCTGACGCCGGGCGTGCCGTTGACGCATCCGACGCCCCATTGGAGCGTGTCGCTGGCACAGCGGCACAATGTCGAAGTGATCGGCGATATCGAACTGTTCTGCCGCGAGCGCGCCAAAGTAAAAAACGAGTCCGGCATCGATTGCCCGCTCGTCGCCATCACCGGCACCAACGGCAAGTCGACCACCACCGCGCTGACCACGCACCTCATCGCCAGCGCCGGCCACGACGCGCAGATGGGCGGCAATATCGGGTTGCCGGTGCTGGCGCTCGCGCCTTTCGCGCGCGGCCGCACTTATGTGCTCGAAGTCTCGTCCTATCAGATCGATCTCGCGCCTTCACTTCATGCGACCGTCGGCATTCTCCTCAACGTGTCGGAGGATCACCTCGACCGTCACGGCACGATGGAGAACTATGCTGCGATTAAGGCGTTGCTGCCCGCAAGCGTTGAGCCGGGCGGCACGGCCGTCATCGGCGTCGATGACCGTTGGACGCGCGACGCCGCCGTGCGCATCGAGCGCGCCGGCAAGACGGTCGTGCGCGTCTCGGTCGAGGGCCCGTTGCGCGACGGCTATTACGCCGAGGGCAGCCGCATCGTGCGCGCGTCAAACGGCAAGGCCTTTCCGGTGGCGCAGCTCGCCGGCATCGGATCTTTGCGCGGCGCGCACAATGCGCAGAACGCGGCCTGTGCGATCGCTGCCTGCGTCGCGCTCGATATCGATCTTATCGCGATCCCGAAAGGCCTCGTCAGCTTCCCGGGCCTTGCACACCGCATGCAGCAGGTCGGCCGCAAGAAGACCGCGAGCGGCGCGATCCTCTACGTCAACGACTCCAAGGCGACCAATGCCGACAGCGCGGCGAAGGCGCTCGGCAGTTTCCATGACATCTATTGGATTGCCGGTGGCAAGCCGAAGACCGGCGGCATTGAGAGCCTCGCCGAATTCTGGCCGCACATCCGCAAGGCCTATCTGATCGGCGAGGCGGCGCCGGATTTCGCGCGCACGCTCGATGGCCGCGTGCCACACGAGATCACCGGCGTGCTCTCGGCCGCCATCGACGCCGCCACGCGCGACGCCGAGGCCTCTGGCCTCAAGGAGCCGGTGATCTTGCTCTCGCCCGCCTGCGCCTCGTTCGACCAGTACCCGAACTTCGAAGTGCGCGGGAAGGCATTCACCGACCTGGTGCTGGCGGTGCCGGGGGTTCAATCGATCTAGTTTGCGAAGCTGCGGCGCGAACTCGCTTCACCCTCCCCCTTCAGGGGAGGGTGAAGAAAGCGCACCGTTAATGCTTCGTAAACCGTGACGAGTCAGGACTATTAAAGTCCAGCCGGTTCGAGGAATTCCGCATGGTCTCGCGCGCGCATCGCACGCCTTTTGCCGAATGGTGGTGGACCGTCGACCGGCTCACGCTCGCCGCGCTCGGCGCGTTGATGCTGGCCGGCATCGTGCTCTCGCTCGCCGCGAGCCCGCCGGTCGCCGGCCGCCTCGGCCTCGACCCGTTCTATTTCGTCAACCGCCACATCCTGTTCCTGGCGCCGACCATTGCCGTGCTGCTCGGCGTGTCGTTCCTCAGCCCGCACCAGATCCGCCGGCTGTCGCTGATCGTGTTCATCATCAGTCTCATCATGGTCGCGGTGACGCCGATCTTCGGCGCCGAGATCAAGGGCGCCAAGCGCTGGCTCATCATCTTCGGCGTCAACATCCAGCCGTCGGAATTCTTGAAGCCCGCCTTCGTGATCATCATCTCGTGGCTGTTCGGCGAATCCGCCAAGCGCCCGGACATGCCGGCGAACGCGATCTCGCTGGTGCTGCTGCTCGGCGTCGTGGCGCTGCTGGTGATCCAGCCTGACTTCGGCCAGACCATGTTGATCGTGCTCGTCTGGAGCGCGCTGTTCTTCATGGCGGGGATGCGGCTGATCTGGATGTTCGGCATCGCCGGCATCGCGTCGTTCGGCCTCATGGTCGCCTATTACACCGTGCCGCACGTCGCGAACCGTATCCAGAAATTCATGAATCCGGCGTCCGGCGACACCTTCAACATAGATATCGCCACCGAGAGCTTCATGCGTGGCGGCTGGCTCGGCACCGGACCGGGCGAGGGCACCGTGAAGCGCCTGCTGCCGGAGAGCCACACCGATTTCGTCTTCGCCGTCGCTGGCGAGGAGTTCGGCGTCGCGCTGTGCCTCGCGCTCGCCGCGCTGTTCGCCTTCATCGTGATCCGGTCGCTGCGCCATGCCTTGCGCAACGACGATCCGTTCGCGCGATTCTCCGCGGCGGGACTGGCGATGCTGTTCGGCATTCAGTCCGCCATCAATATGGCGGTGAACCTGCATCTAATGCCGGCCAAGGGCATGACGCTGCCGTTCATCTCCTACGGCGGCTCCTCGATGATCTCGATTGCCTTCGGCATGGGCATGCTGCTGGCGCTGACCCGCGAGCGCCCGCGGGCCGAGCAGCTTGCGGCGCGCGACCTCGGCCTTGCCCGGCCTGAGCCCGGCCTGAGCCCGGCCTGAAGTCGACAGCGCCGACGCGCAGCCGATTGCGCCGGCGATGACGGGCGGCCACACTCAGGCCATGTCGAGCAACGATTCCGCCGCGGCGTCCGGCAGCCGGCCTCGCGTCCTGGTCGCCGCCGGCGGCACCGGCGGGCATTTGTTCCCGGCCGAGGCGCTGGCGGCGGTGCTGGAGCGCCGCAATGTCACCGTCGAGCTGCTCACCGATT
>DASXOK010000302.1:0-10634 GCA_036494425.1 Pseudolabrys sp.
ATTGTGTGCGCGGTGCAGGGCGGGGCTTTCGGATTCGGCTGTGCGCTCGCAACCGCCTGCGACCTGACGATCGCCGCCGCGGATGCACGCTTTTCTCTGCCAGAGATGGAAAAGAACCTGCCGCCGACGCTGGCGATCTCCACGATGATGAACCGCGTCGCGCCTAAAGCGCTCACCTGGCTCGTTTCCACGATGGAAGAGATCGACGCCGGGACGGCGATGCAGGTCGGCATCGTCAATCGCGTGGTGCCGGCGGCCGATCTGCGCGCGTTCACCGATAAGACAATTGCGGATCTAGTGACTCGTTCGCGCGAGGCACTCGCCGCTGTGAAGGAATACATCCGCGTTGCGCCGGGGATGGAGCCACGTGGGGCGGCCGACTATGGTGGCAGCCTGCTCGCCGCGGTGCTCTCTTCAGCAAAGCGGTGATCATGCCGCGTCTCGCCATCAATGGGGAACAGGTCGCCCACTGCGAGCAGGGCGCAGTTGAACCTGTTCTGCTTGTGCACAGCCTCGGCACGTCGTCGGGCATTTGGGACTCGACGACGGCCGCGCCGGCACCCATTTCCGAGTAATCGCACTCGACTGACGCGGACACGGTGACAGCAGTAGTCACGGCGGCTTCGACGCCATTGGAGCCGACGCGCTCGCGGCCGCCGATGCACCGGGGTTGCCGCACTTCCACTACGTCGGCATTTCGATGGGCGGCCTATTCGGCGTGGCGGCTTGCGCCAAGGCGCCTCATGCGGGTTGCTTTCGCGAAGAGCCGGATGCGGGAAATTCGCCTGCCCGGATCTGCGACGGCGAAAGCCGAATGGCTCAGCTACTCGACCGTGACCTCAAACACTCATTTTGCGCTGAGAAGGCGAGCGTTGACGCAGGCCTATAACAGTAGTCTAATTTAGAAATAAACTTCGCATTCCGAAAAAAAGCGAAGGGCCTGGGATGGAAAACGTATCTACGCGCATGCGACGCGTTGTCGAACGGAAACGTGTGAATCTATTGCCGCGCTCGGAGCGAGCACCCGGCGGCGGCGCCGATACTCGCAATCTCGTGAATTCGTTGGCGAAGGGATTGCGTGTTCTCGAAGCCTTTTCCGCCGAACGGCCCGAGTTGACCCTCAGTGAAGTTGCTTCGATTGCTCAACTCGACCCGGGCACGGCGTTTCGCATGCTCAACACGCTGGTGATGCTCGGGTATGTGAGCAAGATACCGGAAAGCCGTCGGTTCCGGCTCTCGCTGAAGGTTGTCGACCTCGGCTTGCACGCGATCGGACGCGCGGACTTGCGCGAAACGGCGAGGCCGATTCTGAGATCGATCGTGGGCGAGGTCAATGAAGCGGCGAGTCTCGGCGTGCTCGACGGCGCGGACGTCTTGTATATCGATCGCGTTCGCGCAGGATTGATCCGTATCGGTGTCGATATCCGTACCGGCACCACGATTCCGGCATTCTGTAGTGCAATTGGCCAGGCGATCCTCGCTTTCCTGCCCCCGACCGATCTGTCGCGAGTGCTGGCGATTGCGCCGCGTGCTGGTGGATTGCCGAACAAGCCGATGACGCGCGAGAACCTCAAGCGCGACCTCGCCGATGTGCGCACGCACGGTTACGCACTACGCGATTCCTACTTCGGTAGCGGTCTGCGTACGCTCGCGGTGCCCGTCCTGGATCTCGACAATTATCCGGTAGCGGCCGTGAGCGTGGCGGCGCCGGCCGTTCGCCTGACCAGCAAGGAGTTCCGTGCACGCGCGCTTGAGCCGGTGCGGCGTGCGGCCAAGGATATTGCGCGCGCGCTTCAGGCGAGCGGGACGATTTCGGCGAGCGCTTGAAATGAAAAGAAACCAAGAAATGGGAGGAAACATTGACGCTGAGACAATGGATGACCGCTATCGCGGTTGGTACGGCGTTGACGGCGGCTACAGCCGCGTCGGCGGAGCCACTTCGCATTGGCTCGATGCCGGTCGGCTCCGGCTGGTATGTGGCCGCGGCGGCGATGGAGCAGGTGTTCAAGCCCGCGCTTGGTGGCCGTGACGTCGAGGTGGTCGCGCGCGGGGGCGGCGTCGCTAACCCGATGGTAGTGGAGCAGGGCAAAGCCGAGATCGCCCTATCGAATGTGGCGACCTCGGTCTGGGCCGCGAACGGCCTCGAACTCTACAAAGGCAAGAAGGCAACCCGCATCCGCGCACTGATCGGTGGGCTCAATCCCGTCTACATGGCGATGATGGTGCGAAACGACTTCATCAAGAAGACCGGCCTCGACACCATGGACAAGATCTTCTCGTCCGGGAAGCCGATCCGGATCGTGATGAAGCCAGAGGGCTCGAATGTGCCGCCGACCGTCGACATTATGCTCGCGGCCTATGGCCTGACACGCGCCAAGATCAAGGCCAACGGTGGCGAGATCATCCAGGTCGATACCGCCCAGATCCCCGATGTGATCCGCGAAGGCCGCGCCGACATCCTGCTCGATACGGTGCTCAAGGGCCACCCGATGATCACCGAAGTGTCGTTAACCGGTGATGTTCGCTTTGTCGATCTCTCGGAAAAGGCGAGGGACGCTTTGGGCAAGAATGGCGTCAAGCCGGCACAATTTCCGGAATGGTTCAAAGGCCAGAACGGCCCGACGTGGGGCGCCGATTTCGGAACCGAGCTGATCGCGCGCGACGACCTTCCCGACGATGTGGCTTACACCGTCGTAAAGACCTTCATCGAAAAGCGTGACGAACTGGTGCGGGCCTATCCCGCCTTCCACGACTTCGATCCGAAGGAGGCGGCGAAGCCCGAGAATATCGGCATTCCGCTGCATCCTGGCGCTGCGAAATACTACAAGGAAAAGGGCATCATGTAGGCCGGCGGTGGGCGGCCGTTCGGACCGCCCGCCTTCCTTTCATCAATTTTGGTAAGGCGCGCTATGTCGGTCGATATACGGATGCTCCGCGACGTTCGGCTGTGGGTTGGATTGATCTTCGTTGCGTTCCAATACTGGATTCTGGTCCACCCGCAGCCCCCGATGGTCGCGCGGCCATTCCATCTCATGGTTTGTCTGCTGCTCGTCTTTCTGTGGAATCCGCTTGAGGGAGGGAAGCTGCCGCGGTGGCTCAATCGAACGATCGACGGCGTTATTGTCGCATGCGTGCTGGGCTTTGCCCTTTATTACTGGCAGTCGCTGGAGCGCATCGAGACTCGTATCGAGAACGTGTCGCCCGTGCTCGGGGCCGACACCATCTTCGGCATTATCTTTGTTCTTCTGCTGCTCGAAGGCGTGCGGCGCACAACCGGATGGATTCTCGTCTGGGTGATCCTCGCGTTTCTTCTGTATGGAGGATTGGCGTTTCTATTGCCGTTCGGCGGCTTTCGCGGCTTCGGGCTGGAGGAATATGTCGAAATCCTCACGCTGACGACCAGCGGCATCTTTGGCGTCACGACTGAAACATCCGTCACCTTCGTCTTCTATTTCATTGCTTTCGGCGTCGTGTTCGCGGCCATTGGCGGCGGGCGACTGTTCATCGACCTGGCCATCCGGCTTGTCGGCCGCGCGACCGGCGGCAGCCAGAAGGTGGCAGTCGTCGGCTCAAGCCTGATGGGCACAATCACCGGCAGCGCCGTCGCCAATGTCGCGGCCGTCGGCGTGTTCACAATTCCTCTGATGAAACAGTCTGGTGTTTCGCCGGACCGGGCCGCGGCGACCGAGGCGATCGCCTCGACCGGCGGGCAATTGATGCCGCCGGTGATGGGCGTCGCCGCATTCGTCATGGCCGAGCTTCTCGGCGTGCCCTATTCGAAGATTGCTCTGGCCGGCGTCATCCCCGCCGTCGCCTATTATGTCGCGCTGTACATTCTCGTCGATCTCAATGCGCGCAAGACCGGCACCGGCACGTTGCCCACACAAACCATCGAAGAGGTCGAGCCGCTGCTGCCGCGGCTGCATCTGCTTATGCCGCCGATCATCCTGATCGCCTGCATGGTCTTCAACTATTCGGCGCAGACTGCGGCGATGTACGCGACGCTCTCCTGCTTCCCGGTCGCGTTCCTGCGCAAGGCCGACTGGTTCGGGCCGGGCCGGCTGCTGGTGATGATCCGCGACGCGGGGCGTCAAGCCGCTGAAATTGCCGTGCCGATCGGAGCGATCGGAATCATCATCGCAATCGCAATCCAGTCGAACCTCGCTTTGAAGTTCTCTGCCGGCCTCATCTCCGCGAGCGGAGGTACGCTTGCGGGTTCGCTCGTTCTGATCATCATCGGCTGCATCATCATGGGCATGGGGCTGCCCACCGTGGCCGCCTACATCATCGGGGCAGTCCTTTATGCGCCGGCGTTGCAAAAGCTCGGCGTGCCGCAGCTCGCCGCGCATTTCTTCGTCATGTATTACTGCGTGCTGTCGATGGTGACACCGCCGGTCGCCCTCGCTGCCTATGCGGCGGCGGGCCTCGCGCGTACCAGCCCGTGGACGACGGGCTGGATCGCGTTTCAGATGAGTTTTGTCGCCTTCCTGATACCGTTCGCCTTCGTCGCCGATCCGGCCCTGTTGTTCCAAGGCCCGCTCGCCGGTGTCATCCTCGCATCAGTCGGTCTGTTCGTGCCGACCGGTCTCTGGGCGGTCGGCCTGACCGGCTATTTCCGCCGCAGCCTCGGCTGGCCTGACCGCATCTTTCTCATGATCTGTGGGGTGGTCGCCATCGTTGCTCCGACCGGAGCGCTGCTGTGGTGGCTTGGCAATGGTGCGGGCGTTGCCTTCCTGGCGCTGAATTGGCGCTACGCCGTCGTCAGCTTCGGGTCTCTGGTCCCCGGGGCTGCCGCGCGAGCCGCAAAATCGATCGAGGAAGCATCGTGAAGGGAAGCCGGCACAGGCCGGAAGGTCGCCGCTTCACGGATCCGAAGACGAACCGGCGGATCCGGCAGATTACCGACCACCCGAGCATACATCATCATCCGTTCTTTTTCGTGCCGGCTTTTGACGAGGCCGCCAAACGGCTGATCTTCATTTCGCATCGCACCGGTGCACCGCAGATATTCTTCGAGGAGCGCTCGACGGGCGAACTGGTCCAGCTCACCGACCGCTCCGATCTGGCGGAATGGTCGGTCTATCCCTCACCCGACGGGCGTTTCGTCTATTTCACGGCCGGCACCGGCGCCTGGCGTGTCGATCTTGATGACTTCTCCGAAGTGCGGCTTGCCGATTTCGGTGCAGTGGAAATGCGCGAAAAAGGCATGGTCGGCGCGGCGATGGGAACGACGGCGTTATCGGGCAATGGCCGGTGGTGGGCGATACCCGTCAAGGCAGGCAAGGTGTCACGTTTCGTCGTCGTCGATACCGAAAGCGGTGCAAGCCGCGTCATTCTAGAGCGCGACACGATCGGCCACCCGCAATTCTGCCCCGACGACGACAGCGTCATCCTCTATGCAGGACCGTTGACCGACCGCGTCTGGATCGTGAGCCGCGACGGCCGTGACAATCGCCGCGTCTATGAGCGGGAGGACCGCTTGCAGTGGGTGACGCACGAGGTCTGGCTGCCGGGCAAGCGCGCCGTTGCTTTCGTCGATTGGCCGCGCGGTATGCGCGTGATCGATATCGATCGCAGCACGGCCAATTGGCTGCACCGCTTCCCAAGCTGGCACGCCGCGCCTGATGCAAAGGGCGGCCGGCTTGTCTGCGATACGAACTTCCCAGACCAAGGACTGCATGTCATTCCGCTTGACGGCGGCGAGCGCTCCTACCTCTGCGCCAGTGAGGCGAGCTCGGAAGGCGCGCATTGGGGCGGCTCATTTCCTTACAATGATGGACCGGTCGCAGTTGAAGCGCGTCAACACACGCATCCGCACCCGCGCTTTTCGCCAGACGGCTCCCGCGTCGTCTTCACCTCGGACCGCACTGGGCACGCACAAATTTACGAAGTCGAATTGGACGGGGCGGTGGCATGAACGCGAACGGCCTGATCGAGAGTCAACGCGTACGACGTGAAATTCGCGACGGCCGCATCACCGGTACGAGCCGTGGGCTGGCGCCTGGTTTCGTGCAGTGCAATCTCGCCATCATGCCGAAGGCCTATGCGTTCGATTTCTTACTGTATTGCCAGCGCAACCAGCGCGCCTGTCCGGTGCTTGAGGTGCTCGATCCTGGCGATCCGGTCCCGCATAAGCTAGCGCCCGCCGCCGATCTGCGCACCGACTGCGCGCGCTATTCCGTTTTCGTCGATGGCGAGCGGCAAGAAGACCGAACCGATATCAAGGAGCTTTGGCGCGACGATCTGATCTCGTTCCTTATCGGCTCCGGCATCACCTTCGACACCGCGCTGGCCCGAGCTGGCGTGCCGACCGACCGCTTTCGCTGGGTCTTGCGGACGAAGCAGCCGACCGAAGCGGCGGGACCGTTCCGCGGCGATCTTATCGTCACCATGCGCTGGCTGACGCCGCAGCAGGCGATCACGGCTGTACAGGTGTCGTCGCGTTTTCCGTTCAATCACGGCGCCCCCATTCATATTGGCGATCCGCGGGCGATCGGCACCGATCTCGACAATCCCATGTTCGGCGGATCAGTGCCGCCGATGCCAGAGGGGCTTACAGCCGTGTTCTGGGCCTGCGGCGTCACCCCCCAGTCGGCGGCGGAAGCGGCCAGGCTGCCGCTGTTCATCGTTCACGCCGCCGCGCACAGCTTTATCACCGATCTGCCGGCCGATCAGTTGATGACTGCCTGACAGGTCCAAAACAATTGGAACGACGGAGTTGATGTCAGTGGACATGAGAAATACCAGCCCTGGGCCGCTGCGCCTTTCGGCGGACGTTGGAGGCACCTTCACCGACGTCGCGGCTTTCGACGAACCGACCGGGCGATTGCGCCTGGGCAAGACTCTGACGACGCCGGCACGGCTGGTCACGGGTATCGAAGCCGGCGTTGGAAAAGCAGGCGCGAGCTTCTCGGCGGCGCAACTCTATCTGCACGGCACGACCATTGCGATCAACACCATCCTTGAACGCAAAGGTGCGCCTTGCGCACTGCTGACGACGCAGGGTTTCCGGGACATCTACGAGATCGGGCGGGTCAATCGGCCCGAAGCCTATAATCTCTTCTTTCAGAAGCACCGGCCGCTCATCGAGCGCGACCTGCGGTTCGAAATCCGTGAGCGCATGGATGCCGAGGGTCGGGTGCTCATCCCGCTCAACGATGACGAGGTGCGCGCGGTTGCGGCCGAGGCAGTCAGGCGGGGCGTCAAGGCGGTCGCCATCCTCTTCCTTCATTCCTATCGTAATCCCGACCATGAGCGCCGCGCAAAACACATCGTCGAGGAAGCCTATCCGGAACTCTTCGTCACCGCTTCGCACGAACTGTCGCAGGAATACCGTGAATACGAGCGCACCTCGACTACTGCCGCCAATGCCTATGTCGGCCCGCGCGTGCGCAACTATCTCGCCGAAATGGACGGGCATCTCAAGGACACCGGATTCGACGGTAGTTTCCTGGTGGTGCAGTCAACCGGCGGGTTGTTCGACCTCGAAGAGGCGCAGAGCTCCTGCATCCGCATGCTCGAATCTGGCCCGGCCGCCGGCGTGATCGGCGCGAAGACCCTCTGCGCCAATATCGGGCTCAAGAACGCCATCGCCTTCGATATGGGCGGCACCACGGCGAAGGCCGGTGTGATCTATGGCGGCGACGTGTTGATGACAAGTGGCGCGCTGGTCGGCGGTTATGCCACCGGGCTTCCGCTGCAAATCCCGATGATCGATATCCAGGAAGTCGGCACCGGCGGCGGCAGCATCGCGCACCTGGACGTCGGAGGTGGCCTGCGCGTGGGTCCGGAGAGCGCCGGCGCGCAGCCAGGCCCCGTGTGCTACGGGCTGGGCGGAGCCGAGCCGACCGTCACCGACTGCAATCTCGTGCTGGGGCGGCTCGCGCCCGACCGGTTCCTCGGTGGAGAGATGAGGCTCGATCTGCCTGCGGCGCGCGCAGCCATCGACGCGAAGATCGCGCGGCCGCTGGGTCTTGATCCGATCGAGGCCGCCGATGGCGTCCTGCAGATCGCCGCGACCAAGATGTCGCATATGGTGCGCTGGGTGACGACGGAACGTGGCCTCGATGCTGCCGATTTCGCCTTGGTCGCCTACGGCGGCGCCGGGCCGTTGCATGCGGCCATGATCGCCCGTGAATTGCGTATCGCCAAAGTCATCGTCCCCTTCGCTCCGGGACACTTCTCCGCGTATGGCATGTTGTTCGCAGACCTGCGGCGCGATCTAGTCAATACTTGGTTCAGGCCGCTGGCGGAGGCCTCCTTCGACGATCTCGAATCGCTCTATTCGGCTATGGAAAAAGCCGGCGCCGATGACCTTGCACGTAGCCGCCACATGATTGTCGATATGGTGATCCAGCGCGGCGCCGACATGCGTTATGTCGGCCAAGAGCACGCAGTCACCGTTGATATACCGTTGGAGCTTTTCAAAACGAAGGACCGGGACGGTATCAAGAGACGCTTCGATGCCGTACACGAGATACGCTATGGGTACTCGGCTCCCCAGGAGAAGGCGGAAGTCGTCAGTTTGCGTTCAGCTACCATCGGTCTGATGCGCAAACCCGAGCTTGAGTCGATCGGTTCCGCGGATGTTGTCGCCGACGAGGCATTTCGGGGTAATCGTCCGGTCTATTTCTCCGGCACGAGCGCAGTCGATACGCCAACTTATGACCGCACGCTGCTTAAGGCGGGCAATCGCATTGCCGGCCCGGCCCTGATCGAGGAACACGCCTCCACCACAGTGGTTCATCCGGGTGACGTAATCGAGGTGGACGCGTTCGGCAATCTGCATATCTGCATCTGGAGGAACTGAGCATGGACGCTATTGCAGACAAGAACCAGGCAAAGGCGTCCGCTATCAATCCGGTGGTCACTGAAATCGTGCGCAACGGTCTCATCGCCGCGACCGAAGAGATGAAGACCAATCTGATGCGCACTGCTTACAACATGATTATCTACGAGGCCCTCGATTTCACGGTTGGCCTCTTCGATGCAGATGGCAATACGATCTCGATCGGTCTAGGTCTGCCAATGTTCATTCGTGGCATGAGCGACACCGTGAAGGCGAAGATTGCCCATTTCGGCAAGAACATCGATCCAGGCGATATCCTTCTCACCAACGATGCGTATATCACCGGCAGCCATCTCAACCACATGACGTTCACTGTCCCGATTTTCCACGATGGTGAGCTCGTTGCCTTTTCCTGCTGCATGGCGCACTGGCCGGACGTCGGCGGCACGCTCGACGGATCGACGACGGACATCTTTTCCGAAGGCTTGCAGATGCCGATCGTCAAGATCTATCGTAAGGGCGAGATCAGCGAGGAACTCGTCGCCATTATCAAGTCGAATGTTCGTCTTCCGGAACGCGCGATGGGCGATTTCCGCGCCCAGGTGGCCGCCGTGAAAACAGGCGAGAAGCGCTTTCTCGAAATGATCCGGAAGTATGGCCCCGCTGACGTGCTGGGCAGCATCGACGCGATCATGGACCAGAGCGAGGCGATCGCCCGAGCGCGTGTCCGCAATATGCCGGACGGCCTTTATGAGGCGGAATCCTTCATGGATGACGACGGCATCAGCGTCGGCACGCGCGTGCCGATCCGCGTCCGCGTCGAGGTCAAGGGAGACCGAATGACGATCGACCTGACAGAAGTTTCCAAGCAGGTTGGCGGCTTCTATAATTCCGGCGAAACCGCCGGCAGGTCGAGCTGCCAGGTCGCGTTCAAATGCCTGACGTCGCCGCTCGATATGCCGATCAATGACGGCCAGTTCCGCGCGCTCGACATCGTTTTGCCGCCCGGCCGTGTGGTCAGTGCGGTGAAGCCGGCCGCAATGCGGATGTGGATGACTTATCCGATGACGGTGGTGGATACGATCTTGAAGGCGCTGGCGCCGGCGCTTCCCGATCAGGTTATCGCCGGGCATCATGCCGATCTCGTCGTCGCCCGGATCAACGGCCGCAAGGCGAAGGATAACGCCTTCTACATCTATACTGGTGGGCTCATCGGCGGCGGATGGGGTGCCAAGCACAACAGTGACGGCATGAGCGCAACCATCGCCATTAACGACGGCGATACGCATAATGGTCCGTCCGAGCAGGTGGAGGCAAAGTACCCGCTGCTGGTTGAGCGATACACGCTGCGGCAGGACTCCGGTGGGGCGGGGGGGTTCCGTGGCGGTCTCGGCACCGAACAGGTGGTGCAGGCGCTGCACGACATCCGCTTCTCTTCGCAAATGGACAGGGTGAAATGCAAGCCCTGGGGGCTTGATGGCGGCCACTCCGGCGCGGGCAATTCGGTCGCATTGCATCGTTACGGAAAAGACGCTGAAACACATTTTCCAAATGGAAAAGCATTCAACCAAGTCCTTAAGCGGGGCGACGCGTATATCTTGCGGTCCGGAGGGGGAGGCGGATTCGGCTCGCCGCTCGAACGTGACCTCGCGATGCTCGAACACGATGTACGCTGCGGCTATGTCAGCCGCCATGCAGCCGAGACGATCTATGGTGCGGTGTTCGACGCGGACGGCGGCATCGCCAGAGGGGCGAGCGCGAAGCGCCGGGCGGAGATGCGTGCGCAGGGCCTTCCCGTCGATCAGCCGATCGCGGAGACGACAGTGCCGCTGCCGCATGCGCACGA
>DASXOK010000303.1:0-4013 GCA_036494425.1 Pseudolabrys sp.
CGACCGGCACTTGCGGCTCTGCGCCTACAAAGACGAGTTGCCGCGCGACGCCGACAAATGGTTCTGGGGCAGCCCGCTGTTCAATCAGCTCGGCCGCTTCGACGGCCTCGGCAATGAGATGCAGACGATCGCGACGCGCGCGCTCATCGAATACCCTGGCTTGCAGTTCAAGACCGCGCTGATCGCCACCGGGCGGCAACTCATCGACGTGCACACCGGCGAAGGTGTGCTCGCCTGGGTCATGCACAGCTACGGCATCATCGAACGCTATGCGCCGCAACTCGCGCCGGCCATGCACGCGGCGCGCCAGCAGAAGAACGAAATCTCCTTCAAGGACATCAACGATCTCCAGTACCCGCTGGCGCTGTTCTGCATGATGCTGCTGCCGGTGTTGGTCCTGCTCGCCTGGCGCGGCGTCGTTGCCGCCGAAATCGGCGAACTGGCGGCGATGTGCATGGTCGCGCTGCTCGCCAATGCATTCGTCTGCGGCGCGCTGTCCGATCCGCACGACCGCTACGGCGCGCGCATGGTCTGGCTCGCCGGCTTCACGGTGTCGCTGGCCCTCGCCTACGCCGTCGACCGCCGCCGCCAGCCGCAGCCGCGCGTCATCCAAGACGCGGAGCCGGCTCTGTCTTGACCCCCGTGTATCGGACGCAGCGCCATGCTATCGAGGCGGCGGGGGCGGTTCGTTCCGCCATGCTGTTTCGAAGGAGTCCTCACCGATGGCCGATGCTGCCGTGATGCAACAACTCGTCCCAACCGGAACGCTGCGCATTGCCATCGCGGTGTCGCCGTCACCGTCCGCGCAATTTGCGATCAAGGACGGCGATACGTTCCGCGGCGTCGCCGTGAACCTCGGTCAGGCCTTGGCGAAGAAGCTCGGCGTGCCCGAGCAGCTGGTGCCGCACCAGGCCTCCGGCGAAATCCAGAATTCCGCTGCCGACAACAAATGGGACGTGGCGTTCCTGCCTGTCGACGAGGAGCGCAAGAAGTTCGTCGACTTCGGCAACGCCTATCATCTGTTGCAGAGCACGTTCCTGGTCGCGCCCGGCTCGGCCATGCAGTCGGTCAAGGATGCGAACGCCAAGGGCGTCGGCATCGGCGGCGTCGCCAACACCGCAACTTTCCGCGCCGCCATGAAGGCGACGCCGGACGCCACGCACATCGAATTCGCCAAGGTCGATCTCGCCGTCGCCGCCATGCTCGAAGGCCGCATCCAGGCCATCGCCTTATCGCGCGAGTCATTGTCGGGCCTCGTCGCGAAGATCCCCGGCTCACGCATCCTCGACGACGCGTTCCTGAATTCCTCCACCGCCGTTTGCGTGCCGAAAGGCAAACCTGCGGCGCTTGCCTACGTCAGCGACTTCATCGAGGAAGCGAAGGCCTCCGGCCTCGTCCGCCGCTCGCTCGACGAGATGGGCCTGACCTCGTCGCAGATCGCCCCGGCGGGAATGAAGCCGTAGCCGTAATGCCGCAGCCGACCGCGCGGCCCCGCAAGCCGGCGCCTGAGCTCGCCGACTATCCCCACCGGGTGACGGACGTCGTCCGCTTCGGCGATCTCGATCCGCAGGGCCACGTCAACAACGCGGTGTTCTCGACTTATTTCGAGTCGGGCCGCGTCGCCATGTTCCGCAATCCCGATCTCGGCATCGGAGTTGCCAACGCGACGTTCGTCCTGGTTCGCCAGGAGATCGATTTTTTGCGGGAGCTGCATTGGCCGGGCGAGGTTGTCGTCGGCACGGCACTGGCCGAATTCGGCCGCAGCTCGTTTACGGTGACGCAGGCGATCTTTCGCGACGAGGCCTGCGTGGCGGCGGGCCGCGCCACCTTGGTGATGGTCGACTTGACGAACCGCCGCCCCCGGCCTTTGCCGGAGGAAACGATCGCCAGTCTCGGACAGTGGAAGTATCGCGGCGTGTGACGGCTTGCGAGTTACGCGTTCGCTTGCGGAGTTCTGATGTGCTCCGGCCGCACGCCGAGCCCAATGAGCCGCGCTGGGATGCGCCGCAGCACCGGAAACCGGTTGAAAAACTTCACCGCAAAAGGCGGCTTCGGCCGCTCGCTGCTGCCAAGCACCGAGCTGAGCACGTTGTTCTGAATCCGGATCTGCAGCCACTGGATCACGCGCATCGGCAGAGTGCGCCGCTGCTGCACGGCATCGAGCAGCGCCTCGGTCACACGGCCTTCCTTCAACGGCACGGCCAGAATGTTCGCCGCAGCCACCGCATCTTGAATCGCGAGATTAATGCCGACACCGCCGATCGGCGACATCGCATGCGCCGCGTCGCCGATGCAGAGAAGCCCCGGTCTGTGCCAGCGCGGCAGCCGGTCGACTGCCACCGTCAGCAGCTTCACGTCGTCAAAGGTTTTGATCTCGCCGATCCGGTCGCGCAGAAATGGCGACATGAAGGCGACGCTTTCGCGAAACGCCTCGAGCCCCTTCGCCTTCACGCGGTCGATGCCGCCCTTTGGGATCACATAGGCGCACTGCCAATAGTCGCCGCGGTTGAGCATGACCATCATCATGCCCGCTTCCATGTGGCCGAAGGTTTCCGCCGTATCGCCCTCACGCCGCGACAAACGGAACCAGAGGATATCCATCGGCGCGCCGAGGTTCTCCACCTTGAAGCCGGCGCGCTCGCGCAGCGTCGAATGCCGCCCGTCGCAGCCGACGGTGAGATCGGCGCGGATCTCGATGTCGCCGTCGGGCGTTTTCGCGCGCACTCCGCCGACGCGGCCGCCCTCCTCGATCAAGTCGGTCGCTTCCGCGCGCATGCGCAGATCGAACGTGGGATAGCGCTTGCCGTGATCGGCGAGGAAGTCGAGGAAGTCCCATTGCGGCATCAGCGCGATGTATTTGCAATGCGTCGGCAGATGCGAGAAGTCGGCGAGCATGATCGTGGTGTCACCCACCTGCCCGCTTAAGTGCTCGACGCGCGAATGCGGCAACTTGAGGAAGTCGGCGAGCAGCCCGAGTTCGTACATCAATTCGAGCGTCGAGGGATGGATGGTGTCGCCGCGGAAGTCGCGCAGGAAGTCGGCGTGCTTTTCCAGCACCGTCAGCGCGACGCCGGCGCGCGCGAGCAGGAAGCCGAGCATCATGCCGGCCGGCCCGCCGCCGGCGATGCAGCAGGTGGTTTTGATGGATTGCGTCGCCATGCACGACCTCTCAATTCCCTCCCCCTGAAAGGGGGAGGGTCAGGGAGGGGGCCAACTTAAATGATCAAGTGCGATAGCTGAATGATCCCCACCCGCCCGCCTTCGCTGCGCTCCCACGTGCGACCTCCCCCTTTCAGGGGGAGGTAGAAATTGATGTTTACGCCTGCTTCTCCGGCGTACGCACCACCAGCCCGTCCAGCGCATCGGTCACCTTGATCTGGCACGACAGCCGCGAGTTCTCGCGCACGTCGTAGCCGAAATCGAGCATGTCCTCTTCCATCGGCGACGGACCGCCGGTCTTCTCGCGCCAGGCCTCGTCGACATAGACATGGCAGGTCGCGCAAGCGCAGGCGCCGCCGCATTCGGCCTCGATGCCGGGAATGTTGTTGCGGATCGCGGTCTCCATCACGGTCGAGCCGAGTTCGGCGTCGACACTGCGTTCGGTTCCGCTGGAATCGATATAGGTGATCTTCGGCATCGGCGATGAGGGTCGGCGGTGACAGGAAAATCCCGCGCCGGGATTGGCGCGGGCGCGGCTCCTATAGCCTCATTTGCTCTGGTGCGCCATCCCCGCTGCCGCCGGACGCGCCATGCTCAAACCCGCAGCATTTCGGCGATTGTCTCGCGCGCCAAGGCGACGGCCTGGGCGAGGCGAAGCAAAGCCGCCCGCCGCTCGCTCGCGTTCGCGGCCCGTTCGACCGCCTCCGCCGCACGCGCCACGCCGGCCGCGCCGATCCCCAGCGCCGAGCCCTTCAACCTGTGTGCCAAGGCACCGGTGCTGGCTGCGTCGGCCTCGCGCATCCGGGCGACCAGGATCGCCGCCTGCCGGTCGAACAGTTCCAGAAGTTCGCGCC
>DASXOK010000304.1:0-3419 GCA_036494425.1 Pseudolabrys sp.
CGGCATGACCGGCGTACTGATGGCGGTGCCTCCCGCCGATTTCCAGCTGCACAACAGCCTGTTTCTGGTTGCGCATTTCCACAACGTCATCATCGGCGGCGTCGTGTTCGGCGTCCTGGCGGGCTTTAATTACTGGTTCCCCAAAGCGTTCGGCTTCATGCTCGACGAGCGCTGGGGCAGGCGCGCGTTCTGGTGCTGGCTGGTCGGCTTCTATCTCGCGTTCATGCCGCTCTACGTCCTGGGCCTGTTGGGCATGACCCGGCGGATGCAGCACTACGACAATGTCAGCTGGCAGCCCTGGCTGGTGCTGGCTGCGGTCGGGGTTCTCATCATTCTGGCTGGGATCGTCTGTCAGGTCGTCCAGCTCGTCGTCTCGATCCGCGACCGCGCGCAGAATCGCGATCTGACGGGGGATCCGTGGAATGGCCGCACGCTGGAATGGTCGACGGCATCGCCGCCGCCGGCCTGGAATTTTGCGGTCCTGCCCCGCGTCGCCGAGCGGGACACGTACTGGACCCGCAAGCAGCGCGCGCGCGCGACACAAGCTCAGCCGGCCCAAGGCCGCGCCTACGAGCCGATTGAAGTGCCGAAGAATAGCCCGATCGGCTTCGTCAATGCGTTCTTCTCCGTCGTCATCGGCTTTGCGCTGATCTGGCACATCTGGTGGATGGCCGGCGCGGGTCTCCTGGGTGCGTTTGTAGCGATCCTGTTGTTTGCATTCCGCGACGGGGAGGAGGTCGAGATATCGGCCGCACGGATTGCCGCGTTCGACCGTCGTCACCAAGCGGAGGCCGCGCTATGAACGTCTCGGTTGCCCTCGACGAGACGCGACCCCACGTCGTGGCCGCCATCAGCGAGGCCGGTCCTGCACCGAAGCGGATCGTCGTCGCCTACGGCTTCTGGATATTCCTCTTGAGCGACATCGTGATGTTCGCGGCGCTCTTTGCCGCCTACGCGGTGCTCGTGCATGCCACCGCGGGCGGTCCGTCCGGTGCGCAGCTGTTCAATCAAGTCAGCGTCGCGATCGAGACCGCGTGTCTTCTCGCCTCGAGTTACACGTGCGGGCTGATGTCGCTGGCAGTCACGTCTCGGAACCATGCCGCTACTTACCTCGGCGCCGTCGTCACTTTCGCGTTGGGCGCCGCGTTCCTCACCCTCGAACTCCGCGAGTTCGCCGGGATGATCGCAATCGGGGCAACTCCGCAACGCAGTGCGTTTCTGTCTGCCTTTTTCACCCTCGTCGGCTGCCACGGGCTGCATGTCACCGCCGGGCTGATCTGGTTGGCCGTGATGATGGCGCAGGTCGCAGTCAAGGGCTTTCGGGCCAACGTACAGCGCCGCCTGCTGTGCTTTTCCCTGTTCTGGCACGCGCTCGACATCGTCTGGGTCGGGCTCTTTACGGTCGTCTATCTGATGGGAGTGAGTCCGTGACCGAAACACCGTACAACCACGCACCCGGAGACGGCACGAGGCTCAGGGAAGAGGACTGGTCCGGCTCCGGCGCGCTCGTCTACACCATCGGATTGCTTCTCGCTGTGATCCTCACGGCGACGTCTTTCTGGGTCGCCAACACGTCGTTGCTCTGGCCGCCCGGCATCCCGCTCGGGCTCGCCGTGCTCGCCATCGCCCAGATGGGCGTTCACCTGGTCTTCTTCCTGCACATCACCACAGGACCGGACAACACCAACAACGTGCTGGCGCTCGCATTCGGCGTGCTCATCGTCTTCCTGGTGATCGCGGGGTCGCTGTGGATCATGACGAGCCTGAACGACAACATGATGTCGCCCGAGCTGATGAACCTCCATATGCAGCACTGAGCAGCGACGCCGGAGCCCAGTTGGATGCACAGGAGCGCAGCATGGCCTCGTTTGACCGAAAGCTTGACGGATACGCTCACCGCCGAAGGCCCGCCGCTGCTCTTCGGGCTTCGCCTATGGGCTTCCGTCTGTCTCGCTCTCTTGGTCGCGTTCTGGATCCAGCTCGATAACCCCTTTTGGGCCGGTACTTCCGCGGCGATCGTGTGCCAGCCGCAGCTCGGCGCTTCGCTGCGCAAGGGCTGGTTCCGGCTGATCGGCACCGCGATTGGGGCCACAGCAATCGTGGTGCTGACCGCGTTCTTTCCGCAGGATAGGGTCGCGTTTCTCGGGCTGCTTGCCATGTGGGGCGGTTTGTGCGCTTTCGGCGCCACGGTGCTAACCGGTTTCGCGTCCTACGCGGCGGCGCTCGCCGGCTACACCGCGGCGATCGTCGCCTCCTATACGCTCGGTGCGACCGGAGGGCCGAGCGCGGATGTCTTCATGCTGGCGGTCTTCCGCGCCAGCGAGATCTGCATCGGGATCGTGTGCGCCGGTATCGTCCTCGCCGCCACCGATCTCGGCGGCGCCCAGCGCCGGCTCGCGGCCTCATTCGCCGACCTCGCGGCCGCGATCGCCGGCGGATTTACCCGCATGCTGGCATTGGCGGGGCCGCAACCGTCGGACACGCAAACCGAGCGGCGCGAACTCGTCCGCCGCGTCATCGCGCTCGATCCGATCGTCGACCAGGCGCTCGGAGAATCCAGCCACGTGCGCTACCAAATGCCGACATTGCACTTGGCCGTCCACGGCCTGTTCAGGGCGCTCGATGGTTGGCGCGGCGTTGCGGCACATCTGGGCCGACGACGCGACGAGATGGATGAGCGGGGGCTGGACCAGGTCCTGCGCAGCATTCCGCCCGAGTTGCGATCGGGGCAGGAGCGAGGTTCGCCGGCGCGTTGGATGGCTCATCCGATGGCGCTCCGCCGCGCTTCCGACGACGCGGTGCGGACGCTGCGCGCTTTGCCGGCCCCGTCGCCATCGCTGCGGCTGCTTGCTGACGAGACGGCCAAGGTGTTGGACGGTATCGTGCATGCGCTCGACGGCCTGGCGCTGCTCGTCGACGCCCCCGGCCATCCGCAGCCTGCCCGTCGCGGCTTCCGGCCTAACGTAGCCGATTGGCTGCCTGCGCTTATCAATGCGGCACGCGCGGTCGTCATGATCGGTGCGGTCGAGCTGTTCTGGGTCGCGACCGCATGGCCGAGCGGCGCCTTGGCCATCGTGTTTGTCGCGATCTTGATCCTGTTGCTGTCGCCGCGCGGCGATCTGGCCTACGGCGCCTCGATCGCGGCCGTGCTCGGCGTCCCAGGTGTCATCGTTGGCGCGGCCATCGTCAAATTCGCGGTGCTGCCGGCGCTCACCACGTTCCCGGCCTTCTGCATCGCCATCGGCGTTTACCTTGTACCGGTCGGCTTTGCCATGGCCCGAAGCCGGCATCCCGCAGCTATCGCCATCTTCACCTTTATGACCGCCAATTTCATGCCGCTCCTGGCGCCGACAAATCCGATGAGCTACGACACGGCGCAGTTCTACAATACCGCCCTGGCGGTCGTTGTCGGGTGCGGG
>DASXOK010000305.1:0-11370 GCA_036494425.1 Pseudolabrys sp.
TAAGCGTTTCCAAACATAGTCGAGAACCACACCAGAAGCGTGGATACCCACAGCACGAGGCCTGGCACGCCCAGGCGCGCCAGGATTGTCATGTGTGCGCTGTGCGGACTGCGCAGGGGCGCATCGCCGCGCGCCCAATTGTCATAACCGTCAGTCTCCGCGAGGTTGGGCCCGAAGCCCCGCCCTGACCAGAAATAATCACCGTGGATCGTGTAGTTGATGATGGCTTCCCACCATCGTGTGCGAAATTCCTTTGTGCCGTCGAGATTGTTGGCCGGCGAATCGACGAAGACGCTGACGACGTTGTAGGTGAACTGACTGAACCGTAGGTGTCTATTACCGGCGAGCTCGATGTCGACGTTGGTGACGATCGCAACGAAGCCGATAAGTACCGCCGCGCATGCGAGCTGAAGAAATTTCCGGCGGTCTTTGGCAAAGACGACCGCGATCGCGGTCGGGACGGCGAAGGAGAGCATGCCGCCGCGGTTCTGCGAGACGACGATCGCCGCCGCCATCATCAGGAACAAGCTCCAGATCCAGGTTTGCTTGCGAAAGCCGAGCAGCGTGAACGCTGTCACGCCGGCAAGGTGGACGCCGACTTCCCCAGCGCGCACGAACACCATCGGCGCACCGGCCGTCGGCCACGACGGAAGCATCTGTAGAACGAGCGGGCCAACAACCATCGACAGCACTGGCGCGGCGACGTAAACCGAAGCAAACATGCAATAGAAACGGATGATCCCCTCGATCCGCGCCGGCTTCTCGATCAACAGCGTGGCCACGATAAACGCGAAAATCCCATAGAGTACGACCACGCTGTCGCGCAGGGCTTCGACGCCGTAGCGGCCGAGCGTCATGCTCATCGAAATTGCCGCCAGGCCCAAGAAGACGAGCAGAACGAGGCTCGGAATCGATGCCACAGACGCAATCAGGCTGCCGCTGAAAAACACGGCGACTGCACCGAGCAGCAGCACGATCTCACCGATATAGAGCGGCGGCACTCCGAGATACGCGAACGCCTTGCCGAAAAAGGCGTATCCCGTCACGAGGAACAGCAGCAGGTAACAATACCTGTCGGTGAACGTGACGCGCGCGTACGGCGCCGCCGTGTCGTGAAAGCCAGGCGCGCTCGGCGCTGCAGTTAGGCTCACGAGACGCTCCCGTTGCTGGGCTTGATGGAATAGGCGATCCCACGCGTCCGCATGCTTTCGAGGATCGGGAGCAGGATGGGATGACGGCTGGCATGGATGCGAAACACCGTATCAGGGCGCGCCGAAGCGAAGATGCAGGAGAAAATGGCGCGGTTGATGCGCGTGTGCTGTCCGGGGCCTGGCTTGGTGAAGACCGGCAATATGTCCACCGGAATATCGAACGGCAGCGGTCCAACATCGCGCGAGCGGCCCGTAAGGAGCACGATCCGCGCCGCGTCTCCGTGCGAGCAGTCCCGCACCACTTGCTCGCGCGCTGCGAGATATACGGTGCAATGCTGCGGCCTGATCGGCTGCGGGCAAATGACGAGATGGCGGATGTCGCGCGACCGCGCCGCCACGATCGGAATTGCGATATCAGATTGGACGAACGTCAGCATCGGCCACCAGGCGTTTGAGGGATCCGAGCGCCAAGAACAGTCGCACGCAGCTGGACACCGCGATCGCGATGGGCGCCGCCATCCACCCGGCCGCCGGGAACGCGAGCAGGAAGACGGCGACGGCGATGGCCGTGCCAAGAAGATTGATAGTGAGCACGTTGCGCGCGGAATTGACGCCGTGCAGGAACGAGCAGATCATTTCGGCGGCGTAGTTGAAGATGAAAGCTCCACCCAGGATCTGCACAGCCAATCCCACAGTGAGATAGAGCGAGTGGCTGCCGTAGAAGAGCCACAGCATCGGGGCGGGGCTGACGATGAGGAACGCGTAATAGATGGCGATGGGCGGAAAGCCGAACGCGGCGTAGTGGCGCGTCGCCCTCCACGCACTCGCGACGCCACCGTGCGAGGCGTGCGCGGCCGTCTGCGGAATGAGATTGCACATGCCGAACAGGATCGGATTGGCGAGATTCGCGACGTTGAGCGCGGCCTGGAATTCGGCGACTTCGGCACGACTCGCCAGCGCCGCGATCAGCCATATCACTGCATTGAAACGCATCGCGTTGACGACGTTGCCGCCCAATGACCAGCAGCCGATCGTCCAGTAGTCCCTGATGACCGCGGCCAGATCGGTGGGGCGCCGCCAGCGCGGGTTGACCTGAATGAGTTGGATCGCCGCGGCCAAGAGGGATGTGGCGGCCATCGCCCAGAACACGTTGACGAGCGTCAGCGCATCGAAGACTGGCAGGACAACCACCACCAGAGCTTGGCCGAAGTAGCTGACCGCGTCGCCCATCACCGCCGTGCCGTGCCGGAATTCGGCGAATAAAATGCGGCGGAATATCTCCTGCATTTGCCAGGTCCAGAACCAAACCAGCGCCGGCAAGACAAGGTCGGGATGCCGAAATGCGATCAGCCCGACGCCGATCGCGATCGACAGCGCGACAAGCAGCATGGTTAGCAGAGCCATGCTTGAAGAGATCACGTCGCGGCGATCTCCGCCCGGCGCAGCGAGCCTTATCGTGAGCGGATAGAAGATCAGTGTCGCGTTGAAGATCTGTGCGCCCATCAGCAGTCCGTAGATGACGGCAAATGTGCCGTAATCGGCCGGTGCTAGGTACCGCGCCAGCATGATGTTGACCGCGAACGACCCGATGCTGACGACGCCCTGATCGATGAGGGTCGACGACGCCCTGAAGAGATGCACGCGGCCAAACATGGTATGCTACGACAACGGCGCGATCGACGAATAGAAGTCGCGATACTCGGCGAGGTAGCTGTGCTGGTCCCGGAGCTGGTCGGGGCCACGCTCCTTCAGGTCGACATGCGAGAGCACGACGCCGGAGGTGCGGATGCCGGCGTCACGCAGGCGGCGGATTGCATCCGTGACGGCTTGGCCCGGCGTCCGACGCCAGCGCACGAGCAGCACCACCATATCGGCGAAGCGGCCGAGCTTGGCAGCATCCGACAGCATGAGCACCGGTGCCGCCTTGATGATGATCACGTCGTGGAGGGCGCGTGCGGCCGTCAAGTAGCGCTCGAACGACTCGATAGATGCGAATGCGCCACGGTGGCGCAGATCGATGGTCTGATAGAGCGCTGGCGTAACGTCCCGCGTGCTCATGACCGCGCCGGCCACGTTCTGCGAGTTCGGCATATCGATCACGCGCCCCTCGAGGTGCGGCACGGCGTCGACGATCAGCACCTTCTGTCCCGCATCGGTGAGAACCGTCGCGAGCGTCGAGGCGAATTGCGTCTTGCCCTCGTCCGGAAGGCTCGACGCAACGAGCACGACCTTGCAATTGGGCGAGCGGACGTCGAGACCGGCTGAGACGCTGATACCACGCACGGCCTCGACCAGGGCTGGGCGGTATTGCGGCCCGAAAGCGCCGGTCACGTCGGGGACGATGCCGAGGCAGCGCACGCCCAGCCGGTTGATGACGGCGCGCTCACTGGTGAGACTGGTGTCGTAGTGTTGCCGTATCAGAAGATAGGCCATGACGAGAAGGAGCGCCGCCAGGAAGGCGACCGCGTACACGATTCTCGGATTCGGCGAGGTGGGCGCCTCCGGCGCTTGCGCCGGAATTGCGATTTCCGCCGAGAACTTGTCGAGCGAAACGGACTGGATCGTCTGGGACGTGGTTTCCCAGGCATGGATCCGCTGCTCGACTTCTTCGAGATGCGTCTTGGCTGTCTGGAACGTCGGGTGCTTTTCGCCGAGGCGTAGCCCGAGCTGTGTCTGTTCGGATTGCAGCCGCGCCATCGACGCCAGCAAGCTCTGCACATGGCGTTCGCGCAGATACTCCTGCACCAGTGCATTGGCGACCATCGCCGCGTCGCTCGCCGACCCGGCGCGATAGGCGACCGTGATCAGGTAGGACTTGCTGTCATTCTCGACGGTGGTGTTGGCCATGACAGTCGTCACGGCGCGCATGAATGCCGGGCTGCGCGGAACGGATGGCATGCCGCCCGTGGCGGCGGCATTCTCGTCTATGCTCGCAGACGACTGCACGAGGAACTGGAGGACGCTCGTCAGGAGGCCGGGCCCGCGCGAAAATCGCGGATTATCGGCGAGCTTGAGACGCGCAACCACGGCCTCGGCGACGCTGCGCGATCGGATCATGCGCGCTTCGCTCTCGATGACCGCGCCGGCTTCCACCGCGACTCGCGAGGAAGTTGCCGTGCCGTTCGATTCGAAATCGAGCCGAATAGAAGAGTCGGCCCTGTACTGTTTCGACCCGACGAGAAGAAAGATCGTCGCCAAAAGCAGCGCGGCCACGACGGCGCCGGCGAACAGCCTGCGATTGCGCCAGAACAAGAGGAGGCTGCCCAGCAGCACCTCTTCGTTGTGCAACTTCGCGTCGTGGCCCGGATCAGCCGGGCGCTGGATCGGCTGAAAGCTGATCTGTTCTAACTGAGGAGCATGCATTCTGGTCACTCCGCTTTGCGCCCCATTGCCGTTTGCAGCGAGCGCATCGCATGCAAACCCCTTCGATCGCTTTGCAGAGCGATTGAAGCGAATTCATTGAATGGCATTAGGTCACTTACAGGACAGTCCGATGAGGAGGTACTTCGTTAGGTCGCCGCGCGACTTGAGTACGCGAAGGAATTTGTGCCGTTACGCGCGGTTATAGATGTCCTCGATCCGCACGATGTCGTCTTCGCCGAGATAGGTGCCGCTCTGAACCTCGATCAGTTCGACCGGATCGCGGCCGAAATTCTCGAGCCGATGCACGGCGCCGAGCGGAATGTAGACATGCTCATTCGGACGTACGGCTTTGACGCACCGATCGATGGTGACGGTGGCTTCGCCGCTCACCACCACCCAGTGCTCGGCACGGTACTTGTGCTTCTGGAGAGACAGGCGCCCGCCAGGATTAACGACAATGCGCTTGACCTGGAATTGGCTGCCGGCATCCGTGACGCGGTACCAGCCCCAAGGACGATACACGCGCGAGTGCGAATCCGCTTGGCTGCGGCCGTTCTTGCGCAACTGATCGACCAGTCGCTTGACGTCACCGGAGCGTTTGCGCTCAGTCACCAACACTGCGTCGTCGGTGGCGATGACCGCCATGTCCTTCAGCCCTACCACTGAGGTGAGCGGGCCGGTCGACGACACGTAGCAATTCGAGCTGTCGAGCACTTCGACGGCGCCGCTGGTCACGTTGCCGCCGTCGTCGCGCGGGCCGAACCCCCACAGCGCATCCCATGATCCGATATCGGACCAGCCGCAAGACATCGGCACGACCGCCGCGCGGTCGGTCTTCTCCATCACCGCGTAGTCGATCGAATTCGGCGTGGCGCGTTCGTAAGCGTCGCCGAGGACGGTCACGCCACTGCACGTAGTCCCCGTCTCGATCGATTCGCTCAGTACGGCGATCGTCGCCGGATCGAAGCGCCGATATTCCTCGATGAGCGTGCTGGCCTTGAACAGGAAATTGCCGGAGTTCCACAACAAGCCTGCGGCGACGTACTGTTCGGCTTTGGCGGCGCTCGGCTTCTCGGCAAAGCAAACGACGGATGCGACGCCAGGCGCGACCGACTCACCGGGCTCGATATAGCCGTATCCGGTCTCCGCATGCGTCGGCGTCACACCGAAGGTGACGAGACGACCGTCTTTCGCGGCCGGCGCGCCGGCCGCTATGGCGCGCAAGAATGCATCCGGATCACGCATGACGTGATCCGACGGCAGCACCAGCACGAACGCTTCGGGGTCCTCGCGTGCAATCGCAAGACATCCGGCTGCGATTGCAGGCCCTGAATCGCGGCGCGCCGGCTCAGCGAGGATATCGCCCTCGATCGACAGCGTCGCTAGTTGCTGCTGCGCGAGGAAGCATTGCGCCTGGTTGGTCACGATGAGCGGCCGGCCGAGCTTGGACACCCGCAGCACCGTCTCCTGAAACGTCGAGCGTTCGCCGATGAGCGCTGCGAATTGCTTCGGCAAGGTGTTGCGAGACGCCGGCCACAGCCGCGATCCCGCGCCGCCGCATAACACGAGCGGTCTGATCGTCGTCATAACAAAAAGTCCCTCTTCAGGTCCCTGATGGTCCGCGGCTCAATTTACTGTCGACGCCGGTGCAGCCCCCTGCGACGCCGCTGCAGCCCCCTGCGACGCCGCTGCCTCACCTGTTTTCGTCTGGCCCGGCGCTTCTGCTTTCTTTTCGCGCGTGACGCCGAGTTCATCGAGCGGCATCGGCGGTGTCGGCGCGAACAGCGAGCCGACCTGCACGACATCGCCAGGTTGGAGCAACGCGTCGACAGCGGTATCGAGCTTCACCACGGTGCTGCCCCTGGCGCTGACGACAGTGATAGTCGGCTGCTGCGCCTGTTCGGCGCTCAGCATTCCAACTTGTTGCGCTCGCGCTGCGCGCGCGCGCTGCGCGGACGGAAGCGACACGGTCAGATCGAGCAGCGCGCGATCCGTTTCACGCAGCTCGCTCATCACGCGGCGCTGGTAAGTGTTGTGGAGTTCTGTGATCTTGAACTGCACCTCGGTGACGGCGAGGTCCGCTCTGAGCGCATCCGAACGCAGCCGCTCGATATTTCCATCGATGCGCGCCTCCTCACGCTTGGTCTCGATATAAGTCGGCTTGCGCCCGAGGCCCGTCTTCAGGAGCGCCTCGTAGTCGGCAACCAGCTGGTGATTAAGTTCGCGCTGTTGCGTCTCGAGGATGGCTTGTTGCTTCAGCGATGCGATCTCGGCGTCGAGACGCGGAAGCTGCTTCTGCAACGCTTCCTGCTCTTGCTGCTCGGCCTTGCGCTCGGAGTCGAATGCGCGCTGTTCGCTGTCGCGAATCTGCGCCATGCGCGTTGCGTCGATGACAGACCCGGTGATGTCGGGAAAATCGATCTTGTCGACGCTGTTCTGCTGCGCGATCAGCCGTGCCCGTTTCGTCAGCAGGGACGCGCGATTGATTTCCAGGAGGCGAACGCGTTCCTCCGCCAGCAACAACTCGCTGAGGATGCTGGTTTGCTGGATTTCGGTGGCGCCGATGCCGCCGGCTCGCGCGATGGCGCCGAGCACCGAGAGGCCTTCGCGATAAGGGTACGAGCCCGGTGCTCGCACCATCCCGAGCACATAAATCGGGCGATATTCGGCGATCTTCACGCTGACCACTGGGTTGCGGACATATCCTTGCTCGAGCGAGCCGGCGATGCTTTTCTCGAGTTCGCTCGGTGTGAGATTGATTGCGCGGATGTCGCCCACGATCGGTAATCGGAGATTGCCGACCTGATCGACCGTGGCCTCGCCCGATAGATCGGGCTGGCCGATCACGGTGACGCCGATCCTGTCGCCCGCGGCAATCTGGTACGCGGGTGGTGTCTGTGCGGCGGCTCGATCGACCGACCATGCATAAAACAGGATGAAGACCACTGCTGCCAGGGCAAGGTCGGCTAAGCCAGGCCCTTGAACCTGTCGTTGTATCCGCTCACGGATCCGTCCACCACAAATTGAGCTCATCACGGCACCGGTTCCCCTGTTTCAGATTTTCACGTCGTGTTGTCGACGCAATCTAAAAGAGAAGAACTCCGCGCCTGATACGGACATCCGGCGATATGTGTTCCTCAGCGGGAGTACTCCCTTTGAGTCGGCGAGACGAACTCCCCGCCGCGCAAACGCACCATTTCCCATCAGAGACAACGAGATCGCCGCGCGCGGTCGCGATGGTTACCACCAATGTGCTTCTTGTTGCCGTGCACCCAAAGATGAATTGTTAACAACAGCGCATAGCGGGGTACGCGTTGTCCACGAATGCGCAGCGGGACGAACATGTAAGCGATTGTGGCGCATCGTGACGGTATCCCGTCGCGACAACCATGCGACGTGCAACCCCGGGGTTTAAAAGCTTGGCTTTCGTGACCATTAAGCGTGCTTCGATGAGGTTGCGTTTCGACAATCGCAGGTAACATTCGTCTTAGCGAGAGGTTGTGTGATCGTCATGCCGACCGTGAACGCAGAGACCGCGCCTGCCTCGGAACGCGCTGTTATTCTGGGCGTCGCCGTTAGCGCCGTGACGCTGGATCGCGCGGCTTCGATCGTCGAGACCTGGATTTGCAACCGCACACCGAATTATGTCTGCATCACCGGTGCGCACGGCGTGATCGAAAGCCGCCGCGATGCTCGCTTGCGCCAGATCCACAATGATGCCGGCATGGTGACGCCGGACGGCATGCCGCTTGTCTTCATGGCGCGGCGGCTCGGCTTTGACCGCGTGACGCGCGTCTATGGCCCGGATTTGATGCGGCGGCTCACGGAAATTTCCGCCGAGAAAGGATATCGCCAGTATTACTATGGCGGTGGACCCGGATTGGCCGATCGTCTTGCCGCGACGTTGAAGGCGCGCTTTCCCGCGCTTGAGATCGCCGGCACAATGACGCCGCCGTTCCGGCCGCTCACGCCGGAAGAAGACGATGCGGCAATTGAGCGCATCAACGCGGCCACGCCCGATATCATCTGGGTCGGTCTGAGCACACCGAAGCAAGAACTCTGGATGGCCTCGCATGTCGGCCGTCTGAATGGCGCGGTGATCATCGGCGTCGGCGCGGCCTTCGATTTTCTTGCTGGCACAAAGTCGCAGGCGCCAGCATGGATGCAGCGAAGCGGTTTGGAATGGACGTATCGGCTTGCATGTGAACCGCGCCGCTTATGGAAGCGCTATGCCCGTATCGTGCCGCTGTTTTTCGTGCTGGCGCTTGCCCAGCTCGTTCTTCAGCGTGCGACGGGAATCCACCAGGTTACCGTCAAATGAGTACGTCTTCGGTAACGTGGAGGTGAAGTTAAGGCTTATCACGCGTTAATTTTCGGCGGCACATCTCTGCCTAGAGTGGACGCCGAAATAGAGCAGAAGTTGAAGGAGGCACCGGAGGCCTCCCACAAAACGTAAAAACGTGTCGCTCAAGGCCGTGGCATAACAGTCGTCAACAGCGGGGGCAGTCATGGCAATACGTGTCGCTACAATTATCATCGAGCCGCATTTGCTTGTCCGCGAAGCGCTCGATTCGCTCATGGAAGGTCATTCTTACCGCGTCGTGTGCGGTGTTGGCTCTCTGGCGGACATTCCGAGCCCGTCGATTGCCGGCAACGGACCGAAGCTGGTCATCCTGGGCGAGCAGTCCGTCGACGACGCCGTGCGACAATCCGCCGACATCCGCAGGTTGTGGCCGGACGGCAAGATCGTTCTCCTGTTCGAGTACGCCTCGCCCGACGACTTCCATAAGCTGCTGGCCTCTGAAATCGATGGCTGTGTTCCTCTGTTCGTGTCGCCGGACACCCTGATCAGTACGTTGGATGTCGTCATGAGCGGTGATGGACGCGTGCTGATCCTGTCGGCTTCGCAACGGGCGTCGATCCAGCCTGCAATGCCCGAGGAAAAGCGCCAAACGGAAGCCAAAAACTGCGGATCTCAGGCGATCAGCGTCGAAGTGCTGTCCGCGCCTCTGGCCACGATCGACGTCTCAAACGTCTCCAGTGTCCCGGGCGTGCCAAGCGTCTTATGCGCCACAAACGTGCCAATCACCGTGAACGGCAACGGCGCTATCCGTCTGCACGAACAAAAGGCCGACACCATCGGTGCAACGTCGTCGCGGCGCCTGCCGCGGCTGTCGGAGCGCGAGACGCAGATTCTCGATGGTCTTGTGAAGGGCCACGCCAATAAGGTGATCGCGCGGACTTACGATATCACCGAGGCGACGGTGAAAGTTCACATGAAGTCGATCTTGCGTAAGATTCAGGTCGCCAACCGTACGCAGGCTGCAATCTGGGCCCTTGAACACGGTTACTCCACTGAGGAGATCAAGGATCGTCTGTTGGAGGCGGCGGACGGTTGTTGAACCAAGGAATGGCCGCCCGCCTGGGCGGCCATTCGATCCTCCGGCGTTGCCGGATGAGCGAAGCAATATGTCTTGAAACTGTTGAAAAGCCGCCACGGGAGTGGCCGTACGGCATACGACTCGGTTACGGAGGTAATCGTAATCGCCCGTATTGCGTGCGGTTCATCTTTTCACACATCTGATTGTCCTATTGGCGGTTTGGAAGTGACGGCTGGATCGCGTATTGTTTCGCAGCTGGGCAGACGCGAGGCTTTCGGGGGCAACTATCTTTTTTGTCGGTAGACCGGCGCTTGCCATAGTGGTCTTGTGCATGTCCTCGTCGCATCTCTAACGTGGGTAACGCTCGAGGCTGGGTGACACGGGGCATGTCGGTCCGATTGTTCACACGACTGGATGACGTCGCAGTCGCCGCCATTTGCATGTTGGCGGTATTGTATGGCCGTGAGGCGCGTGCGGTGACGCTGGATGCGGCGCTGGTCGAGGCCTATCAAGGCAATCCGACGTTGAATTCGCAGCGTGCTTCGACACGCGCCACTGACGAAAACGTGCCCCAGGCCCTCTCCGGTTACCGGCCGCGGGTGTCGATTACCGTCAATGGCGGTGAGCAGTCGTTGTCCTCGACGACCCGTCTCACCGGCACGACGGGCTTGGTGTCGCCGAACGCACCTGCGACATATTTCACGCAAAGCGGCTACAACGCGCCATTCTCGGCCGGCGCCACCATCACTCAGACGCTGTTCAACGGGTTCCAGACGGCCAGTCGGACCCGCCAGGCCGAAGCGCAGGTGCTGGCGGCGCGCGCCACTCTGTACAATACCGAACAGACGGTACTGCTCAGTGCCGTCACCGCTTACATGAATGTGCTGCTCGACGGTGCCATCCTCGATTTACAGCGGCGCAACGTCGAGGTGCTGCAGGAGCAACTGCGGCAGACGCGCGATCGCTTCAATGTCGGCGAGGTGACGCGCACCGACGTAGCACAAGCCGAATCGAGTCTGGCCGCGGGGCGCTCGCAGGTGCTCAGCGCGGAGGCGACCTACACGGCGGCGGTTGCGACCTACCGCCAGGTGATCGGCAGCAATCCCGTCAACCTTGCACCCGGCACGCCGGTCGACCGGCTGTCGCCGCCGACGCAGGATCAGTCGGTAGCGCTCGCCATTACCACGCATCCGGCAGTCGCCGCCGCGCAATACAACGTCGATGTGGCGCAGCAGCAGGTAAAAGTCGCCGAAAGCGCGCTCTATCCGAATGTCACCTTGCAGGGCAGCTTCGTGCAGGGCCTCTCGGCCGTAGGCAGTCTCAACACCGAACACAGCTATGCCGCCTCGGTGCTCGGCACCTTGACCGTGCCGATCTATCAGGGCGGGGCGGAGTACTCCGCCATCCGTCAGGCCAAGGAGCTTTTGGGGCAGACACGGCTCAATCTCGACGTGACGCGCGACCAGACGCGGCAG